>JANYCD010000035.1 GCA_025360425.1 Sterolibacteriaceae bacterium
GAGCAATGGCAATTTCATTGCCTCGATGGCCATGAACGAACGCAAGGCGCCGGTGTACAAGTGGGGTGCCGGTGGCAAGTGGGCTGATTTCCAGATCGACGCCATTCGTCGCAAAGGTTCACGCTGATCCACGCTGCCCCCGAATGTTGTATTCGGGGCCAGTCAGCTTCTGAATGTCCCAAAGGCCGCGGTTGTCGCTATATGACACCGTGGCCTTCAGCAGGGGGAATAAGGAGATCCATGAACGGCGCCGTATCCGACGATTTGACGCAGCAGCCCGCTGACGATACTGCCGCCGGTTTGCCTGCTTCGCCGCATCCGGCGATGCCTTCTCGGAGCCATGTTGAAGATACGCTGCTCAATGATCTGGTCAGCCACGTTGTCCGGCATGATGAAGATGCGCTGGCGAAACTCTATGAGTTGCTGATAGGGCGTGTGTATGGTCTCGCATTGCGCATGACCCGCGATGTGGGGCTGGCCGAAGAAGTGGCCGAAGACGTTTTCTGGCAAGTATGGCGACAAGCGCCACGATTCGATTCGCGCCGCGGTACCGCCATCACCTGGGTAATGACCATCGCGCACAGCCGGGCCTTGGATGCGCTACGTAGCATTCTGCCAGTGCAACTGGAAGCTGATATGACCTTCCTCGCCAATGCTGCCAACGAGGATCAGGGCGGCTGCGACGAACCTCAGGATCTGCTGGCCGCCACGCAGCGAGAACAATGCGTGCATCGCGCGCTGGCCGATCTGGAGCCTTTGCAACGCCAACTGGTAGCGCTGGCTTTTTTTCGCGGCTTGACGCATGAAGAAATCTCGACACACACTTGCCTGCCGTTGGGCACGGTGAAATCGCATTTGCGCCGAGCCCTGGCGCGGCTGCGGCAAGTGCTTGAACCCGAGTTCCAGAACAAGGTGGACCACCATGAAACCTGACCAACCCCAACCCCATCGCGGCGATGACACTGAAAGCGCTGGCCACGCCAAATTGCTTTATGCGCTTGCTGCCGCGCTTGATCCCATTGAACCGCAGCCAACGCGACGGCAGGCTTTGCGCCAGCGCCTGGACGCACGCGTTGCTGATAGCGCCGCTCGTCACGCCGGGTTACGCATCCACCGCGCCACGCAAGGTGAATGGCAACAGTTCAAGACCGGCGTCGCGATGAAGTTTCTGAATCGCGGTCCAAACGGAAATTCCGTGCTGGTGCTCCTGACTGCGGGCGCCAATCTTCCGGTGCACCGCCACCGCTGGGCTGAAGAAGGCATCGTGCTTGATGGCGCCCTCTATCTGAACGAACACATGCTGGCTCGCGGCGATTATCACCTGTCGTTGCCGGGCAGCCGTCACGAACGGATCACGGCGCCGCAGGGGGGAATTGTTTTTCTGCGCGGCACCTCGCTCGGCGGTCGTTGGGCCATGTTGGAACTGTTGGCTGGCTTGCTGCCGCATCGTGGCTCACCCGCCACGACACAGCATGTCGACGAAGGTTTATGGACGGAGATCGCGCCCGGAGTTCAGCAACACATCCTGCGCCCCGACGGCGCTTGTCATTCGCGCCTGATTCGCATGGCGCCCCGAACCCGCCTGCCGCGATGCGATCACGACCGGGACGAGGAATGCATGATGATCGAAGGTGATGTTTTTTTTGGTGACGTCCTGATGCGCACGGGTGACTATCACTTCGCACCGGCTGGCAGCCGTCATGGCCCCATTGAAAGTGAAACGGGCGCGCTCTTCTTTGTGCACGGCGCAGCGGAGTTTTGATGCCCCGTTTCGTTCGGATCAGCGGCTGAACGGTGAATACCACCCCTGACCGTCGCTGGCAGGTATGACCAGTTTAGTCGCGTGGCCCGGCTCGTCCATCAGAACCGTTATGCGGAGAGCGTCCACTCCCCGGACAAGACTTTTTCTGCCCATATCAACGCAGTGATCGTTTTAGCATCTGTGATCTCGGCATCTCGCACCGCAAGCACAGCATCGGCGACACTCATCTCGATCACGTCGAGAAATTCATTGTGGTCACGCTCGTGGCCGACATAACTCAGCCCGTGCGCCATGAAAATTTCAATGCGTTCGTTCGAATAGCCGATGCAGGGATGCGTGGTGCCGAGGTGGCCCCAGGTTTTTGCCTTGTAGCCGGTTTCTTCCTTCAGTTCGCGGCGCGCGGTATCGAGCGGGTGTTCGCCGGCGTCGATCTTGCCGGCGGGCAATTCGAGGAAGATGCGGCGTAGCGGATAACGGAACTGGCGTTCGAACAGCAGTTTGCTGTTGTCGAGCACGGCAATGACGACCACGGCGCCGGGATGGGCCACCCATTCGCGAATGCTTTCATGGCCGTTCGGTAGTCTGACACGATCACTGCGAACGTGGAGCAGTACGCCATCAAAGACTGCCTCGCTCGACAGTTCGGTTTCGATCAGGTCTTCATCTTTCATCGCTTCATCCAGAAAAACTATTCACCACAGAGGACGCAGAGGACAGCAAAATCTTCCATCAAAACAGCACGAGATTGTTGAGGAATTTGATTTCCTCAGTGTCCTCTGCGTCCTCTGCGGTGAAAGGATTTGGACTTATGCCTTGCGCTGCCGCCACAGATAACGCACCAGGAAACCGGGGAAGGCCAGCACGATGAACAGACAGAATGTGATGGCATAGAACTGCCAGTCCTGCGGATACACCGAACCGTAGGCGCGTGATTCCAATGCCTTGGCGATGGCACCAACAATGAAGTAGCCGGTAACGGCCTCCAGCAGGCGCCAGCCGAAGGCTTTCTCACCGGCACGTGGCGCAACGACAAACAGAATTCTGCGGGTGAAGAACGGCAGGTTGGCCGCCACCATGGCGAGGACGACGACAAGAGCCTGTGCTACCGTCATCTTTGAGTCACTAGGCGCCGAGAGAAAGCCTCAGCGCTACCAGGCAGGGGACGATGACGAATTGCGGAAACAGTCCGAGCAGCGCGATGGCGATGCCGTTCGCCGAGAGCAATACGCGGAACGGCAACGTCGCCTCGATCGGCGCATGATCAAGCGGCGCATCGAAGTACATCAGCTTCACCACCCGCAGGTAATAAAAGGCGCCGATCAGCGAGAACAGCACGGCGAATACGGCGACACCGACATGGCGGGCGGCGACGATGACCGTCAGTACCGAGAACTTGGCGAAAAAGCCGATGAAGAAGGGAATGCCGGCCATCGAGAACATCAGCACCAACATGATGGCGGCGAACCACGGGCTGCGCTTGTTCAGGCCCTTGAAGTCGTCAAGGTTCTCGGCTTCATGGCCAGCGCGTGACAGCAGCAGGATCATGCCGAACGATGCCAGCGACATCAGTACATACGCGATGGTGTAATACATGGCCGAGGTATAGGCCGACAGCGCATAGGCACGGTCGCCTGCGACTACGCCGGCGGTCAGTGCCAGCACCATGAAACCCATGTGTGAAATCGCCGAATACGCCAGCATGCGCTTGATATTGCTCTGCGCGATGGCGGCAAGGTTGCCCAGGCCGATCGACAGCACGGCCAGCAGCAGCAGCATGGTTTGCCACTGCGGTGCGAGTTCGAACATGCCGGAAACCAGCAGACGCATCACGATGGCGAATCCGGCAAGCTTGGGCGCCGAGGCAATGAAGAGCGTCACCGCTGTCGGCGCACCCTCATAGACATCGGGAATCCACATGTGGAAGGGCACCACGCCAAGCTTGAAGGCGAGACCGGCGACGATGAACACCAGCCCCAGCAGCATGACGGTATGGTTGTAGTCGCCCTCGTAGATTTCCCGCGCGATGACGTCGATTTGCAGCGTGCCGGAAGCACCGTACAGCATCGACATGCCATACAGCAGCAGGCCCGATGCCAGCGCGCCAAGGACAAAATATTTCATCGCTGCTTCGGTGGCGCGCGCCGAATCGCGGTCGATGGCTACCAGCGCATAGAGCGAGAGCGAGAGCAGCTCCACCCCAAGATAAATGGTCAGCAGATGATTGGCTGAAATCATCACCATCATGCCCAGCGTGGCGAACAGCACCAGCAGGTAGAACTCGCTCTTGTCGAGATTGCGCGCCTTGAGATAGCTACGGCTATAGACGAGCATCACGATCACCGCGCCGTAAGTCAGCAGCTTGAGGAAATCGGAAAGCAGATCGTCGACGAACATGTTGCTGAAGGTCAGCACCGAGTGACCATCGGCAGTGAAGAAGGTAATCGCGCCGCAGAACAGCAGCGTACTAACGCTGAGCAGCGGTACCACGGAGCGATGTGTTTTGCCGACCAGCAGGTCGGCAAGCAGGATCACACAGGTCATGGCGAGCAGGAAGATCTCGGGCAGGGCCGGGATCAGGTCGGGCATGACAAAATTGTTCAGCATTGGGGTTCTCGCGCCGTCACATCAGTTTGCTCGTCGCGACATGCTTGAGCAGGTTGTCCACCGAAGCGTGCATTACTTCGGTAAAGGGGAAGGGATACAGGCCCATGGCCAGCACTGAGGCCGCCAGCACGCCGAGCACCAGAAATTCGCGCTTGTTGATGTCGGTCAGCGCAGCGACCTTGGGGTTGGTGACCGCGCCGAACACCACGCGCTTGACCATCCATAGCGTGTAGGCCGCACCGAGAATCAGCGTGGTCGCGGCAGCAAAACCGATCCAGAAATTGAACTTGACCGCACCCAGCACCACCATGAATTCGCCAACAAATCCGGAGGTCGCCGGCAAGCCGGAATTGGCCATGGCGAACAGCACGAACAGCGTGGCAAATTTGGGCATGGTGTTCACCACACCGCCATAGTCAGCGATCTGGCGCGAATGCAGGCGGTCGTACATGACGCCGATGCAAAGGAACATCGCTGCGGAGACGAAGCCGTGGGAGATCATCTGCACCAGCGCGCCTTCGACACCGATCTGGTTGAAGATAAAGAAACCAAGAGTCACGAAGCCCATGTGCGAGATCGATGAATAGGCCACCAGCTTCTTCATGTCGGCCTGCACCAGTGCGACGAAACCAATGTAGATGACGGCGATCAGCGACAGCGTGATCATGAATGGCGCGAGATCGTGGGCCGCATCGGGCACGATGGGCAGCGAGAAGCGGATGAATCCATAGGCGCCGAGCTTGAGCGCAATCGCGGCCAGTACCACCGAGCCGCCAGTCGGCGCTTCGACGTGGGCATCGGGCAACCAGGTATGCACCGGCCACATCGGCACCTTGACCGCAAACGAAACAAGGAAGGCAAGGAAGATCAGCGTCTGCGCGGTCTGGTCGAGCGGCAACTGCTGCCACTCAAGAATGCTGAAGCTGCCTGAGTGGAGGAACAGATAGACGAAGGCCACCAGCATCAGCAGCGAGCCAAACAGCGTGTAGAGGAAAAACTTCAGTGCGGCATAGACGCGGTTCGGGCCGCCCCAGACGCCGATGATCAGGTACATCGGGATCAGGCTGGCCTCGAAGAACATGTAGAACAGCAGTCCGTCGAGTGCCGAGAAAATGCCGTTCATCAAACCCGACATGATCAGGAAAGCACCCATGTACTGGGCAACCTTGTCCTCGATCACCTCCCAGCCGGCCAGTACCACCAACACGGTGATGAAGCTGTTGAGCAGAACAAACAGCATGGAAATGCCATCGACCCCGAGCAGATACTGCGCCCGGAACAGCCGTATCCACGGCATTTGCTCGATGAACTGCATGCCGGCTTCCTTTGCATCGAAGCCAAGATAAAGCGGCAACGTCACGACAAAGCCCGCCAGTGCCACGCCAAGTGCCAGCCAGCGCGCAGCAGCGGGCCGCTCGGAACCAACGATGAATACCAGCAGGGCACCGAAGATGGGTACCCAGATGGCAAGACTCAACAGGTGGTGATTCATTTGATGGAGGCTCTCATCAGGCGCGATTCAGTAACAGCCACATCAGTACAAGAACACCGACGAGCATGGAGGCGGCATATTGATAAATGTGTCCGCGCTGTAGCAGCCGCGCGCCGGCAGCAACCAGGCCAACCAGTTGCGCCGAGCCGTTCACAGCGCCGTCGATCAAGGCCTGGTCACCGCCCTTCCACAGACCACGCCCGAGCAGGCGTGCGCCACCGGCGAAGTACACTTCGTTGAATTTGTCGAAGTAGTACTTGTTATCGAGCAGGGTGTAGATCGGCGCGAAGCGCTGCTTGATGATGGCGGGGATATCCGGACGCTTGAGGTAGAGGAACCAGGCCAATGCAACACCAGCCATGGCAAGGAAGAACGGCAGCGCGGCAAGGCCGTGCAACGCCATCTCGAAGGGACCGTGAAATTCCCTGGTCATCTCTTCCAGCGAAGCATGTCTGGTGGCATCAATGACAATCGAAGCACCGAACCAGTCGCCATGCAGCATCGGTTCGATGGTCATGTAGCCAATCAGCACTGACGGAATTGCCAACAGCACCAGCGGCAACCATACGACCCAGGGCGATTCGTGCGGTGTGCCACCACCGTGATGATCGTCGTGGCCGTGCTCTTCATGCGGCAGCTGGTCGTAGCGTTCCTTGCCATGGAAGACCAGGAAGTACATGCGGAACGAATAGAAGGCGGTCACGAACACGCCCGCCACCACGGCGAAATACGCAAAACCGGAGCCGGGCAAATGCGACAACGCCACGGCTTCGATGATCGAGTCCTTGGAATAGAAGCCGGAGAAGAACGGCAAGCCGATCAATGCCAGCGAACCAATCAGCGACGTGATCCAGGTAATGCGCATGTGCTTCCACAGGCCACCCATGTAGCGGATGTCCTGATTATGGTGGCAGCCGATGATCACCGAGCCAGCGCCGAGGAACAGCAGCGCCTTGAAGAAAGCATGGGTCATCAGGTGGAACACCGCCACCGAATAGGCCGAGGCGCCGAGCGCCACCGTCATGTAGCCGAGTTGGGACAACGTCGAGTAGGCCACCACGCGCTTGATGTCGTTCTGGATGATGCCGAGGAAGCCCATGAACAGCGCGGTGATCGAACCGATCACCAGCACGAAGGACAGCGCCGCATCAGAGAGCTCGAACAACGGCGACATGCGTGTGACCATGAAAATGCCGGCGGTCACCATGGTGGCGGCATGGATCAGCGCCGAAATCGGCGTCGGGCCTTCCATCGAATCGGGCAGCCAGACGTGCAGCGGCACCTGCGCCGACTTGCCCATGGCGCCGATGAACAGGCAGATGCAGATGACGGTCACCAGTGACCAGGGGGTGCCGTTGAACAGTTCAATGCTGGTGGCGGCGAGCTGGTCCTTGTGTGCGAACACGGTCGCGTAATCGAGGCTTTCCGCATAGGCAGCAATCAAACCAATGCCGAGCAAAAATCCGAAATCGCCGACGCGGTTCACCAGGAAGGCCTTGAGGTTGGCGTAGATCGCCGTTGGGCGCGTGTACCAGAAACCGATCAGCAGGTAAGACACCAGGCCCACCGCTTCCCAGCCGAAGAACAACTGGACGAAGTTGTTGCTCATCACCAGCATCAGCATCGAGAAGGTGAACAGCGAAATATAGCTGAAGAAACGCTGGTAGCCAGGATCAGCGGCCATGTAACCCACGGTGTAGATGTGCACCATCAGCGAGACGAAAGTGACGACCAGCATCATCATCACGGTGAGCTGGTCAATCAGGAAACCGACTTCCATCTTCAGCCCAGAGGATTGCAGCCAGGTATAGACCGTCCCGTTCCAGGTATGCCCCGCTTCCACGTCCTGATAAACGAAGACGGAAAGAACGAATGAAGTCGCGACGCCGAGGATAGTGATCCAGTGCGCGCCGGCGCGGCCGATGGTCTTGCCGAAGAGTCCGGCAACGATTGCGCCGAACAGTGGCGCCAGCGGAATCAGCAGATAGGTTGTCTTCATGTCCATCGCTCAGCCCTTGAGACTGTCGAGGTCCTCGACGTTGATGGTCGAAAGATTGCGGAACAGCACCACCAGGATGGCGAGGCCGATCGCCGACTCGGCGGCGGCCACAGTCAGAATGAAGAACACGAACAACTGGCCCGCCGGATCATGCAGGTAGTGCGAGAAGGCGACGAAGTTGAGATTCACCGCCAGCAGCATCAGTTCGATGGCCATCAATAGCACGATCAGGTTTTTGCGGTTGAGGAAAATCCCCACCACGCTGATGGCAAACAGGATTGCGCCGAGCACCAGATAGTGCGACAGGGAAACACCCGCCCAGGTCATTCTGCCGTCTCCTTTTCCGACGGCATGTTGACCATGCGGATGCGGTCTTCACGACGCACCGCCAACTGATCGACGACGCGCATCACCTTGCTGTCCTTGCGCTTGCGGTGGGTCAATACCACGGCGGCAATGATCGCCACCAGCAGGATCACCGAAGCCAGTTCGAACGGATAGGCAAAGTCGGTGAACAGCAGGCGTCCCAATTCCTTGGTATTGCTGTAGCCCACCGGGTTGGTCTGTTGCGGCATGGCATCGAGACCGAAGTAGCGGCCGCTCAATACGGCAAACATCTCGAACACCATCAGCCCGCCAATGGTTGCGCCCAACGGCAGATGATTCCAGAAGCCGCGTCGTACTGATTCGATGTTGATGTCCAGCATCATCACCACGAACAGGAACAGCACCATCACCGCGCCGACATAGACCACGATCAGCGCCACGGCGAGGAACTCCGCCTGCAACAACAGCCATAGTCCGGAAGCCTGGAAGAACGCCAGCACCAGAAACAATGCCGCATGCACCGGATTGCGCGCTGTGATGACGCGGAAAGCCGCGAAGATCATCACCGCCGACAGCATGTAGAAGAGGATGGTTTTGAAGTCCATGATTTTTGTTGTCAGTGAGGCGTGAGGCGTAAGGGGTGAGGAGTAAAAGCCTCTACCCCGCGCCTCACAGTTTTTGAATTCAACTCCTCACTCCTCACTCTTCACCCCTCACCTGAATTTGGCATCCTGCTCGCGGTCGGCAGCGATCTGATCTTCGTAACGATCGCCATTGGCCAGCAGCATCTGCTTGGTGTAATAAAGATCGCCGCGCTTCTCGCCGTGGTACTCGAACACACGCGTTTCGACGATGGCATCAACCGGGCAGGCCTCTTCGCAGAAGCCGCAGAATATGCATTTGGTCAGGTCGATGTCGTAGCGAGTGGTGCGACGGCTGCCATCATCACGCTCGGCCGACTCGATGGTGATCGCCAGCGCCGGACACACTGCTTCGCACAGCTTGCAGGCAATGCAGCGTTCCTCACCATTGGGGTAGCGACGCAAAGCGTGGAGGCCGCGAAAACGGTTTGATTGCGGCGTTTTTTCTTCGGGGTACTGGACCGTGATTTTGCGCGCGAAGAAATAACGCCCGGTGAGGGCCATGCCCTTGACCAGTTCCTTGAGGAACAGACTGCCGATAAAGTCTCTGGCGCCCATGATCAGCCTTTCACTTGAATATGTTGAGTGGTGACATCATCCAGACGCCGATGACGAAAATCCACAACAGACAAAGCGGCACGAATACCTTCCAGCCCAGACGCATGATCTGGTCGTAACGGTAGCGCGGGAAAGTGGCGCGGATCCAGATGAAGAAGAACAGCGTTGCCGCCATCTTCAACGCCAGCCAGTGGAAACCATCCGAGAAGGCGAAGCCGACGAGGGGCAGATGTTGCAGGAAACCGACCGGCGACAACCAGCCACCGAGGAAGAAAATCGCGACCATGGCCGACACAACGATCATGTTGGTGTATTCGGCGAGAAAGAACAGCGCGAAGGCCATGCCTGAATATTCCACCATGTGGCCGGCGACGATTTCCGATTCGCCTTCGACCACGTCGAAGGGCGCGCGGTTGGTTTCGGCCACGCCCGAAATCAGGTAGACCACGAACATCGGCAACAGCGGCAACCAGTTCCATGAAAACAATCCCCAGCCATGATCGGCAAAGTAACCGTGATTCTGAACGCGAACGATGTCGGTCAGATTGAGGCTATTGGACACCATCAATACACAGATCAGCGCCAGGCCCATTGATACTTCGTAGGACACCATCTGCGCCGAGGCGCGCATGGCGCCAAGGAACGGGTACTTCGAATTGGAGGCCCAGCCGGCGATGATCACGCCATAGACGCCGAACGAGGTGATCGCCAGCATCAGCAATACGCCAGCATCGACGTTGGCCAGTACCCAGCCATCAGCGAAGGGAATGATGGCCCATACTGCAAGTGCCGGCGCCAGGGCGAAAATCGGAGCAAGAAAAAACAGCCATTTATCGGCGCCGGTCGGAACGATGATTTCCTTGAACAGCAGCTTGATGCCATCGGCAATCGGCTGCATCAATCCCCAGAACCCGACACGGTTGGGGCCAAGGCGGATATGCATGTAGCCGATTACCTTGCGCTCGGCCAGGGTCATGTACGCCATCGACAGCAGCAGCGGAATCATGATGCCGACGATCTTGACCAAGGTCCACACCAGCGGCCAGATTGGGCCGAAGAAGGCTTGTAAGGGCTGCAACAGGGCCTCCATCATGCCCGCTCCACAATCAGAACGCCGGAATTTGACAGCGTTGAAGTGGTGACGTGAGCAGCAGCCACACGCACACAGTCATCGGCCACGCCGGCGTCGAGTTGCGCCAGCAACGCCGCTTCACCCTGCCCCGACTTGATCTTGACCAAAGCACCGTTGGCAAGGCCGAGCTTGGTGAGCGTCGCCGCGTTCATGCGTGCGGTGGGTGGTTCAGCATCTTTGGATTTTTGCAGGCTGGGCGCACGTCGCACCAGCGAATCGGCAAAGTGGATCGGCACATCGGCAACGCGCTCCAACCCGGTAGCCGCAGCCGGCAAAGTAATTGCAATACCGTCGATGCCATTGTCGAGACCGGCGACAAACTCCGGCTTGCCGCCCAAGGCTTCAGCGCGAACCTGTTCACTGTTTTCGTAATCGAATCCGGCCACCTGCAGCAGGTTGCCGAGCACGCGCAATACTTTCCAGGCCGGACGGGCTTCGCCGCTCGGCTTGACCACGGCATGGAAACTCTGCACCCGGCCTTCGGTATTGATGAACGTGCCGGAAGTTTCACTGAAGGGTGAAACCGGCAACAGGACATCGGCGTATTCGAGCGCCGCCAGAGACTTGAACTGGGCCATCACTACCACCGCGTCGGCCTGCTGCATGGCCGCCAGCGCGGCGCGCCCGTCGGCACAATCGAGATCAGGTTCTACGCCAAGCAGCACATAGGCCTTGCGTGGTTCGCTGAGCTGGCGTGCGGCATTGAGTCCGTCCGCACCGGGGATGGCTTTTGCCGCGTACCCGCCGACGCTGTTGGCGGCTTCGCCAAGAATGCCGAAACGCGCACCGACAAGCGTTGCCAGTTGTTGCGCCAGCGCTTGCAGCACAGCAGCCTGCGGATGCTGGACAGCAAAGTTTCCCAACAGTACGGCGCTGTTGCTGCCTGAGACGAGACTTTCGGCAATCTTTTTCGCAGTAGCAGAAACACTGACACCGGCAATGGCGACATCGGCGGTAGCGCCTTTCAATTCAGCCACAGCCTTGACCACTTGCGCCAGCACGTTTGGCAACTGCGAAGGGGCGGCAATGCTCTGCGCAAATAGGTTGATCAACAGGTCGTCATCGGCCGCGTGAATCACACTGACCTGCGTGCCGCGCTTGGCGGCCTGACGCAGACGTTGGGCCAGTAGCGGATGGTCCTTGCGCAGGAAAGAGCCGATCACCAGCACACGATCCAGTTTGGGAATATCGGCGACCCGCAGACCCAGCCAGGGTGTGCCCTTGCGTTTTCCATCAGCCGAGAAGTCGGTCTGGCGCAGGCGGAAATCAATATTTTCGGAGCCGATGCCACGCAGCAGCTTCTGCGCAAGATACATTTCTTCCACTGTGGCGTGCGGGCTGACCAGTCCGCCAATTGCAGCACCGCCATGGGTTTTCGCCACGTCGCGCAAGGCATGCGCGGCATAGTCGAGCGCCACGTTCCACTCCACTTCCTGCCACTGCCCGCCCTGTTTCAGCATCGGTTTGGTCAACCGCTCTTCGCTGTTGAGCGCTTCATAGGAGAAACGATCCTTGTCCGACAGCCAGCATTCATTGATGTCTTCGTTCTCCAGCGGCAGCACACGCAATACCTTGTCGTTCTTGACCTGCACGATCAGGTTGCTGCCCAGGCTGTCGTGCGGGCTGACCGATTTGCGCCGCGACAACTCCCAGGTACGCGCAGCGAAACGAAAAGGCTTGGAGGTCAATGCGCCCACCGGACAGATGTCGATGATGTTGCCGGAAAGTTCGGAATTCACCGTGCTCTCGACGAAGGGCATGATCTCGGCGTGCTCACCGCGGAAGGCCTGGCCCAATTCCATCAGGCCGGCAATCTCCTGGGTGAAGCGCACGCAACGCGTGCAATTAATGCAACGCGTAAGCTCGGTGGTGACCAGTGGCCCAAGATCCTTGTCGGTGACGACGCGCTTCTCTTCTTCGTAGCGCGAACCGGAACTGCCATAGCCCACCGCCAGATCCTGCAACTGGCACTCGCCGCCTTGATCGCAGATCGGGCAGTCGAGCGGGTGATTGATCAGCAGAAACTCCATCACGCCCTTCTGCGCGGTCACTGCCATTTCGGAATGAGTGAACACCTTCATGCCGTTGGTAACCGGCGTGGCACAGGCCGGCATGGGCTTGGGCGCTTTCTCGACCTGCACCAGACACATGCGGCAGTTGGCGGCGATGGACAACTTCTTGTGATAGCAGAAATGCGGGATATAGATGCCGATGCTGTGGGCTGCATCCATGACGGTGCTGCCTTCGGCGATCTGCACCGGCTTGCCGTCGATTTCGATTTCTATCATGCCGACCTCACGAAGAAAGTGCTGCCGGCCTTCTGTACTTCAGGTGGCACCAGGCATTGCTTGTGCTCGATGTGATGTTCGAACTCGGCGCGGAAGTGTTTGATGAAACTGTTGACCGGCATCGCCGCGGCATCACCCAGCGCACAAATGGTGCGGCCCATGATGTTGGGCGTGATGCTGGTGAGCAGGTCGAGATCACCAGCGCGGCCTTCGCCGTTTTCAATGCGATGCACGATGCGATACAACCAGCCGGTACCTTCACGGCACGGGGTGCACTGGCCGCACGACTCTTCAAAATAAAAATAGGACAAACGTTCAAGTGCTTTCACCATGCACACCGACTCGTCCATCACGATCACCGCGCCGGAACCCAGCATCGAGCCGGCCTTGGCGATGGCGTCGTAATCCATGGTGACACCCATCATGATGTCAGCGGGAAGCACGGGTGCCGAGGAACCGCCGGGAATCACCGCCTTCAGCTTGCGCCCGCCGCGCATCCCGCCCGCCAGTTCGAGCAGCGTGGAGAACGGCGTGCCGAGCGGTATTTCGTAATTGCCTGGCTTGTTCACGTGGCCAGACACGGAAAAAAGTTTGGTACCGCCGTTGTTGGGTTTGCCCAGATTGAGATAAGGCTCCGGTCCCATGCGCAGGATGAAGGGAACAGCAGCGAAAGTTTCAGTATTGTTGATTGTGGTCGGTTTGCCGTAGAGACCAAAACTGGCCGGGAACGGTGGTTTGTAGCGTGGCTGGCCTTTCTTGCCTTCGAGAGAATCCAGCAAAGCCGTTTCCTCACCGCAGATATAGGCGCCGTAGCCGTGGTGGGCGAACAACTCGAAGTTAAAACCGGACCCAAGGATGTTCTGTCCCATCAATCCCGCGGCACGCGCCTCATCCAGCGCTTCTTCGAAACGTTCATAGACCTCGAAGATCTCGCCATGGACATAGTTGTAGCCACGTCCCGAACCCATGGCATAGCCGGCGATGATCATGCCTTCGATCAAAGAATGCGGGTCGTAACGAAGGATGTCGCGATCCTTGAATGTGCCGGGCTCGCCTTCGTCGGAATTGCAGACGACATACTTCTCGCCCACGTAGGTCTTGGGCATGAAACTCCACTTGAGGCCGGTCGGAAAACCGGCGCCGCCGCGACCGCGCAACACGGATGCCTTGACAAGGTTGATCACCTCATCCGGCGTTGTCTTTTCACTGAGTATTTTCTTCAGGGCCTCGTAGCCGCCGCGCGCAACATAATCATTCAGGCGCCAGCCGTCGTCACCGCGGCTCCAGCCGGACGACATCACGGGGTTGATGGCTCCAATGGGTGTCATTTCAGGAGCACTCCCCAAGAAGCTTGTCGATTTGTTCGAGCGTCATGAAAGAACACATGCGCTTGTTATTCATCAGCAACACCGGCGCATCCCCACAAGCGCCGAGACACTCACCTTCATTCAACGTGAATCGGCCATCAGCGGTGGTTTCGTTGAAATCGATGCCGAGCTTTTGCTTCAGGTAATCCGCCGCATGCGCGCCACCGGAAAGAGCACAGGGCAGATTGGTGCAGATGGTCAGCTTGTACTTGCCGGTCGGCTGCAGGTTGTACATGTTGTAGAAACTGGCCACCTCGTACACAGCGATCGGCGTCATGTCGAGTACCTGTGCCACGAAGGCGATGGTTTCGCGCGCTAGCCAGCCTTTTTCATCTTGCGCAATGGCCAGTGCCGCCATCACCGCCGACTGCTTCTGGTCGGCCGGATATTTGGCGACCTCACGGTCAATTTTCTTGAGGGAAACTTCGCTCAGCATGGTTATCTGTCAATCTCGCCGAAGACGACGTCCATGGTGCCAATGATGGTGACTGCATCGGCAATCATGTGGCCCTTGCCCATTTCATCGAGCGCCGCCAGATGGGCAAAACCGGGCGCGCGCAGCTTCATGCGATAAGGCTTGTTGGCGCCGTCGGAAATCAGATACACGCCGAACTCGCCCTTGGGATGCTCGATGGCGGCATAGGCCTCGCCCTTGGGCACGTGGATGCCTTCGGTGAAGAGCTTGAAGTGATGGATCAGCTCTTCCATGTTGGCCTTCATCTTTTCGCGGGCGGGCGGCGCGACCTTGTGGTTGTCGCTGATCACCGGACCGGGATTGGCGCGCAGCCAGGCGATGCATTGCTGGATGATGCGATTGGACTGACGCATTTCTTCCATGCGCACCAGATAGCGATCGTAGGAGTCGCCGTTGACGCCGATGGGGATGTCGAATTCGAGGCGGTCATACACCTCGTAGGGTTGCTTGCGGCGCAGATCCCACTCGATGCCGGAACCACGCAGCATGGGGCCGGTGAAGCCGAGATTCAATGCGCGCTCGGGCGACACCACGCCGACACCGACGGTGCGCTGTTTCCAGATGCGGTTGTCGGTCAGCAGTTCCTCATACTCGTCGCAATAGCCGATGAAACGATCGGTGAAGTCCTGAAGAAAATCGAGCAGCGAACCCTGTCGGTTGTCGTTCAGCCCCTTGACCGTCTCGGCGTTACTCCACTTTGAGATTCTGTATTCGGGCATGCGCTCGGGCAAATCGCGATAGATGCCGCCGGGACGATAGTAGGCAGCATGCATGCGCGCGCCGGACACGGCTTCATAGACGTCCATCAGCGTCTCGCGGTCGCGGAACGCGTACAGCATCACCGCCATGGCGCCGATGTCGAGGGCATGGGTGCCGATGTTGAGCAGGTGATTGAGGACGCGCGTGATTTCGTCGAACATGACCCGGATGTACTGGGCGCGCAGCGGCACTTCGATATCGAGCAACTTCTCCATCGCCAGACAATAGGCGTGCTCGTTGCACATCATCGAAACGTAGTCGAGCCGGTCCATGTAGGGCACCGACTGGATCCAGGTGCGCGTCTCGGCCAGCTTCTCGGTAGCGCGATGGAGCAAGCCGATATGCGGATCGGCGCGCACGATCACTTCGCCGTCCAGCTCAAGGATCAGGCGCAACACACCATGCGCAGCGGGATGCTGCGGTCCGAAGTTCAGCGTGTAATTCTTGATCTCAGCCACGATGTGTCAACCCCGGCCGACCTTTCCGTACTGCTCTTCGCGCACGATGCGCGGCGTGACTTCGCGCGGCTCGATGGTGACGGGTTGGTAGATCACCCGTTTCTGCTCCGGGTCGTAGCGCATCTCGACATAGCCGGAAATGGGGAAATCCTTGCGGAACGGATGGCCGACAAAACCATAGTCGGTGAGGATGCGGCGCAGGTCGGTATGGCCATCGAAATGAATGCCATAGAGATCGAAGGCTTCGCGCTCATACCAGTTGGCGCTGTTCCATAGATCATTGATCGAGGGCAATACGGGAAATTCGTCATCACTGGCGAAAGTGCGCAACCGCAGGCGCCAGTTGTGGGTCACCGAGGTGAGATGGCTAACAACCGCGAATCGACGCAAATTCGGCTTGCCTTCCCAACCTGTGTAGGTGGAATAATCGACGCCGCACAAATCGATCAGTTGCTCGAAACGGAGATCAGGATGGTCGCGCAACAATGCAGCGACTTCTAGATAATGCTCCGCAGAAACTTCCACAGTGACTTCGCCGCAGGCAACCACAGGTTCGCCGGTTCGATCCCCCAGGACGGCACGCAGATTCTGACAAAGCTTTTCCAGCTTGGCGCTCACGGGTGTTGTTCCTGGTTAGCGGGCAATGGTATTGGTGCGCCGAATCTTGTTCTGCAACTGAATGACGCCGTAAATCAGCGCCTCAGCGGTCGGCGGACAGCCGGGAACATAGATATCCACCGGAACAATGCGGTCGCAGCCGCGCACCACGGAATACGAATAATGATAGTAGCCACCGCCGTTGGCACAGGACCCCATCGAGATCACCCAGCGCGGCTCCGCCATCTGGTCATAGACCTTGCGTAGCGCAGGTGCCATCTTGTTGCACAGTGTGCCGGCAACAATCATCACGTCTGACTGGCGCGGGCTGGGGCGGAAAAAGGATCCGAAGCGGTCGAGGTCGTAACGGGCGCAACCGACATGGATCATCTCGACCGCGCAGCAGGCCAGACCAAAAGTCATCGGCCACATGGAACCGGTACGGGTCCAGTTGATGATCTTGTCCAGCGAAGTGGTGACAAAACCTTCTTGCAAAACGCCTTCAATGCTCATACCGCCTCCATGAGGCAGCATGAGACTTCAAATTTGAGTCTCCCCACCCATCCTCTCCCTCCACGAGGGGGATGCGACTAGCCAACCCCGCCCTTTGGGCGAGGAACAGGTTTATCACCAAGCAGAATCCACTTATCAGCATTCTCTGGCTATTCCCAATCCAGTGCGCCTCGAGCCCACGCGTATATGTAGCCGATGACCAGAATGCCGAGGAAAACGATCATTTCCCAGAAGCCGAACATCTTGACGCTGGGGGTGGCGACGATCTCCTTGAATATGGTCGCCCAGGGAAACAGGAAGGCAATTTCAAGGTCGAACAGGATAAAGATGATGGCGATCAGGTAATAGCGGACATCGAACTGCATCCGCGCATCCTCAAAAGCCTCGAAGCCGCACTCGTATGCGGAGATTTTCTCGCTGTCAGGATTGTGCGGGCCGAGGACGCGACCGAGAATAATGGGTGCGCAACCGAAGGCAAAGCCAACGATCAGGAAAATCAGCACCGGAAAATAGTTTTCCAACATAAAAACATTGCGTCCTGGCTGGAGGGGACCACCCAAACTTTGGTGCCGACGGCGAGACTCGAACTCGCACAGCTTTCGCCACTACCCCCTCAAGATAGCGTGTCTACCAATTTCACCACGTCGGCCTGACGACCGCCTTGCAGAGCGGCGCGAGCGGCGCAAATCATAACATTGCCGCGCCGCAAAAGGTAATTTCCGGCATGTCCTTCGCACTGCAAAAACGCTATTTCGGAATGTCTTTCGCCTTTGAATCGTTCGCTGGCGCAGGCACTACCGGAGCATCGCTCTTGCCGGACGCCGGTACCGATTCATGGACCGCCTTGTCAACGACGCTGCCCGAAGTCGCCGGTTTTGAACTGGCGAGATAAGTCAGGCTTAAACTGGTGGTAAAGAAAATCGCGGCCAACACCCCAGTAGTACGGGACATGAAATTCGCCGATCCTGACGCGCCGAAAAGGCTGCCAGATGAACCGCTACCAAAAGCAGCGCCCATGTCGGCACCTTTACCATGCTGAATCAGCACCAGGCCGATCAGGGTCAATCCCACCAGTATGTGGAATGTCAGCAGCAGGGAATAAATAAAATCCATATCAAATCCTTATTGAGCTGCGGTGCAAATCGCCAGAAAATCCTGCGCCACCAGTGATGCACCGCCTATCAGTCCGCCATCAATGTCGGACTGACCGAACAATTCACC
This sequence comes from Sterolibacteriaceae bacterium, assembly GCA_025360425.1. Lineage (GTDB taxonomy): Bacteria > Pseudomonadota > Gammaproteobacteria > Burkholderiales > Rhodocyclaceae > JANYCD01. The sequence goes on from JANYCD010000035.1 coordinate 18,194, forward strand.
GGCATTGCCGGGTTTGACACTGCCTCCATAGAGAATCTGGAGTTGCTGCGCTCTCGTTGTATCCGCACCGAGACGGGCACGAATCAACGCATGAACCTCCTGCGCTTGCGCGGGCGTCGCTGTCCGTCCTGTTCCAATGGCCCACACCGGCTCATAAGCAACGACCGCACCCGCGACGCTGGCCGCACCGCAAAGCGCAATGACCGCATCAAGCTGCCGCGTTACTACGTCGCCCGTTACATTCGCTTCACGTTCAGCCAGAGATTCGCCGACGCAAAGAATCGGCATCAGACCGGCTTTCAACGCTGCGGCAAACTTTGCCGCGACAACGATATCGCTATCACCGTACATTGCACGCCGCTCGGAGTGTCCGACGATGACAAAGCGACAACCGAAATCCTTCAACATCGTAGCGCTGACCTCGCCGGTATAAGCGCCTTGTTCGTGTTCGGAAACATCCTGAGCACCCCATGCCACCGTACTACCCTCCAGAACCGCACGGGCCTGCGCCAGATACGGAAACGGTACACAAATGGCAATTTGCGCCGTCAGATCAGCAGCGCCAGCACGAACGGCTGCCAGCAGTCCCTGATTTTCGGCAAGGCTGCCTTGCATCTTCCAATTGCCAGCAACAAGTTTGGGGCGCATAGGGGGCATAGGGGGACAAGAAAGCTCGCCATTGTATCCCGCGCGTAGAACCCCGGTCAAACCGCACCCTGCTTAGTGCGTGACGACTATGCGGCCCGCGAACTCCGTGGATTTGCGTCCTCGGCCACCCGTCGGGCGGCCGGAAATACCGCGCGGAACATGCTGCCCTGACCGGACTCGGAACGAATTTGCAACGCAGCCTGATGCTTCAGCAGCACATGCTTGACGATGGCCAGCCCCAGGCCGGTGCCGCCGGTCTGGTCGGATCGACCCTTGTCCACCCGATAAAACCGTTCGGTCAGGCGGGGGATATGTTCGGGAGCAATGCCTATGCCGCAATCGGCGACGCTGAATACCGGCAGTCCGCCTTCCAGCGCCCAGCGCACGATTATTTCACCGCCATTAGGCGAATAACGCACTGCGTTGTTGATCAGGTTTCCAAAAGCGCTGCGCAAATCCAGGGCAATCCCGCGCAGATCGCCGCCGCCGAATTCTGTCCGGATGTGATGGCGACCTTTGCTGATGGCCTCACCGTCTTTGACGAGTTCCGCAACCATCGCGGGTACATCCACCACTTCTTCGCGCAATCCGGGGCTGCCGGCTTCAAGCCGGGATAGCGTCAACAAATCCTCGACCAGCCGATTCATGCGTTGCGCCTGCTGGCGCAACATTCCGAGAAAGCGATGCCGGATCTCGTCTTCACCGGTATCGTCATCAACCAAATGTTCCAGCAAGCCAAGGATGACCGTCAGCGGCGTGCGCATTTCGTGGGAAACGTTGGCGACAAAATCGCGCCGCACCGTTTCCATCCGCTCGCTGCTGGTCACGTCGCGCGATAACAGCAAATGTCCGCCGACGGCAAACGGCACCAACTGAATTGAATAAATTCGTCCGTCGCCCTGCGAGGAGTTAATTAGAACTGCCTCGTGGTACTCCTCTTCATGAACGTACTGCCCCAACTCGGGTTGCCTGATCAAGTGCGTCACCAGAGTGCCGATATCGCGCTCGGGATCAAGTCCGAACTGGCTCGATGCGACAGGATTGAACCATTCGATCCTGTCATCGCCGTCAAGCAGCATCGCGCCGTCGGGTAGCGCGCCGGCCGCCTGACGAAAGCGCTCCAGACCGGCAGTAAGACGCTGCTGGTTGCGCTCCTGCTCACGCTGGGCGCGATAAAGATTTGCCAGTACGCTGCCCCACGCGCCGCCAGCATCGGGGATTTTTTCGATATCGGGTGTCATCAACCACAAACGCAAACGATGTAACAGCCACCAGTGCGAGATCAGCGCGATGAGCAGCCAGACGCACGCTGCGGCCAAAGCCCACGTTGGGCCGAACAATGCCCAGATCAGCGAGCAAAAAACCGTGCCGGCCAGCAGGCCGAACACCAGTTGCAGCCAGAAATTCATGCGGACTAGGGGGCCGGAATGCGGGTCGTCATTTTATAGCCGACACCGCGCACTGTTTCCACCAGCTCCTCACCTTCGATGCCGAGGCTGGCGCGCAGCCGTCTCACATAGACGTCTACGGTGCGTTCCTCGACAAAACGGTGATCGCCCCAGACCGCGTTGAGCAACTGCTGGCGGCTGAAAACCCGGCCGGGATGAGATAGCAGGTAGTGCAGCAATTTGAACTCGGTCGGCCCCAGTTCCAGCAGCACGCCTTCCAGTGTCACGCTGTGTGTCGCCGGGTCGAGTCTGAGGCCATTCGATTCCAGGGCTTCGCCGCTGTGCTGCGGAGCGCGTCGGCGCAGCACGGCGCGAATGCGCGCCACCAGTTCGCGCGGGCTGAACGGCTTGGACACATAATCGTCAGCGCCGAGCTCCAGACCAGAAACCCGGTCCGCTTCTTCGGCACGTGCCGTGACCATGATCATCGGCACATCGCGGGTGCGTTGATCCATGCGTAGTTGCCGGGCAAAGGCCGTCCCGGACATACCGGGCAGCATCAAGTCCACCAACAACAGGTCGGGCAAAACTTGGCGAATGACGCTCAACCCCTCTTCCGCAGAGTCAACCAACTGCACGTCAAACCCGGCCTGCACGAGGGAATAGCGCAACACCTCCTGGATGGCGCGGTCGTCTTCAATCACCAGCACGCGTGTTTTCATGTGGATCGTCAGGCGTCACCGGACAATGCATGACGCTCCACCTGCTCGATCGCGATGTGCCGCACATCAGTGCCCTTGACGATATAAATCACGTCTTCGGCGATGTTCTTGGCGTGATCGCCGATGCGCTCGATGGCCTTGGCGATGAAAATGATGTCCAGCGCAGTGCTGATGGTGCGCGGGTCTTCCATCATGTACGTTATTAGTTGCCGCAGAATGCCGCGAAAATGATCGTCGACCGCCATGTCCTCACGGATGATGCGGGTCGCATTGGTCACATCGAGCCGCACAAAGGCATCCAGCACATCGCGCAGCATGTTCACGCCGATGTCACCGACGGTACGAATTTCGGTCAGGCGCGGCATCTGCAAACGATCCCGCTTGTAAATTTCGCGCGCCATGCGGGCGATCTTGGCCGCCTCGTCGCCAATCCGTTCCAGATCGGTGACAATCTTGCTGACCGCCATCACCATGCGCAAGTCACCCGCGGTGGGCTGACGCCGGGCAATGATGTGGGCGCAGTCGTCGTCAATGCTGACCTCAAGGCTGTTCACCTGATCGTCGTCGCCAATCACCTGTTCCATGCGGTCCATGTCACCGGCAACGAAGGCTTCGATGGCACGGGTAATCTGGGTTTCGACCAGACCACCCATCTGCATGACGCGGGAACGCAGGCTCTCAAGTTCAGAGTCGAATCTTTTTGAAACGTGTTCGGTCATTGTCGCCATGATTTTGTTCTCCGGATCAGCCGAATCGGCCGGTTATGTAATCTTCAGTCCGCTTGTCGGTCGGCTTGATGAAGACATCATCGGTACGCCCAACCTCGACCAGCTCGCCAAGATACATGTAGGCAGTGAAGTCTGAAACTCGCGCCGCCTGCTGCATGTTGTGGGTAACGATGACAATGGTGAATTCGTCTTTTAATTCGCTCACCAGTTCTTCGATGCGCATCGTAGAAATCGGGTCGAGCGCCGACGTAGGCTCATCGAGCAGCAGCACTTGCGGCTTCACCGCAATACCGCGGGCGATGCACAAGCGCTGTTGTTGTCCGCCCGAAAGACTCATGCCGCTCTGATTGAGCTTGTCGGCCACCTCGTTCCACAGCGCCGCCTTGCGCAGCGACCATTCCACGCGATCATCCATGTCGACCCGTGACAGCCGCTCATGCAGTTTTACGCCGAAGGCAATGTTGTCGTAGATAGACATCGGAAAAGGTGTCGGCTTCTGGAACACCATGCCAATCCTGGCGCGCAACGCATTGAGGTCGGTCCCCTTGCCGAGGATATCGACGCCATCGAGCAACAGCTCGCCCTCCGAATGTTGATCCGGATAAAGCTCGTACATGCGGTTAATAGTGCGCAGCAACGTTGATTTTCCGCAGCCCGATGGCCCGATAAAGGCCGTTACCCGGCGCTTATAGATATCCAGGTTGATATTGCGCAGCGCCTTGTATTTTCCGTAATAGAAATTGAAATTTCTAAACGCGATCTGGGTCTCCAGATCCGTACCTGTGGTGCTCTGCATGATGGATTCCTTGTCTATCTTCATCGACGCTCGCATGTTCATTGTTTATGTTTATTGCGGAAAAGGATACGCGCCAAAATGTTTAGCGTCAGCACCCCCAGAGTAATCAAAAAAACCCCCGCCCAGGCAAGCTGCTGCCATTCCTTGAACGGGCTCATGGCGAACTTGAAAATGGTGGCCGGCAAGCTGGCCATCGGTTTGTTCATGTCCAGCGTCCAAAACTGATTGGACAACGAGGTGAACAGCAATGGCGCGGTCTCGCCGGAGATGCGTGCCACCGCCAGCATGATCCCGGTCATGATGCCGGCCAGCGATGCCTTCAACGTAACCTTGCCGATCACCGCCCATCTAGGCGCCCCCAAGGCACTAGCCGCTTCACGCAAGGTATTGGGCACCAATTGCAACATGTTTTCGGTGGTTCTCACTACAACCGGAATCACGATCAAGGCCAATGCGACTACGCCTGACATGGCAGAAAAATGGCCGACTCTGGCAACATAAATATCATAGACAAAGAGACCGATGATGATCGAAGGTGCCGAGAGCAGCAAGTCGTTAACAAATCTTGTCGTGTGACCCAGCCAGGTATGCTTACCGTATTCAGCGAGATAGACTCCCGCAAAAATCCCGATCGGCGTACCCACGATGGTAGCCAGCGAAATGAGAATCAGGCTGCCGGCAATCGCGTTCGCCAAACCGCCTCCCTCCGAACCAGGCGGCGGCGTCATCTCGGTAAACAAACGCCATGAAAAGCTGGCCACACCCAGTTCGACGGTTGTCGCAAGAATCCAGATCAACCAGAATAGTCCGAACAGCATGGCAATCATTGCAATGGTCAACGCCAAAGCGTTTTTCAGTTTCCGGATTCTCCCAAGGCTCACTGCGGTACTCATGTTCCTTTTCCTTCCTGCGCCGACAAACGCATGAGCAGAAGCTTGGATAAGGAAAGAACAATCATAGTAATTAAAAACAGAATCAGTCCCAATTCAATCAACGATGCCGTGTAAATCGGCGATTCAGCTTCGGCGAACTCGTTTGCCAGCGCAGACGCAATACTGTTGCCAGGACTGAACAGCGAAAATCCGTTGAAAAAGTTCATGTTGCCTATGAGAAAGGTGACAGCCATGGTTTCACCGAGGGCGCGACCCAAGCCCAGCATGATGCCGCCAACAACTCCAATCTTGGTATATGGCAGCACCACATTCCACACCACTTCCCATGTCGTGCAGCCCAGGGCGTAAGCGGACTCTTTGAGCATCGCGGGAGTAACTTCAAAGACATCCCGCATCACCGAGGCGATGAACGGAATCGTCATCACCGCCAGCACCACACCAGCGCAGAGGATGCCGATACCAAGGGGCGGACCTTCAAACAAGCTACCCACTAGAGGCAACTTGCCGAGAGTGGCGGCCAAAAAGGGTTGAACATATTTGGCAAAAATCGGCGAGAACACCAGCAAACCCCACATGCCGTAAACGATGCTGGGAATACCCGCCAGCAATTCAATGGCTATGCCGAGCGGGCGACGCAGCCAGGGCGGCGACATCTCCGTAAGAAACAGCGCAATTCCGAAACTCACCGGCACGGCAATCACAAGTGCGACCAGTGAGGTTGCGAGAGTGCCGTAAATCGGAATCACAGCGCCAAAACGCTCCATCGGCGGATTCCACTCGCCGGTCCAGAGAAACCTTGCGCCAAACAACTTGATGGAGGGCCACGCGCCATCGATCAGTGACGCGATAATTCCGACCAGCAGCAGAAGCGTCAACAGGGCAAAGAACCGGGTCAAGTTGAAAAATACCTTGTCACCCCAGTTGGTTCGAGACGAAGAGGTCGTACTGTTATCCACGATTGCGAAACCTTCCATCAGCTTGCGGAAAACCCACGCCACCTTAAACGGCGGCGTGGGAGTTTTGCGCGATATCGCTTACTTGCCGCTCCAGACCGGTTTGCCGGAAGCATCCTTGATATCGCCCCAGGCGGTGTGAACCAGCTTGATCACCTTGTCAGGCATCGGCACGTAGTCCATTTCAGCTGCCATACCAGCGCCATTCTTGTAGGCCCAGTCAAAGAACTTGATGACTTCGACCCCCTGCTCCGGTTTGTCCTGCACCTTCTGCATGATGATAAAGGTAGCACCGGAAATCGGCCATGCATCTTTTTCCGGCTGATTGGTAATGATCGCGTAAAAGCCGGACTTGGTCCAGTCAGCAGCCGCAGCCGCGGACTTGAAGGTCGTGTCATCGGGCTGCGGATAATTACCGGCCGCATTTTGCAACAGCGTGTAAGTCAGCTTGTTCTGTTTGGCATAGACATACTCGACATAGCCAATGGCGCCGGGAATGCGCTGCACGAATGCGGACACACCTTCATTGCCCTTGCCGCCCAGACCCACCGGCCACTGCACGGCAGTGCCTTCACCGACCTTGGTCTTCCACTCTTCGCTGACTTTCGACAAATAGTTGGTGAAGATAAAGGTGGTGCCGGAACCATCGGCTCGGCGCACCACAGCGATGGCCTGATCAGGAAGCGGTACGCCGGGATTCAGATCGGCAAGCGCCTTGTCGTTCCATTTGACGATCTTGCCCAGATAAATATCCGCCAGCACGGGACCGGTGAGCTTGATTTGGCCGCTCGTGATACCCGGCAAATTGAAGGCAAGCACTTCGCCGCCGATCACGGCGGGAAACTGCATCTGGCCGTCCTTTTCCAGTTCTTCGGGCTTGCGCGGCATATCGGATGCGCCGAAATCGACGGTCTTGGCGGTGATCTGCTTGATGCCGCCACCCGAACCGATGGACTGGTAGTTGATCTTGTTGCCGGTAGCCTTCTGATAGGCGTCGGCCCACTTGGCATAAATGGGGGCCGGGAAAGTGGCGCCTGCTCCAGTAATTTCGACAGCTTGAACATTGGTGGCCAGCGTCGCAGCAACCGCCAGCGTGAGGGACATTAACTTGAATTGGGTTGTCATTTGTTCGCTCCAATAGATGGTTGAGACGGAGCGGAGTTTATGGCGCGATTGTGACACTGATGTTACATGCCCCGCTCTGGCGGCCTTTCACGTTGCTTTCCTGTGACACAAATTTGAAACCTGCCGGAAATACTCCTGCAACCGTCATCTCACACACTCCTGCTGGTCAATAACGACGCCAGGAGAAATCGGCATGCTGCACAAACGCATTGAGCAAAGCCAGACCAAACATCGTCCCCAATACCATGTGGGCATCGCACGCTCCGACAGCGAAATCCGCGAAGCGCAAAAACTGCGCTATCGCGTCTTCGCAGGCGAAATGGGCGCCAAGTTACAAAACCGCGAAGCTGGCGTCGACGCCGACTTGTTCGACCCCTACTGCGAACACCTGATCGTACGCGACGAAGCCAATGGTCGCATCGTCGGCACCTATCGCATCCTCTCGCCAACTGCAGCCCGTCGTGTCGGCGCCTACTATTCCGAATCCGAATTCGACCTCACGCGCTTGCAGCATCTGCGGCAGCAAATGGTGGAGGTCGGACGCTCCTGCATCGATCCCGATTATCGCGGCGGCGCGGTGATTGCGCTGCTCTGGTCCAAGCTGGCCGAGTACATGGTGACCAACGGCTACCAATACCTGATCGGCTGCGCTTCCATCGCCATGACCGATGGTGGCCACAATGCCGCGAATCTTTTCGTCCAACTGATTGAAAACAGCCTCGCACCAGTCGAATATCGCGTGTTTCCGCGTTCGCCGCTGCCTTATGAGCGGCTGGTGACCGGCCAACGGGCCGAGATTCCGCCACTCATCAAGGGCTATCTGCGCGCCGGTGTCTATGTCTGCGGCGAACCTTCGTGGGACCCCGACTTCAATACCGCCGACCTGCTCGTGATGTTGCCCATGTCACGCATCAACGCGCGTTACGTCAAGCATTTCGTCAAGGAATGAGACGCCTGATGCATTGCGGCCAAGGATTCCCATGCACGTCTTGATGCTGTCGGACGTTTATTTTCCACGGATCAACGGCGTCTCCACCTCCATCGAAACTTTTCGGCGCGATCTGGGCGATTTGGATATTAATGTTTCCCTGATCGCTCCGGAGTACTCCACCGCCGACAAAACGCCCGCCACCTGGCGCGTGCCTTCACGCAAGGTGCTGTTCGACCCGGAAGATCGGCTGATGCATTGGGATCATCTGATGCGTACCGTGAAACAGGCCGGCAACAGCAATGTCGACATGGTGCATATCCAGACACCCTTCCTTGCCCACTACGCCGGCATTCGCGCCGGCCGCAGCTTCGGCGTTCCAATGGTGGCCACCTACCACACGCACTTCGAAGAATACATCCACCACTATCTGCCTCTCCTGCCGCGCTCTGCATTGCGTCTGCTCGCCCGCCGTCTGGCGCGAAACCAGTGCAATGATCTCGACGCGGTGGTCGTTCCGTCAGAAGCCATGCGACAAACGCTTAGCGACTACGGTGTCACCGCACCGTTGCATATTCTCCCGACGGGAATCCCGATTGATCATTTCAGCAACGGCAATGGCCGGTTGTTCCGCGAACGCCATGCGATTGCACCCGATCGACCGCTGGCGCTTTATGTGGGTCGCATCGCCCATGAAAAGAACATCGGTTTTCTGATCGAAGCCGCTGAACAAATTCGCCATCAACGGCCCGACTTTCTGTTGATGATCGCCGGCGAAGGCCCGGCGCTGGCTTCATTACGCCGCAGCGTTGAAAAACTGCGATTGGATGACAACGTGCGTTTTGTCGGCTACCTCGATCGCGAAACTGAATTGCCCGATTGCTATGCCGCCGCCGACGTATTTGTGTTTTCTTCCAAAACCGAAACCCAGGGACTGGTGCTGCTCGAAGCCATGGCCGCCGGCATTCCGGTCTACGCCTTTGCTGCGATGGGAACACGCGATATTGTCGAACCGTGTCGGGGCGCCGTGGTGGCGCCGCAAGAATCCGTCGCGTTTGCCGCCGGGCTCACCGAACTGCTGGCCGATCCGAAACGGTTGAGCGATCTCTCAGTACAGGCCCGCGAATTCGCCAACATGTGGTCCGCACCGGAACGCGCACGCCAACTAGCCGAACTCTATCGTTCGTTGGTCGACTAGTTCCACAAATTCCACTGCCGACACTAAAATCTCCGCATGCAACGAGACTCCATTTCCGAACACAGCGAAAGCCCATTCAAGGGCAAGACCGGTCTGATCCGCATCTGGAATGCCCTCCATTATTCGCTCGCCGGCCTCAAGGCCGCCTACCAGCTCGAAGATGCTTTTCGCCAGGAAGTAAGACTGGCGCTGATCCTGATTCCACTCGCGCTGTTTCTGCCGGCCAATGGTCTGGGCAAGGCGCTGATGATCGGCAGCGTCATGCTGGTGCTGATAGTCGAACTGCTGAATTCCGCTGTCGAGGCAACGGTAGATCGAATTTCCCTGGAAAACCACCTGCTCGCCAAGCGCGCCAAGGATATCGGCAGTGCCGCGGTATTCATATCACTGTTGAATGTCGTCGTAATCTGGGGGCTGGTGCTGTTCGGGTAAATCTATTTCCTCGAAACAGGCAGTAACTTTCCTGTAACCCCTCTTTCATCAACGCGTCGCATGCCGCAGCCACCATGGCGGCATGGAACTCAACGACGCGAAACTTCTGCGCCGCCCTGCGCTTCCCATGCGCGTGGCGCTGGTGACCGAGACTTATCCACCGGAAATAAACGGCGTTGCGATGACGCTGGGACATATTGTTGACGGATTGCGCCGACGCCGGCACCCGGTGCAAATCGTTCGTCCGCGGCAGCAGGCGCACGAAGTACCAGTGCGGGACGACACGCTTCATGAAGTCCTGGTCAAGGGCTTTCCGATTCCGCGCTATCCGGATCTGCGCTTCGGCCTTCCTGCGCCAAATACCCTTGCCAGTCTCTGGTCCGCAATACCGCCTGACGTTGTCCACATCGCAACGCAGGGGCCCCTCGGCTGGTCGGCCATCGCAGCCGCACGAAAACTGAAACTGCCCATCAGTTCAAGCTTTCACACCAACTTCGACGCCTACAGTCGACATTACGGAATCGGTCTACTCAAACCGTTGATCTCGGGCTATCTGCGCCACTTCCACAACCGCACCGACATGACGCTGGTACCGACCAAAGGTCTGGCTGGGATGCTTCGCAGCGAGGGTTACCGGAATGTCGGCATCGTTTCGCGCGGTGTGGATACCCGGTTGTTCAATCCGGGACGGCGCTCTAATGAATTGCGTGCACAGTGGGGTGCAGCTTCGGGCGAACTGATAGTCAGCTACGTTGGCCGCCTTGCGCCGGAAAAAAATCTGGATCTGGTCTTCGCTACTTTTGACGAAATCAAGCACGTCCGGCCCGATGCCCGGTTGCTGCTGGTTGGTGATGGCCCACAGCGGGCGGCACGCAGCATGCGCCACCCGGAGCATATTTTTGCCGGCATGTGCCGTGGCGAAGACCTCGCTGCACACTACGCCTCATCCGATCTGTTCCTGTTTCCAAGTCTGACCGAAACCTTCGGCAACGTGACTGCGGAAGCTCTCGCCAGCGGACTCGGCGTGGTGAGCTACAACTACGCGGCGGCGGCCGAGTTGATCGAAGACGGTCACAACGGCGCGTTGGTCGCGCCGGGAGACTCGGCGGCATTCATCAAGTCCGCAGTGACCCTGGCGACCCATCCTTCGCGGCTGGATCACTTCAAGCTCCGCGCCGCCACCTCCATCGCCAGGCTCGACTGGGAGCATGTCCACGATGGATTCGCGGCCACTCTGGCGGAGCTCGTCGCCACGCACGAAAGGGCGCACCATGCACAGAACACCGTGGCAACAAATTAACGACCTGGATCTGGCGCTGTGTCTGCACTTCAACAAGCTGGCGCACATCCGCTTCTGCCGCGCCCTGTTCCGCGGCATTAGCCGGCTTGGCGATGGTGTGTTGTGGTATTCGCTGATGGGCGTTCTGCTGCTCGCTCTTGGCATCGATGCGCTGCCTACGGTAAGCCGCATGGCGTTCGCCAGCGTGCTCGGCCTGGCCATCTATAAATGGCTCAAGACCCGCACCTCGCGCCCGCGACCCTGCCAGGTATATGCCGCCATCTCCGCCGCGGCACCGATGCTGGATCGTTTCAGCTTTCCTTCCGGGCACACCCTGCATGCGGTGTCGTTCAGCATGGTCGCCTGCGCCGGCTATCCCCAACTGGCACCGGTGCTTTATCCGTTCGCCATGCTGGTAGCAATTTCTCGGCCCATCCTCGGCTTGCACTATCCGAGCGATGTGCTTGCCGGTGCTTTGATCGGCACACTCGTTGCGCAGTTAGCCCTGATCATCTGAGAGGCTCACTGCCAACCGTAGCGCTTGGCGTAGAAAGTTTTCATCAGTTGGGTCAGCACGCCATAGCCGACCAACGTGACCAACAGCCAGGGAAAGTAAGCCAATGGCAGCGCCTGCATCTTGAAGTACGGCGCGATGCTGGTCATCGGCATCAGGATGCCGACCGCGATGATACCCAGCGTCATCCCCAGCAGCGGCCATGCGGCGCGGCTCTGGATGAACGGAATCTTGCGGGTGCGGATCATGTGCACGATCAGGGTTTGCGACAGCAGGCCTTCGACGAACCAGCCGGACTGGAACAGCGTCTGATGCTCTGGCGAGTTGGCGCCGAAGACAAACCACATCACTGCAAAGGTAGCGATGTCGAAGATGGAGCTGATCGGGCCGAAAAACACCATGAAACGCCCCACGTCCTCTGGATTCCAGCGTTGCGGCTTTTGCAAAAGCTCAGGGTCGACGTTATCGAAGGGAATGCCGATCTGCGAAATATCGTAGAGCAGATTCTGCACCAGCAACTGCAACGGCAGCATCGGCAGGAAGGGTAGGAATACGCTGGCTACCAATACCGAGAAGACATTGCCGAAATTGGAACTGGCCGTCATCTTGATGTACTTGAGCATGTTGGCGTAGGTCTTGCGGCCTTCGATGACACCCTCTTCCAGCACCATCAGACTCTTTTCGAGCAAGATGATGTCGGCCGCTTCCTTGGCGATATCAACTGCGGTATCGACCGAAATGCCGATATCGGCTGCGCGCAATGCCGCTGCATCGTTGATGCCATCGCCCATGAAACCGACCACGTGGCCGTTGCTGCGCAGCATGTGAACAATGCGCTCCTTGTGGTTGGGCGTGAGTTTGGCGAAGACATGGCAGCGTTCAACAGCCTTAGCCAGATCGGCGTCGTTCATGGCTTCGAGATCGGAACCGAGCAGTATCTGATCGGACTCCAGCCCGACCTCGTGGCAAATTTTTGCCGTTACCCTTTCGTTGTCGCCGGTCAGCACCTTGAAGGAAACACCGTGAGCCATCAGCGCTTTGATGGCCGGCGCGGCCGACTCCTTGGGTGGATCGAGGAAGGCTATATAGCCGATCAGGGTCAAGTTGGACTCATCGGCAACGCTATAGACCTCGCGCTCGGGCGGCAGCTCACTCGCCGCCACCGCGACAACACGCAGTCCCTGTTCATTGAGGCCGCTGGTGACTTCCTTGATGCGCGCCAGCAATTCCGCTGTCAGCGGCTCTTCCTTGTCACCATGGCGAACGCGGGTGCAGATCGCCAGCATTTCCTCCAGCGCACCCTTGCAAATCAGCAGGTGGTGATCTTCACGCTCGGCCACTACGACCGACATACGGCGGCGCTGAAAATCGAACGGGATCTCGTCCACCTTGCGAAAGTCTGTGGCAACCTTGAGTTCCTTGTGCAGTTGGGCTTGCTCCAGCACTGCCACGTCGAGCAGGTTCTTCAGCCCGGTCTGGTAGTAACTGTTTAGGTAGGCGTACTCGAGTACTTCGTCCGTTTCGGTGCCGAAAACATCGGTGTGGCGTTCGAGGAAGATTTTGTCCTGCGTAAGGGTGCCGGTCTTGTCGGTGCACAGCACATCCATGGCGCCGAAATTCTGGATGGCGTCTAGTCGTTTGACGATCACCTTCTTGCGCGACAGCAGCACCGCGCCCTTGGCCAGTGTCGAAGTGACAATCATCGGCAGCATTTCCGGCACCAGTCCGATAGCGACCGACAGGGCAAACAGCGAGGCCTCGAGCCAGTCGTGTTTGGTGAAGCCATTGATGAGCAGCACAACCGGCGCCATCACCAGCATGAAGCGGATCAGCAGCCAGCTTACCTTGTTGATGCCGGTCTGAAACGCTGTTTGCGTCTGCACTGCGGTGACGCGTTGGGCCAATGCGCCAAAGTATGTTGCACCACCTGTAGCGACCGCCACCGCCGTGGCCGATCCGCTGACGACGTTGGTGCCCATGAACAGGATGTTGTCGAGTTCCAGAGGATTGCTTGCATTGGGATCGCGCAGATGGGGAAATTTTTCCACCGGCAACGATTCACCGGTCATCGCCGCCTGCGCCACGAAAAGATCCTTGGCCGAAAGCAGGCACAGATCGGCGGGAATCATGTCGCCGGCAGCGAGGACAACGATGTCGCCCGGCACAATGATTTTCAATGAAACTTCGGCGCGAGTGGCTGGCTTCGTGTGAATATCCACACCAAAGTATTCGCGAAATAGTGGCGCGGCGTCTTTGGAAAGGTCGCGACGCAGCACCGTAGCGGTATTGCTGACCATCTCCTTGAGTCGATCGGCGGCACGATTGGAACGCGATTCCTGCACAAAGCGCATCAGCGTCGACAACACCACCATGCTGCCGATAACGATGGCGGCTTTCATGTCCTCGGTGAAATACGAAATTGCCGCGAGTAGCGTCAACAACATGTTGAACGGGTTTTCGTAGCTTTGCCACAGATGCCTCCACCAGGGCAACGGCTTTTCATGTTCGACTTCATTCGGGCCGTGAATGCGCAACCGTTCTTCGGCCTGGCCCTCGGTCAACCCATCGACATGCGTATCGAGGCGTGCCAACAATGCTTCAACGTCCTCATGCGCCGCATCGGCGAGGACATGGCCAAGGGTATCGGGCATGTCCCGGCTCACCGAAGTGCCACGCAGCGTGTCGAGCAATGTGATACGACGGAAATGCCGGGTAATCGCGCGCGTACGCACGAAGCCGGCAAAAAAATCCTTCAAGGCAACCATCTTCATGACATCTCCCAGGCGCTGAAACGCCAAAAATCCGCCAGCAATCACGGATTGCCGGCGACGGGATTAATATCAAGGAAGGCGCTGCTGGAACGCCATCCCGCTTGATTGGCGGGATGCCGGCGACCGGAGTTCGAGTCGGCGTTACCCCACCATGGTGCCGGCCTTGGCCGGCGAGCTGTTTATGCCAGCAATTGAATCTATGGCACTAGAGCAACTGTCCACGTGGGGCTCCACGAAATGAGAAGTGGGCGAGGGTACAGCAAAATAACTGACTGCACACTGACTTCAAGCGTCCGCTTTTTCGCGCAGGCTTTTATGCAAGGAAGACAACGATAAATCGGCAAGCGCCACCATTGCCGGCTCTTCCTGCCGTACCGGTTGGCCATCGGCCTGATGCAGCAATTCCATCCGGCCATCCAGATGTTCGACGATGGCGGTGCAGCTATCCACCCAATCACCGCAGTTGATGTAAGTGACACCATCGATCTCGCGGATCACCGCGCTGTGGATGTGGCCGCAAATCACCCCATCCATGCCCCGCTCGCGCGCAGCATGAATCACCGAGTCTTCGAAATCGAAAATGAAACTGACTGCGGTCTTGATCCTGCGCTTGGCATAGCCGGCCAGAGACCAGTAGCCGGGCCGCTTCAGGTGGCGGCGCAGCCATGACAATCCGTTGTTCAACGAGACCAGCCAGTTGTAGGCGACATCGCCAAGGACGGCCACCCAGCGGTGATAACGGGTGACCTGATCGAACTCGTCGCCATGAATCAACAGATAGCGCCGCCCGTCCGCTGCGATGTGGACATGCTCATTGACGACCTTGATGTCGCCGAAACTGACGCCACCATATTCGCGCAGTGCCTCGTCGTGATTGCCGGGAATCAGGAACACATGCTGACCATGCCGGGCACGGCGCAATATCTTTTGCACCACGGTGTTCTGCTGCGCGGTCCACACAATGCCGCGGCTCATGGCCCAGAAGTCGACAATGTCGCCGACCAGATACAGATATTCGGATTCGTAGCAGCGCAAAAATTCCAGCAAGCGCTCGGCCTGGCAACCACGCGTTCCCAGATGGATATCGGACAGGAAAATCGCTCTTACTCGTTCACTCACGGCTTGCCGGCTCAAATTTCATGGCGGCAATGGTCCGCTGCGTGAGCTACAGCAATATGTCTGATTGATGAAATTTTGATGACATCGGCAGGGGCTAACCAAAGCGGTTGCCGGCAGGTATTCTGGGTATTACAATAACAAACATAGTAATACTCAGGAGACTTGCAATGTCCACAACACTCACCAGTAAAGGTCAAGTGACTATACCCAAGCAAATTCGTGATGCCCTGAATCTGGCGGCGGGAAGCTCGGTGGAGTTCGCCGTCAATCCTGATGGCGATGTCGTGATACATAAAGTCGGCGCGCGGTCAAATCGCAAGCCCGATCGCTTCGAGACGGCGCGAGGCAAGGCCGATGTCAAGTGGCGCACCGACGATTTGATGGCGCTGCTGCGCGGCGAGAGTTGATGCTGCTGGTCGACACCAATGTGCTGATCGACGTTCTGGAGGATGAACCGGAGTGGGCCGACTGGTCGATTGCGCAGTTACGCGCCCAATCGAAGGTGCACTCGCTGGCGATAAATCCAGTGATCTACGCAGAACTGTCACTGACATTTTCTTCGGTCGAGGCACTGGACGACACTATCGGTCATCTCAAGCTCGCCGTGCTGGAGTTGCCGCGTCCCGCGCTGTTCCTGGCCGGGAAGGCTTTCTTACGTTATCGGCGCCGGGGCGGCAGGAAAAGCAACGTGCTGGCTGACTTTTTCATCGGCGCCCATGCGGCTGTGCTTGGATGTCCCCTGCTGACGCGGGATACCCAACGTTACCAGGCCTATTTTCCCAGCGTGACCTTGATTACACCCGACTGAAGCAAAAAAAGGAAATTGATTACCTATCGACCACGGCAGGCTCGCATAGCGATCCAGTTGAAGGTGAAAATGGGAGCCTCGTAACTGAGGAGACGTGTGCACATAGACTCACCGCAACGAACAAACTATTGCCAACGCGATATATTTCCATAATAATGGAAATATGAAAACGTTAAACGCGGTGACAGCGCTTGCAGCGCTGGCCCAGGAAAACCGGCTGTCCATCTTTCGCCTGCTGGTCAAGACCGGTGAACCAGGCTTGAGTGCGGGGGCCATCGCCGCCAGGTTAGGCCTGCCGGCGGCAACGTTGTCCTTCCATATTGCCCAACTGGCGCGGGCGGGGCTCGTTAGCGCGAAACCAGAGAGTCGTTTCATCTACTACGCTGCCAACTACACGGCGATGGACGACCTGATCGCCTACCTCACCGACCATTGCTGCGAGGGCAAGGCCTGCCTGCCGAAGACCGCCGCTGCGACGACTGTTAAACGCCGTTTGCCGAAGGCAGCCTGAGGAAACCCCATGTCCGATCAAATCAAGAATGTGCTGTTTCTGTGCGCCGGCAACTCCGCCCGCAGCATTCTCGCCGAGGCCATCATTAACGCACAAGGTCGCGACCGTTTTCGTGGCTTCAGTGCGGGCAGCCACCCGGTCGGTCGTGTCAACCCATTTGCGCTGGCATTGCTGGAACGTCAGGGCATGTCGACCAAAAGCTTGCGCAGCAAGAGCTGGAACGAGTTCGCCGTGCCCGGCGCGCCGCATCTGGACTTCGTATTCACCGTCTGCGACAACGCCGCAGGTGAGGTTTGCCCTATCTGGCCGGGTCAGCCGATCAGTGCACACTGGGGTGTTGAAGATCCGGCGGCGATCGAGGGTAGCGACGAAGACAAGCAGAAAGCCTTCTTCCACGCCTTCAACTTCCTGCAACGGCGCATCTCGCTGTTCGTCAATCTGCCCCTGACCACACTCGACCGCGTCGGCCTGCAAAAAAAGCTTGCCGACATCGGCCGCGCATCATGAGACCGCTGGCGCGCGCCGCAACCGCTGAAGCGCTGGGTAGCGCCGCGCTGCTCGCTGTCGTCGTCGGTTCTGGCATCATGGCCGAGCGGCTTGCGCTGGGCAACACTGCCGTCGCCCTGCTGGCCAACGCACTCGCCACCGGCTTTGCGCTTTACGCGCTGATCGCCTTGTTTGGCCCTGTTTCGGGTGCCCATTTCAATCCGGTGGTCACGTTGATGGAAACACTTCGCGGTCATATCGACCGCACCCGACTACTAACCTACTGCTGCGCACAATGGGGCGGCGCAATCATTGGCGTATGGCTCGCCCATTTGATGTTTGATCTGCCCATCATTCAACTAAGCCACCACGCCCGCAGCGGGCTCGGCCAGTTCGTCAGCGAAATCGTCGCCACCACCGGTCTGTTGCTGCTCATCCTCGGTTTGTCGCGGCAGGCGGCGGAACGCATTCCGGCCGCGGTTGGCGCCTACATCGCTGCCGCGTACTGGTTTACCGCGTCGACTTCGTTCGCCAATCCGGCGGTCACCACCGCGCGCATGCTGACTGACAGCTTCGCCGGCATCCTGCCGATGGATGCACCGGTTTTTTTTCTCGCGCAATTGATAAGCGTATTTATTGCACTCGTCCTGCACCGCCTGCTTTGGCCATCAACGCCCGCCTGACGCAATCGCGAAACATGCCGTTACAAAACGGATTGCGGCTGAAACACAATAATTAGCCTGTTCTATTGAACTGACGACATTCATCGACACTCTGTTCACTAAGTGTGAAACTGTCCGGATGACTTGTAATCAAGGAGCGCGTGATGAAAACAATTGGATGGATGCTTGCGCTGGTGCTGCTTGGCCTGGCTGGCACAGGAAGCGCGTGGGCCGACCGTGACCATTGGCAGGGGCACGGTCACGGCCACAGTAATGTTTATTTCGGAATAGGGATCGGCCCGTACTGGGGAGAACCCTGGCATTACCGGCCATACGGGTATCCCTACCCTTTTTACAACTACCCGTACTATCCGCCCGTCGTCGTGGTACCGGCGCCACCACCGGTCTATATTGAACAAGCGGCACCCGCTCCCGCCCCGCAGACGAATTATTGGTACTACTGCGGCGCGTCACGCACTTACTATCCCTACGTGAAGGAATGTCCCGGTGGTTGGCAGAAGGTGGTTCCACAGCCACCACAGCCTTGAGCCCGTCAAAGGAGTTACCGAGATGAAACATTCATTCAAGTTGTCCCTGCTGTCCGGACTGATGCTGTTAAGCGCTTGCACAACCATGCCCAACGGTCCGAGTGTCATGGCGCTTCCCGGCACCGGCAAGAACTTCGATCAATTCCGTGTTGACGATGCTGATTGCCAAAATTATGCTTTGTATCAGGTCGGCGGAACCACCGCCAATCAAGCCTCCACAGATGTCGGGCTGCGCAGTGCCGCCATAGGTACCGCAGTGGGTGCTGTAGCTGGTGCCACGATAGGCGGCCACCAAGGCGCGGGGGCAGGCGCCGGAGCGGGGTTAATAATGGGCAGCATGGCGGGTGCCGGTGCGGCAGAAAGTTCCGCCTACGGCAGTCAGCAACGGTACGACAATGCCTACGTCCAGTGCATGTACGCCAAGGGACACCGTGTTCCTGTTGCGGCCGGATACTCAGGCGGCGTGCAGCAACCGTCCAGCGCACCGTCGTACCAACCTCCGCCTCCGCCACCGCCCGGCTATCCCCCACCGCGTTAACCGGCTGGTTGCGGACTGGCCTTTCGCCCGCAACCATTCAAGCATCAGGGAATCAATATTGTCGCACCGGTGGTACTGCGCGAATGCAGTGCCTCATGTGCGGCACGGGCATCGGCGAGCTTGAAGCGCTGATTGACCACAACCTTCACCACGCCCGACGCAATCACCGCGAACAGGTCGTTCGCAGTGTCCTGTAACTCGCGGGCCGTCCGTATGTAATGGGGCAGCCCGGGTCGCGTGAGGTAAAGCGAACCTTTCGCCGCCAGCATTCCGGGCTCGAATGGCGGGACCGCACCCGAAGAATTGCCGAAGCTCACCATCATGCCACGCATGGCAAGGCAATCGAGCGAACCGGCAAAGGTGTCCTTGCCGGTGCTGTCGTAAACCACTGGCACGCCTTCGCCATTGGTGATCTCGCGCACGCACTTCACCCAATCGTCCTTGCGCATGTTGAGCACATGGGTGCAGCCGTTTTCCCTGGCAAGCGCGATCTTGTCGTCGGAACCAACTGTGCCGATTACGGTAACACCCAAGTGCTTTGCCCACTGGCCCGCAATCAATCCAACACCGCCGGCTGCCGAATGCAGCAGAATCGTCTGGCCGGGCTGGACAGGAAAAGTGCGCTTCAACAGGTACTGCGCGGTCATGCCCTTGGATAGAGAGGCGGCGGCAATTTCATCGCTGATTCCAACGGGCAACTTTACCAAACGGTCGGCTGCGACATTGTTAGCTTCGGCATAGGCCCCCATGACCATGCAATAACCAACACGATCACCGGTCTTCAGCGTCGTGACATTCTCACCGACCATCTCGACAACGCCTGCCGCTTCGACTCCCAGAACCGAAGGCAGCGGCAGCGGATACAAGCCGGAACGATGATAGGTATCAATGAAGTTGACGCCGATAACGCTGTGGCGCACACGGACCCCGCCTGCGGCTGGTGGCGGGAGCTCGATGTTCTCAAGCGTCAAAACTTCCGGCCCCCCCGTTTTTGAAATTCGTATGGCTTTCATGCGTCAACTCCTAAACGAAACGAATGCATTTTTCGGGCGATGAATACCGCCGAGTCACCTCTATCGGCAAGTTCAGATAGGATAGCTGCAACGTCCAGGCCGCCGCATCGGTAGAACATTCGGCCTCACAAAATTTTTGGGGAAGGACACATCATGTCGCTTGGTTCATCGTGGAAACTCTTCGCATTCGGATCGGCCTTTTTTGCCGGGTTGACAGCCATCCTTGGAAAACTCGGGGTCGAAGGATTGAACTCGAATCTGGCAACCCTGGTACGCACTGTCGTCATCATGGCGATGACTGCCATGATAGTCAGCTTTCGTGATGAATGGCGCTGGCCGCAGGAAACAAGCGCTCGCGCCATGACCTTCCTGGTTCTGTCGGGAATCGCTACCGGCCTGTCGTGGCTTTGCTACTACCGGGCTTTGCAGATGGCGCCAGCTTCACTGGTCGCACCGATAGACAAGCTCAGTGTTGCCTTCGCCATCGTGCTGGGCGTAGTCTTTCTTGGCGAAGCGGTGAACCTGAAGCTGATCGTCGGTGGAACGCTCATGATTACCGGCGCGTTGGTTCTGGCTTTTTAAACTGACCATCGGAAGTCAACGAAACCGGATACTGACCCGGTCACGTCGTTGTTTACTTGCTGCGTCCATATCTGGACGTGAAGCTGGCCTTGCCGAGCATATTCGCATTGATCATGAAGCCCGTGAGCGCTGCCGTGGCGTTTGCGGGGAGTTCCAGTTTCTCTGCCTTCAATGCATACACCGTAAAGATGTAGCGATGCGGTTTGTCACCTAGCGGCGGACAGACGCCTCCCCATGCATTGGAGCCGAAGTCGCTGCGGCCTTGCGTCGCCCCTTTGGGTAGTGCAGCGCTGTTCAACGCACCCGCATCGGCGGGCAACTCGGTGACATCTGCCGGAATGTTGATCACCATCCAGTGCCACCAACCTGAGCCAGTCGGTGCATCGGGATCGTACATGGTTACGGCGAAGCTTTTCGCGGTCTTGGGAGCGCCACTCCACATCAGCGACGGGGACTTGTTTTCGCCATTGCAGCCGAACCCGTTGAATTCGAAACTCTTGGGAATCGAGCCGCCTGTCTGGATTTCAGGACTGGACAGCGTGAAACCGGCGGCATGCGTCAATGTCGGAGTAAGCGCAGTTGCACCAAAGAGAAGGGGGAAAACGGCAGATGCAAATGTTGTACGTTTCATTAAAACTCTCCTCGAAAATAATAACCACCGACCTTATTGCCTAACTCCCAATCGCGCGGCGCACTGCAGCGGCAATGGCTTCTGCATGGCTAGCTACGGCAGCACCGTCCTGCCCTTCAACCATCACGCGCAGCAACGGCTCTGTACCCGAAGGCCGCAGCAAAATGCGTCCCTTGCCGTCGAGCAGGCGCTCGGCCTCGGTCGCGGCAGCCTTGATGATCTTGTCAGACTTCCAATCAAAGTCTACCGGCAACCGCACGTTGATCAGCTGCTGTGGGTACATGGTCAGTTCGGCACAGGCCTGTGCCAATGTCTCGCCACAGGCGCGCAACGCTGCGAGCACTTGCAACGCGGAGACAATGCCGTCACCAGTGGTATGGCGGTCGAGACAGATGATATGGCCGGAGTTTTCGCCGCCAAGCTGCCAGCCCTTGTCCTGCATCATCTCCAGAACATAACGGTCACCCACTTTGGCGCGGTCGAAGGCAATACCGAGTTTTGTCATGGCATGTTCGAAACCGAGATTGGTCATCAACGTGCCGGCCACACCGGCTACACAACCCTGACTCGCGCGCTGGCGGGCGATAACGTAAAGCAGTTGATCGCCATCGTAGAGCCGGCCTTCGCTGTCCGCCATGATCAGCCGGTCGCCATCGCCGTCCAGCGCCAAGCCGATATCCGCCTTGCTTTCGAGAACGGCCTTGCGCAGCGATTGCGGTGACGTGGCGCCGACGCCGTCATTGATGTTCAGGCCGTTGGGCGAAACGCCAATACTCACGACTTCGGCGCCGAGTTCATGAAAGACACTCGGGGCAATGTGATAGCTGGCACCGTGAGCACAATCTACGGCAATACGCATGCCGCGCAGATCAAGTTCATTTGGAAAGGTGCTTTTGCAGAACTCGATGTAGCGTCCGGCGGCATCGTCGATGCGACGTGCCCTGCCGAGCCTTGCCGATTCCATGCAGTGAATCGGCTGTTCCAGCCTGGCCTCGATTTCCATTTCCATCGCATCAGGCAACTTGGCACCCAGCGCCGAAAAGAACTTGATGCCGTTGTCGTGATAGGGATTGTGTGAAGCAGAGATCACCACACCAGCCTGCAAGCGCAGGGCACGGGTGAGATAAGCCACCGCCGGTGTCGGCATCGGACCCACCAGGCAAACATCGACGCCGGCTGCGGCGAAGCCGGCTTCCATGGCGGCTTCGAGCATGTAACCAGAGATTCTGGTGTCCTTGCCGATCAACACCGCCGGGTGTTCTCCTGCCGGCAAATGCTCACGCTCCACCAGCGTAGTCCCGGCAGCATAGCCCAGACGCATGACGAAATCGGGCGTGATGGGCAGACTGCCCACTTCACCGCGCACGCCGTCGGTGCCGAAATATTTACGACTCATGTTCAATATTCTCCACTGCATTCCATACGGCCAATGCATCGCGCATCGCCGCTACGTCGTGCACGCGCACGATTGCGGCCCCGCGTTGCAGAGCCAACAGCGCTGCGGCGATGCCGGCATGAACTCGCTCGGGTGCCGCCTGCGCGGTGATCAGGCCCAGCATCGATTTGCGCGAAAGGCCCACCATCAACGGCAACCCTTGGGCGATAAGGTCGTCGAGTCGCCGCAACAAAGTGAGATTGTGCTCGAAAGTCTTGCCGAATCCAAAACCAGGGTCGATCACTATACGGTCAAGCGCAATCCCGGCCGCTTCGGCAGCCGCCACCCGGTCCGCCAGAAACGCCCTCACTTCCACCACAACATCATCATAGCGGGGATCATTCTGCATAGTCGCCGGATCGCCCTGCATGTGCATCAGGCAAACCGCCGCGTAGCTGGCTGCCACAGCCTCCAGCGCGCCCGGCGCACGGAGGGCATTAATGTCGTTGATCATGTCGGCCCCGGCGTCCAGTACGGCTTTCATGACTTCAGGCTTCACAGTATCGACCGACAGGGGCACGCCGCAATCATGCAGTCCCTCGATGACCGGCAGTACGCGATCCAGTTCCTGCTGCAGCGAAACCTGAACAGCTGCGGGACGCGAGGATTCCGCGCCGATATCGAGGATGTGCGCGCCCTGCTCCACCATGCGCCGGCCATGGGCAATGGCTTTGCCGGCATTCGCGCCCAGCCCATCGCCGGAAAAGGAATCGTCGGTGAGATTGACGATGCCCATGATCAGCGGCGTTTTGAGGCTGAGGACGAAGCGACCGCAATGAAGATTATTTTTCATCTTGGAAAAACAAAGGCCGCGCGAACGCGGCCCATGCTTTGGTTGATTCAGCCGTCAGGCCGGCGCGGCCTCGGTCGGCGCCGCACCCGGCGGCGGGGTATTGGGTGCGGGCTTGAACTTCGCGCTGCTGGGCTTGGGGGGGCGTGGCGGTTTGCCTTCCATGATGTCGTTGACCTGGTCGGCATCAATGGTTTCCAACTCCAGCAAGGCAGCGGTCATGGCCTCCACCTTGTCGCGATTTTCTTCGATCAGGCCCCGCGCCAGGGCATATTGCTGGTCGATGATGCGACGAATTTCCTTGTCCACCGTCTGCATGGTGGTTTCAGACATGTTCTTGTGCGTGGTGACGGAACGGCCAAGGAAAATCTCGCCTTCCTCTTCGCCATACACCATCGGACCGAGCGTGTCGGACATGCCCCACTGCGTCACCATGCGCCGAGCGATGTCGGTGGCGCGCTGGAAATCGTTGGAAGCGCCGGTCGTCATCTGCTTCATGAAGATTTCTTCGGCAATGCGCCCGCCAAACAATACGGCGATAGTAGACAACAGGCGTTCGCGGTCAGTGCTGTAGCGATCACCCTCAGGCAGTTGCATGGTTAGACCCAAAGCCATGCCGCGCGGAATGATGGTGACCTTGTGCACCGGATCGGTCTTCGGCAGCATCCTGGCGACAACGGCGTGGCCCGATTCGTGATACGCGGTATTGCGGCGTTCTTCCTCAGGCATCACCATGGAACGACGTTCGGCGCCCATCATGATCTTGTCCTTGGCGCGTTCAAAATCCTCCATATCCACCACGCGCTTGTTGCTGCGCGCAGCGAACAGCGCCGCTTCATTGACCAGGTTGGCCAGGTCGGCACCGGAGAAGCCGGGCGTACCACGCGCGATGATGTCGGCCTTGACGTCCTGGGCGATCGGCACTTTGCGCATGTGCACCAGCAAAATCTGTTCGCGGCCGCGGACGTCGGGCAACGGCACCACCACCTGACGATCGAAACGACCCGGCCGCAGCAAGGCGGGGTCGAGCACGTCAGGGCGGTTGGTGGCAGCGATGACGATTACGCCGGCATTGCCCTCGAAGCCGTCCATTTCCACCAGCAACTGGTTCAGCGTCTGTTCGCGTTCATCATTGCCGCCACCGAGACCGGCGCCACGCTGGCGACCCACCGCATCGATTTCGTCAATAAAGATGATGCAGGGCGCCTGCTTCTTGGCATTTTCAAACATGTCGCGCACGCGTGCGGCGCCGACACCGACGAACATTTCAACGAAGTCGGAACCGGAGATTGAAAAGAACGGCACCTTGGCTTCGCCGGCAATAGCCTTGGCCAGCAGTGTTTTGCCGGTACCAGGCGCACCAACCATCAGCACGCCGCGCGGGATACGCCCGCCGAGCTTCTGGAATTTGGTGGGGTCGCGCAGGAACTCGACCAGTTCGGCGACCTCTTCCTTGGCCTCGTCGCAACCGGCGACATCGGCGAAGGTGATGCTGTTAGTCGCCTCATCCATCATGCGCGCCTTGCTCTTGCCGAACGAGAAGGCACCACCGCGTCCGCCACCCTGCATCTGGCGCATGAAGAACACCCAGACGCCGATCAGCAGCAGCATCGGGAACCATGACACGAAAATGCTCATCCAGAAGGATTGCTCTTCTTCCGGTTTGGCCACAACCTTGACGTTGTTCTTCAACAGGTCGGACACCATCCACAGATCGGGCGGCGAATAGGAAGTGATCTTCTTGCCGTCGACGGTAGTGGCTTCGAGCTGGCGGCCCTGGATCACCACTTTGGCGATATGCCCCTGTTTGACCTCATCAAGGAACTCGGAATATTCCATTGACGAGAGCGCCGCCTGATGCGCATTGAACTGGTTGAACACGGTCATCAGCACGATGCCGATTACCAGCCAGATGGCGAGATTTTTGAACATGTTATTCACGTTGACGCCTCACTTCCACTATTTACCGGACTATCTCACATCATTCTAGCAGCTTGCCCGAACCTGCTCTATTGGCGTTTTCGAGACAAGCATGAACTGCTAACCAAGCTTTTTTCTCGCCAAGAGGAAAATTTCTGCGCTTCTGCCGCGTGAAGCCGCCGGCTTGCGCATATGCGTCACCCCGAATACTCCACGTATTGCCTGCCGATACTTCATGAAATCCGGGCCCTGAAATACTTTGACCAGCATATCGCCGTCCGGTTTCAAATGCTGCCGGGCAAACTCCAGGGTCAACTCCGCCAGATACATCACGCGGGTCTGGTCAACCATCTCTATACCTGACATGTTGGGTGCCATGTCCGATAAAACAAGGTCCACCAGCTGCCCATCAAGCAATGATTCCAGTTTTTGCAGGGGTTCGTCTTCGCGGAAGTCGCCCTGAATGAAGGTAACCCCGGCCACCGGTTCCATTTTCATCAAATCAATGGCCACCATGCGGCCACCGGGCTGAATCCGTTTCGACGCATACTGACACCAGCTGCCAGGCGCTGCACCGAGATCCACGACCGTCATGCCGGGCTTGAGCAACCTGTCTTTTTCGTCAATCTCCTTGAGCTTGAAAACTGCGCGTGAACGCCATCCGCCGGCCTTGGCTTGCTGGACGTAGCTATCGGTGACGTGTTCCATCATCCATGCCTTGGTCGTCTTGTTGCGCTTGACGTCTTTTTTTGGAGTGGTTTTTTTTTGCCCGTCATTCATGCTGAGTTTGACCAATCAATCAGGTTTGTCATTTTCCGCCGGATCGTCTGCATTCGCTTGGCCATTCCGCTGGTGCCAAGGTTCGTCAGGTTACAATCACCCCATGACTGAACTTAAAACTGCCCGGCGCCGCGAACTGCGCTCTGCGGCCCACCATCTTCATCCCGTTGTCAGCATCAGCTACAACGGTCTTTCGGAATCCGTGCTGAAGGAAGTTGATCTCTCCCTCAAAGCCCACGAACTGATCAAGGTCAAGCTTCACGGCGTCGAACGCGATGACCGCGATGCGCTCATCCAGCAGATCTGTTCAACCCTGGATTGTGCGTCCGTGCAGCAAATCGGCAACATACTCGTGCTGTGGCGGGAAAAGCCTGCCGAGATAGTGCCTCCGACCAAGCCAGCGATGCGCCCCGCCACCAAACGCCTGACCAAGAGAGAACTGGTCGACAAACCCCGCCGCCGCGCTCCGCGCTAGCTCCACTTACTTCAAATGCAGGCGCAGCCTGCCTAGCCTAGCCACCCTCTTCCTCGGGAAGGTGGCCGGACGAACAGCCTGCTTATTTAGTCCGCAGGAACAGGGGAAACACTATCCCTTCCCCTGTTCCTGGATAGCGACCAAGGCAAACCCGAGCAGCGTCTGCACCAGATAAAGCACGCTGGAAATACCGTGCCACGCCGCAAAACGATCCCGTAGCGCACTTTCCATGACCTGCCGGGGCAAGGCATCGGCCTTGAGCTGCGCGATGATCGGCTGGATACCAAAATGGCTGGCTGCATCCAGCACCAGCATTAGCAGCACGATCCAGAGCACTCCGGACTTGAAGGCACGCAGGCCATGTCGCATGAACAGGAATAAGACCAGGTAGCCGCCGCAGACAAAACCGATCATGGAGATCAGGGTAAACAGCGTCCCGGCCAGATTACCAGCCAGTGCATGATCGGGAAGTTGGGCAAACAGCACCGGGGCAACAATGAAACCGATGGCGAACAAACTGCCTACCCATAGGGTCACGGTGATCGAGTAAAGAACCCCTGCGAGGCGGTTCATTCAGGAAAACCTGCCTTGGCTACTCGTATCTGACATCAAGAATCTCGTATTCCCTGACCCCACCCGGCGTTTGTACCTCAGCCACATCACCCCCGAACTTGCCGATCAGGGCGCGGGCCACTGGCGAATTGAGCGAGATTTTATTGTGCTTTAGATCGGCCTCGTCGTCGCCGACGATCTGGTAGGTCACCGTCTTCTTGCCTTCGATGTCCTCCAATTCAACGGTGGCACCAAATACCACGCGGCCGTCAGCATCGAGCGACTTTGGATCGATGACCTGGGCATTGCCGAGCTTGCTCTCCACTTCCTGAATACGCCCTTCGATGAAACCCTGTCGTTCCTTGGCCGCATCGTACTCGGCGTTTTCCGACAAATCGCCATGCGAGCGTGCTTCGGCGATGGCGGCGATGACCGCCGGCCGGTCGACCGTCTTCAAGCGATGCAATTCCTTGCGCAGCAACTCGGCGCCGTGCAGTGTCAATGTGACTTTACTCATGGCAACTCCGCATGCAAGGCTTGCAGGGCATAAGTCTCGATTTCCGTAAGATGGCGCATTCCGGCGCAGGCTGCCCGCCCGCCTTCGACCGTCGTATACAGGGTGACCTTCTGCGCCAGAGCAGAAGTGCGGATCGAACGCGAATCGATGATCGCATTTCGCTTTTCCTCGACAGTGTTAACAATAAAGCTGATTTCGTTGTTCTTGATCATATCGACCACATGGGGGCGTCCTTCGGCAACCTTGTTCACTGCCGTCACCGGCAAACCCGCGGCTTCAATGGCGGCTGCGGTACCGCGCGTAGCCACCAGGGCAAAACCCAATTCGTGCAGTTCACGGGCAACGTCCACCGCCTTTGGCTTGTCACCCGCTTTGACGCTGATGAAGGCTTTGCCTGACTTGGGCAATTTCGTTCCGGACGCGATCTGCGACTTGACGAAGGCCTCGCCAAAACTGCGGCCGACTCCCATCACCTCGCCCGTAGACTTCATTTCCGGGCCGAGGATGGTATCCACGCCTGGAAATTTGATGAACGGAAAAACCGCTTCCTTCACCGAATAATAAGGGGGGATCACTTCGCGTGTCACCCCCTGTTGTGCAAGGCTGATACCTGCCATGCAGCGTGCGGCGATCTTGGCCAATGGCAGGCCGGTCGCTTTGGACACAAAAGGCACGGTGCGCGAGGCACGTGGATTCACCTCCAGTACATACACCACATCATCACCACCACCGTTCGCATCCTTCTGAATGGCAAACTGAACATTCATCAAACCGACCACATTGAGACCACGGGCCATCAACTCAGTCTGCTCGCGCAATTCATCCTGGATTTTTTTTGAGAGCGTGAACGGTGGCAGCGAGCAGGCAGAGTCGCCAGAGTGCACACCAGCCTGCTCAATGTGCTCCATGATGCCGCCGATGATGACCTGGGTGCCATCGCACAGCGCATCGACATCGACCTCGGTCGCATCGTTGAGAAACCGATCAAGCAGCACCGGCGAATCGTTGGAGACCTTGATTGCATCGCGCATGTAGCGTTCGAGATCTTTCTGCTCATGCACGATTTCCATGGCACGCCCGCCGAGCACATAACTCGGCCGCACCACCAGGGGGTAACCGATCTCGGCGGCGAGGGTAATGGCGTCGGCCTCGGTGCGCGCAGTACGGTTGGGCGGCTGCCTGAGCTTGAGATCATGAATCAGTTTCTGGAAACGCTCGCGGTCTTCGGCGGCGTCGATCATGTCGGGACTGGTGCCGATGATGGGCACGCCAAAAGCTTCCAGGTCGCGCGCCAGCTTGAGCGGGGTCTGGCCACCGAATTGAACGATCACGCCGACCGGCTTTTCGATGGCGACAATTTCGAGCACGTCCTCCAGCGTCAGCGGCTCGAAGTAGAGGCGATCGGAAGTATCGTAATCGGTGGACACGGTTTCCGGATTGCAATTGACCATGATGGTCTCGAACCCGTCTTCGCGCAGCGCCAGGGCGGCGTGAACGCAGCAATAGTCGAACTCGATGCCCTGCCCGATACGGTTAGGGCCACCGCCAAGCACCATGATTTTCTTGCGATCGGTGGGCTGCGCTTCGCACTCCTCTTCGTAGCTGGAGTAAAGGTAGGCAGTGGAGGTGGCGAACTCGGCGGCACAAGTGTCAACCCGCTTGTACACCGGTCTGACACCAAGCGCATGACGGCGCTGCCGCAGCACCGTTTCCGTCACCTTCAAAAGCGACGCCAGGCGCCGGTCGGAGAAGCCCTTGCGCTTGAGTTCGCGCAGGGTTGCCGCATCCCAATCCTCCAGCAGTTGGCTGGCGATCCAGCCCTCGGTATCGATGAGGTCCTGAATCTGCGCCAAGAACCAGGGATCAATCTTGCTGAGGTTAAAAACTTCGTCACGGCTCATGCCATTGCGAAAGGCCTGACCGACGTACCAGATGCGCTGTGGCCCGGGGTTGGCCAGTTCGCGCTCGATTTCTTCCTGCTCGGCCGCAATTTCGTCGAAGCCGTACATTCCGGTCTCCAAACCGCGCAGAGCTTTCTGTAACGACTCCTGAAAAGTACGCCCCATCGCCATGACTTCGCCCACCGACTTCATTTGCGTCGTCAGGCGGTCGTTGGCCAACGGAAACTTTTCGAAGGCGAAGCGAGGCACCTTGGTGACCACATAGTCAATCGATGGCTCGAATGACGCGGGCGTCGCGCCGCCGGTAATTTCATTTTGCAATTCGTCCAGCGTGTAGCCCACAGCCAGCTTGGCCGCGACCTTGGCGATGGGAAAGCCGGTCGCCTTTGAGGCTAGCGCCGAGGAACGCGATACGCGCGGATTCATCTCGATCACGGTCATGCGGCCGTCTTCGGGATTGATCGCGAACTGCACATTGGAACCACCGGTGTCGACGCCGATCTCGCGCAGCACCGCGATGCTGGCGTTGCGCATGATCTGGTATTCCTTGTCGGTCAGCGTCTGCGCCGGCGCCACGGTGATGGAGTCACCAGTGTGCACGCCCATCGGGTCGAGATTCTCGATGGAGCAGATGATGATGCAATTGTCCTTGCGGTCACGGACCACTTCCATCTCGAATTCTTTCCAGCCGAGCAGCGATTCTTCGATCAACAGCTCGCTGGTCGGCGAGGCCTCGAGCCCGCGCTTGCAGATCTCGACAAACTCTTCCTGATTGTAGGCAATGCCGCCGCCCGCCCCGCCCATTGTGAAAGAAGGGCGGATGATGGCCGGATAGCCGATGGCAGCCTGAACCTGCAAGGCCTCTTCGAGACTGTGGGCGATGGTCGAGGGGGCCGAGTCGAGCCCGATTTTGGTCATCGCCTGCTTAAACTTCTCGCGGTCCTCGGCCTTGTCGATGGCTTCGCGCGAAGCGCCGATCATCTCGACGTTATACTTTTCCAGCACCCCGTGTTTGGCCAGATCCAGCGCGCAGTTGAGCGCAGTTTGTCCGCCCATCGTGGGTAACAAGGCATCCGGCCGCTCCTTGGCGATGATGTTTTCCACCACCTGCCAGGTGATCGGCTCGATGTAGGTCACGTCGGCCATGCCCGGGTCGGTCATGATGGTGGCCGGATTGGAGTTGACCAGAATGACCTTGTAGCCTTCTTCGCGCAGCGCCTTGCAGGCCTGCGCGCCGGAATAGTCGAACTCGCAGGCCTGACCGATGATGATCGGACCGGCGCCGATGATGAGGATCGATTGAATATCTGTACGTTTCGGCATCGTTATGCTTTTTCCATCAAGCCGATAAATCGGTCGAACAGATAACTGACGTCATGCGGACCGGGGCTGGCTTCCGGATGACCCTGGAAACTGAACGCGGGACAATCAGCCAGCGCGAGGCCCTGCACCGTGCCATCGAACAAGGAGCGATGGGTCACGCGCACGTTGCCTGGCAGCGTGGTTTCGTCGACCTGGAAGCCGTGGTTCTGGCTGGTGATCATCACCCGACCGGAGTCGAGATCCTGCACCGGATGATTGGCGCCGTGATGGCCAAACTTCATCTTCGACGTCTTGCCGCCGGACGCCAGGCCGAGCAATTGATGGCCGAGGCAGATGCCGAACAGCGGGATCGAGCGGGCAAGAAATTCGTGAATAGCGGCGATGGCATAGTCGCAGGGCTCGGGATCGCCGGGGCCGTTGGACAAGAAGATGCCGTCCGGCTTGAGCGCCAGCACTTCCTGCGCCGATGTCTGCGCCGGCACGACGTGGAGATTGCAACCACGACTGGCCAGCATGCGCAGGATGTTGCGCTTGATGCCAAAATCGTAGGCGACGACGGTGAAGCGGGCATTCTGTTGCGCACGATATCCTTGACCGAGTTGCCACTCGCCTTCGGCCCAGGGATAAGACTTTGCCGCGCTGACCACCTTGGCGAGATCCATTCCGGACAATCCGGGAAAACCCCGCGCCTCGGCAATCGCGAAGTCGGGATCGGGATTGTCACCCGTCACAATGCAACCGGCTTGGGCACCCTTTTGGCGCAGGATGCGGGTCAGTTTTCGGGTGTCGATATCAGCGATGGTGGCAACATTCTTGGCACTCAGCCAGGCATCAAGGTTTTGCTCACTGCGAAAGCTGGAAGCCAGCAAAGGCAAATTGCGGATGACCAGGCCTGAGGCAAAGACCTGCGCAGACTCGTTGTCCTCGGGATTGGTACCGGTATTGCCGATATGGGGATAGGTCAGGGTGACGATCTGCCGGCAATAGGAAGGGTCACTGAGGATTTCCTGATAGCCCGACATCGAAGTGTTGAACACCACTTCACCGACACTGGTGCCGGTCGCGCCGATGCCTTTGCCCCAAAACACCGTCCCGTCGGCCAGTGCAAGAAGGGCGGGCGGGAACTGAGGCACGTTGGGCTCCTGATGGCGGCGTATGGGGAACCGGAGAGGGAATCAATCGAACATCAGCCCATCCCGGCAAACCTTCGGATTGTATCCTGCCGATAGCTTCGCAGGCAACGACAACCGCTCAAAATTCGGACTCAAGGCTCAAATTGCGACGTTTCGGCGGTCTCTGCCAACGCAATCTCGGCAACGAGTCCGCTCCGACCGTGTTCGCTATCGCAACCCCAGCACGTCTTGCATGTCAAACAAGCCGAGCTTTTTGTCGCGCATGAAGCGCGCGGCACGCAACGCACCCTGCGCATAGGGCATGCGGCTGGCGGCCTTATGCGTGATCTCGATCCGTTCGCCAGTTCCAGCGAACAGCGCGGTGTGATCCCCGACGATGTCGCCACCGCGCAGCGTGGCAAATCCGATCTGAGTAGCCGGCCGCTCCCCGGTATGCCCTTCTCGGCCATAGACCGCGCAATCCGCGAGTTCACGCCCCAGCGCGGAGGCCACAACTTCTCCCATGCGCAAGGCTGTGCCGGAAGGCGCATCGACTTTGTGTCTATGGTGTGCCTCGATGATCTCGACGTCATATCCCTGATTGAGGATGCGCGCCGCCGTTTCGAGCAACTTGAACACAGTGTTGACGCCTACCGACATGTTGGGTGAGAACAGAATGGGAATATCGCGTGCAGCATTGTGAATCATGGCCTTTTGCTCGATTGAAAAGCCGGTGGTTCCGATCACGGCATGAACACCGTAACGACGACAGCCTGCGAGGTGAGCAAGCGTCCCTTCCGGCCGGGTAAAGTCAATCAGGCAGTCAGCTGCTGCGAGTGCGGTATCCACATCGCTGACAATGGGCACGCCACAGTGCGTTCCGACTAGTTCTCCAGCGTCTTTGCCGAGTAAAGGACTGGATGGGTGCTCAAGCGCCGCCGCCAGAACCGCATCCTCAGCTTGCAGCACCGCTTCGATCAAGGTACGTCCCATGCGACCGGCGCACCCGGCAATGGCAAAGCGTATCTTGCTCATGAAATGCTCTCGGACACTATTTGCCTGGCGGCTTGTTGCTCGTATCCGGCTTGGGAGGGTCGGGCTCCGTTCTGGGGCCACCTGGATCCGGCGTGATGTCCAATACACGCGCTGTGCCCGTCGTGGCATCAGGTTTTGCAGTTTCGGCCCGTGCGGAATTGTCGGCCACGACATTGCCACCGACCCTGACCAGCTTTCCGTCGTCAAAGAATACGATCAACTGGCGCTGCCGCGGTTTTTCATGTCCGCTCTGAAAACGATACACATAGTCCCAGCGCTCGGCGTGAAACGGATCGGACACCAGCGGCGTACCCAGAATGAAACGCACTTGATCCTTGGTAAGCCCCGGTTTCAACTGGGCGACCATGTCCTGAGTGACGAAATTACCCTGGCGCACGTCAATGCGATAAGGCGTAATGTAATCGGTCAGTTTGGCCTCGGTGGCCTGCGTCGCCTGCTTGATACTGGAGCAGGCGGCAAGAAAAATCAGCAGGACTGGAAAAATTCGCCTCATGGTGGCCCGACGCAAGGTGATGGAAGATGTTCTGTAAAGCGCGGAAAACTATATCATAGGCAGGCTCGCTCCCGGACTAATAAACAGCCACCCTCATGTCCAACTCCCAAGATCTGAAGAACATCGGCCTCAAGGTGACATTCCCGCGCCTGCAGATTTTGGAGCTTTTTCAGAAGAGTGGCATGCGCCACATGACCGCCGAAGAAGTGTACAAACACCTGATCGCGGAAAACATGGACATCGGCCTGGCGACGGTCTATCGGGTATTGACCCAGTTCGAACAGGCGGGGCTGGTGCAAAAACACTTCTTCGAACCGGGCAAAGCCGTATTTGAACTCAATGAAGGCAAGCACCACGATCATCTGGTGTGCATGCAATGCGGCAAGGTCGAAGAATTCTACGATCCCGAAATCGAGAAACGACAAACCAAAGTGGCGGAAGATCGCGGCTTCGTTATCACCGAACACGCGCTTCACCTTTACGCCAACTGCATCCGGCCCCACTGCCCGAACAAAAAAAGCGCCGATCACTGACCTGCACCGCCGGTCAGTAGCAGAACAATGGATGCCTTCCTGACCTCGCTGCTGCTTGTCACCTTTTCGGAAATCGGTGACAAGACCCAACTGCTTGCTTTTGTACTCGCCGCGCGGCTCCACAAACCGCTGCCCATCATCGCCGGCATATTCGTCGCGACCGTCGCCAATCATCTGCTCGCCGGCTCGCTTGGAGTGTGGATCGCTGAATTCATTCCACCGCACTGGCTGCCCCGGATCACCGGCTCGGTGTTTGTCATCTTCGGCCTATGGACGCTTCGCCCGGACTCGCTGGATGACGATCCCAAACTTCATCGAAGCGGTATCTTCGTCACCACGCTGATTGCTTTTTTCATTGCCGAGATGGGCGACAAAACACAACTCGCGACTATTGCGCTCGGTGCACAGTTCAAAGGTCAATTGTTTGGCGTAGTGGCCGGGACCACGCTTGGCATGATGCTGGCTGATGCCCCGGCAGTCATCATTGGCGAGAAACTCGCGAAGAAGCTGCCACTCAAGGCGTTACGCTGGGCAGCAGCCGGTGTTTTCATACTTACTGGTGTCGTTACGCTATTCAAGGTACCGGACATCACCTTTTAGTGATGATAGTTGAGGGATTCATTCGGTAGACCGGTCTTGTTATTTCAGATCAGGTGAGAACTTTTTATTCCTCTACAACTGCAGAAGCGACCTGACCCATTCGGTACTTTCCGTCGCGAGGGGCTGGGCATAAGGCAACAAGTTTTCTTGCCAGTGTGATCGCTCCCACGTATTCGTACCGTGATAGACATAGAGATGGGGACTGTCCAGAGTGACCAGTTTGTTCTCTGACAACATCTGGTCGATGACGCTGGTATCTTCGCCCTGGCGCAAATCTGCATAAGGCGGGACGGCACTCCGCTCTGCAACCAGGCTCCCCTCCCAAGCCCGGATGGCTGACACAAACGCCGCTTGTGTGGCTTCGTCATACATGACCCAGCGCGATAACACGCAGGCCGGCTTACCGCTCGCGCAGATGATGTTTATCTGGTCCGCCAAACGGGCTGGTCCATGCCAGTCATCGTCATCCCATTGTGCAACATAGTGACCATGGCTGGCTTCAAGTGAGATATTGCGCAAGGCTCCAAGGGTAAGTTTGGGCGAAGCGGGTACAGCTACAACGCGAATTGACGTTTCACTCAAGGTGGCAAGATAGTCAACGGTCGCCAGATCGTCGGTTTCATAGAGAACAATCAATTCACGGGGCTGGTAGGTTTGATTTAAAAAGCAGGAAACAGCGCGCCGTAGCATCGGAACCCGATTGCGAGTGACACAAAGACAGGAAACGAGACGCTCATTGCTCATTCAGAAATTCCATATAACGAGCAACCCGTATGGCGACCCAGAACCGTACCCGTACCCGTCCGGGTATCTCCGGCGATCCGGGGTATCTCCGGCGATCCGGGTGTCTCAGCGAAAAGGGCCGCCTAGGGCAACCCCAGCATTTCCATCGCATGCTTGCGCGTCGTTTCGGTGATTTTCACCCCGCCCAGCATGCGTGCGATTTCTTCGATTCGGCTATTGCGATCGAGCGCGTTGACCCGGCTCAGGGTTTTGCCACCCGCCGTTTCCTTGGCGACCGACCATTGCCAGTCGGCCTGGGCCGCTACTTGTGGCAGATGGGTCACGCACAGTACTTGGCGACCTGAACCAAGTTGTTTCAGCAATTGCCCGACAATCTCCGCCACGCCGCCGCCGATACCGACGTCGACTTCATCAAAGATCAGCGTTTGCACCTCGCCCGCCTGGCTGGCGATAACCTGAATCGCCAAGCCGATGCGCGACAATTCACCACCCGAAACGACCTTCGCCAGTGGCCGCAGCGATTGTCCGGCATTGGCTGAAACGTTGAACGCCACGCGCTCCAATCCGAAGCTGGCGCCCTCAGGAACTGGCTCAAGCGCGACCTCAAAACATCCGCCGGCCATCGCCAACTGCTGCATGGCAGCGCTGACCTGCTTCGATAGTTTGGCTGCAGCTTTCTTGCGCTCCGCACTGAGCTTTTTCGCGAACGACTCGAACTGCCGGTGTGCCGACGCTTCGCGTTCCGCCAGCGCTACCGGGTCCGCCAGCAAACGCAATTCGTCAAGCCGCGCGCCCAATTCGGCCGCAACGTTCGCCAATTCCTCCGGCGCCACCCGATGCTTGCGCGAGAGCGAAGTCACTGCCTCAAGCCGCGCCTCCAGTTCCTGCAGCCGTTGTGGATCGAGTTCGAGGTGCTGACGATAGCGCGACAGGGCATGGCTCGCCTCACCAAGCTGGATACGCGCACTTTCCAGCAGTTCCAGCGGTTCCTTGAGAGAAGCGTCGACCTCTTGAAGGTCGCGCAATCGACCGAGCGCCTGATCAACCATCGGCACTACCGCCAACTCACCTTCGTCCAGCGCCTGCATCGTCATATTGGTGCCTTCAATCAGGCTTGCCGCATGTGACAAGCGGCTGTGCTCGCGGTTGTCCTCCTGCCATTGCGCGACATCGAAAATCAGCGTCTGCAATTCCTTCACCTGCCACTCCAGCATTTCGCGTTCACGCACGCTTGCTGCGGAATCGTGTTCGGCTTTTTGGCGCGCTTCGCGCAGGCGCTGCCAGACGCGGAAGGCCTCAGCCACTTCACGGGCAAGTCCGGCGAGTCCGGCATGGCTATCAAGCAGCGTCCGCTGCGCATCAGGGCGCAACAGTGATTGATGCGCATGCTGGCCGTGAATGTCCGCCAACCATTCGGCAGCAATCTTGAGTTGGCTCAGCGTCGCACTGGCGCCATTGATATAGGCGCGCGACTTGCCGGCGGCATCGATTACCCGTCGCAGCAGACAGGTGTCCTCGGCCTCGAAATCGTTGCTACGCAGCCATGCGTTGAGCGGCCCGTCGCCGGCGACATCGAACTCGGCCGCCACTTCGGCGCGTTCCTGCCCGGCCCGCACTACACCGCCGTCGGCACGCCCGCCGAGCACCAGCGACAAGGCATCGACCAGAATGGACTTGCCCGCGCCAGTCTCTCCGGTGAGTGCACCAAAACCCGGTTCGAATTCAAGTTCGAGGCGGTCGACGATCACAAAATCACGCAGGGCGAGGCGACGCAGCATGGTCAATGCGGTCTCGGTGTTTTCAGTTCAGCCCACACGATCCAGCGTCCGCAGGCGGAGATTGTTTCGCGTTGGGTGTGGTGCCAGGGGCCGCCGACGCATGTGCCGCGCGCGTTCTCGGCGTGGTCAATGCTCATGCGGTCAACTGACAAGCGACGCACGCCGGCCCAGCGATCGCATGACAGGCATTTGGGAATTGCGGATTTGACACGGGTGCCCATGACCAGCGCTGCTAACCCTTCGGCACCGAGCTCCAATGGAGCTTTTCACGCAGCATGGCAAAGTAGCTGTAGCCCGGCGGATGCAACAGAGTCACGGTCTGATCAGCCTTGGCCAGGCGCACGCAATCACCGGCCTGGGCGTCGAAGCGCGCCTGTCCGTCGAAGTGCATGCTGGCATCGTAGGGGGGCAACAATGTCAGTTCAACCACGCTCTTGTCGGGAATGGTGATCGGGCGATTGGACAGTGCGTGCGGACACAGCGGGACCACCGCGATGCCGGGCACCGACGGATGCAGGATCGGGCCATTAGCAGACAAGGCGTAAGCGGTGGACCCGGTTGGCGTTGCCACGATCATGCCATCGGCGCGCAGCACATAGAGAAATTCACCATCGACCTTGACTTCGATCTCGATCATGCGCCCCAGTTCGCCGCGATTGACCACGACATCATTGAACGCCAGTACCTGAAACATCAACTCGCCATCGCGCCGCACCGTGGCCTCGAGCAAAAAACGGCGCTCCTCGATAAAACGCCCGGCCAGCAAATCACCGATGCCGGTGAGCATGTCGTGACGGGAGATATCGGTCATGAAACCCAGCCGCCCTTGATTGACACCAACCAAAGGAACATCGTATTGCGCCAGGCGACGTGCCGCATCAAGCATGGTGCCGTCGCCGCCGATAACGATGGCGACGTCAGCTTCAGCACCGATGGTTTCATAGCTGACCGGCGCATGGCCTCCGCTCGCCATTGACTCGGCGGTACCACGTTCAACCTGCACCTTGACTCCATACCCATGCAGATAGTCCGCAAGGGCCAGCACGGACTCGGCAATTTCCGGGCTGCGGTATTTGCCGATCAGGGCTGCGGCGCGGATGGGCTTTTTGAATGTCTCGGTCATAGCCGATGATTAAACCATAAACCCGCTATGAACCAGCAAAAGCGCGCGCCGGCTTCATTCCGTCCGACATTTCTATAGAATGGCCCCCATGCTCGACGCTCGCGCACAGGCCCTGCTCAAAACCCTGATCGAACGCTATATCGCGGAAGGTCAACCGGTCGGCTCGCGCACGCTCTCCAAATATTCCGGCCTCGAACTTTCGCCAGCCACGATCCGTAACGTAATGTCGGACCTGGAGGAAATGGGCTTCATTGCCAGCCCCCACACTTCCGCAGGGCGAATTCCCACACCGCGCGGCTACCGCCTGTTTGTCGATTCTCTGCTGACGGTGAAGCCACTGGCGCACCAGGAAATTTCCGAAATCAAGGGCGCCATCCATCCCGACCAACCACAGCGCATCCTCAGCCATGCGTCGCAACTACTGTCGGCGCTAACGCATTTCGCCGGTGTAGTGGTTGCGCCGCGACGTCAATTGCCCAGCATCCGCCAGATCGAGTTCCTCAATCTCTCGGAAAAGCGCATCCTGCTGATCATCGTCACCTCTGACGGCGAAGTGCAAAACCGCATTCTGTTTACCCAGCGCTCCTATTCTCCTTCGGAATTGGTGGAGGCCGCCAACTACCTCAACCAGAACTGCATCGGCCTCGACTTCGAACAAATCCGCCGTCGCCTGCGTGACGAATTGCACCAGTTGCGCAGCGACATGAGCGAACTGATGAATGCCGCAGTCGACGTCGGCAACCAGGCTATCGCCGACGCATCGAGTCAGTACGTGATCAGCGGCGAGCGCAATCTGCTCGAGGTCGAAGACCTGTCATCCAACATGACGCGCCTGCGCCGCCTGTTCGATCTGTTTGAACAAAGGACCAGCCTTGCCCAGTTACTTGAGGTATCCAGCAAGGCCGATGGCGTACAGGTGTTCATTGGCGGCGAATCCGGCATCGACACCCTCGACGAGTGCAGCGTGGTCACCGCACCCTACGTTGCGGATGGTGAAGTGATCGGCACCATCGGCGTCATCGGCCCAACGCGCATGGCTTACGAACGGGTGATCCCCATTGTCGACATCACCGCCAAGCTGCTCTCATCGGTCCTGTCCAACCCTTGATGGGACGTTTCGAGCAGGAACCGCCGCACACGCACGGCACTACAGCGCAAACCGCGGTGCTGCTGGTAAATCTGGGCACACCGGAAGCGCCCACCGCGCCAGCGGTGCGCACCTACCTCAAACAATTCCTTTCCGACCCGCGTGTGGTGGAAATTCCGTCCGTGGTTTGGCAACCGATTCTGCGCGGCATCATTCTCAATACGCGGCCTGCGCGGTCGGCACAGAAATACGCCAAAATCTGGACCAGGGATGGTTCACCGCTGAAGGTTCATACCGAAAAGTTGACCAAGCTGCTTAAAGGCTGCCTGGGTGAAGCGGGTCATCGCGAAATCATCGTCGACTACGCCATGCGCTACGGCCAACCAGCCATTGGTGCTGTACTCGATCGCCTCAAAGCTCAAGGCGCCCGCCGCATTTTGATTGTGCCGCTTTACCCGCAATATGCCGCCTCCACTAGCGCCAGCGTATTTGATGCGGTCGCTGCCTGGGGACAAAGCTGCCGTAACCTGCCCGAGTTGCGCTTCGTGCGTAATTTCCACGACCGGCGCGACTACATCGCCGTGCTTGCCGCTTCGGTGCGGGAGCACTGGAAAAGCAACGGTCGCGGTGAAAAGCTGGTGATGAGCTTCCACGGCCTGCCCAAACGTTCACTGGATCTCGGTGACCCGTATTTTTGCGAATGCCAGAAAACCGGACGACTGCTTGGTGAAGCGCTGGATCTAAAACCCGCAGAGTACGCCGTGACTTTCCAGTCCCGCTTTGGTCGCGCCAAATGGCTGCAACCCTACACCCAGCCCACCCTGGAACAATTGGCGCGGACAGGTGTTCATCGTGTCGACGTGATCTGCCCTGGTTTCGTCGCCGATTGCCTGGAAACCCTGGAAGAAATCGCCATTGAATGCAGGGCTGCCTTCGTTGCCAATGGCGGCAAGGAGTTCCATTACATTCCCTGCCTCAATGAACGACCGGATTGGGTGGACACCCTCAACGACCTTGTTGTCGAACATCTCGGCAGCTGGCTTGGCCAGTCGGGGCGAGCTGACCCGATTACACTGCTGCGCGCCAAGGCGATGGGCGCGACGCACTGATCGAGGGATCAACCGCGCAAGCAGAGCCATCCTCCTTATGGCTCGAACTACCCTGAATCGGAGTGCCCCTTGAAGTCCAACGAGACATCCCCATATGCGGCCAGTTGATTAACCGCACACTCACAAATCATGTCGGATCACCCACAAAACCCCTCGTCTCAGCCTAACCAAACGGCTGCCCCCACTGGCGAAGCATGCACGCCCCCGGAACCCGGCGTGGAAAGCATGCCCAGCCTCGAAGAACAACTCAAAGCGGCCGAACTGTTGGCGGCCGAGCACCACGACTCCTGGCTTAGGGCCAAGGCCGAAACCGAGAACGTCCGCCGCCGTGGCCAAGAAGACATGGTCAAGGCCGGCAAGTATGCCGCTGAGCGCTTTGCCGGCGAACTCGTCCCGGTCATGGACAGCCTTGAAGCGGCGCTGGCCAACGAGAACCAGAGCGCCGAAGCGCTCAAGGCCGGGGTTGAGTTGACGCTGCGGCAACTGGTGTCGGCCTTCGAGAAATCCAGCATGGTCGAGATCAATCCCGCCGGTGAGAAATTCGATCCGCACCGCCATCAGGCCATCGGTCAGCTGGAAGACGAAGGCGAGCCGAACCGCGTACTACAAGTCCTGCAAAAGGGTTATGCCCTGCACGATCGCGTGATTCGCCCGGCCCTGGTGATGGTTTCCAAGGCAAAACCCGCGCCTGAGGCTTGAATTAACGGCTCTGGCCCCAACTTATTGAACAGGTTAATTAATTGCGGGGAGCGTGGCGCTGAGCGGGTTTAACCCCTCACTCCTCACCCCTCACTCTTCACTTGAAAGGAAGCAACATGGGCAAGATCATCGGCATCGACCTGGGAACCACCAATAGCTGCGTCGCCATCATGGAAGGCGGCAAACCCAAGGTCATCGAAAACTCGGAAGGCGCGCGCACCACGCCGTCGATCGTTGCCTACGCCGAAGACGGCGAAATCCTGTGTGGCGCCTCGGCCAAGCGTCAGGCCGTGACCAATGCCAAGAACACGCTGTATGCGGTGAAGCGCCTGATCGGTCGCCGCTTCGAGGAAAAAGAAGTACAGAAGGACATCGACCTGATGCCCTACAAGATCGTCAAGGCCGACAATGGCGACGCATGGGTGGAAGTGCGCGGCCAGAAAATCGCGTCACAACAGGTTTCCGCCGAAGTGCTGCGCAAGATGAAGAAGACCGCCGAAGACTATCTCGGCGAAGAAGTGACCGAAGCCGTCATCACCGTGCCGGCCTACTTCAACGACAGCCACCGCCAGGCCACCAAGGACGCCGGACGCATCGCCGGTCTCGAAGTCAAGCGCATCATCAACGAGCCGACGGCTGCGGCGATCTCGTTCGGCCTCGACAAGCAGGAAGGCGACCGCAAAATCGCGGTGTATGACCTGGGCGGTGGCACCTTCGACATTTCCATCATCGATATCGCCGAGATCGATGGCGAACACCAGTTCGAAGTGCTATCCACCAACGGCGACACTTTCCTTGGCGGCGAAGATTTCGACCAGCGCCTGATCGACTACATCATCGACGAGTTCAAGAAGGAACAGGGCGTCAACCTCAAGGCCGACGTGCTGGCCCTGCAACGCCTCAAGGAAACCGCCGAAAAAGCCAAGATCGAGCTGTCTTCCAGCCAGCAGACCGAACTGAATCTGCCCTACATCACGGCCGACGCTTCCGGCCCGAAGCATCTGACGATGAAGATTTCGCGTGCCAAGTTCGAATCGCTGGTGGATGAATTGATCGAACGCACCATCGAGCCCTGCCGCATCGCCATCAAGGATGCCGGCGTCAAGGTCAGCGACATCGCCGACGTGATCCTGGTCGGCGGCATGACGCGCATGCCCAAGGTGCAGGACAAGGTCAAGGAGTTCTTCGGTCGCGAGCCGCGCAAGGACGTCAACCCCGACGAAGCCGTTGCCGTCGGCGCGGCCATTCAGGCCGGCGTGCTGCAAGGCGAAGTCAAGGATGTGCTATTGCTCGACGTCACCCCGCTGTCGCTCGGCATCGAGACCATGGGCAGCGTGATGACCAAGCTGATCAAGAAGAACACCACCATCCCAACCAAGACCAGCCAGGTATTCTCCACCGCCGACGACAATCAGAGCGCGGTGACTATCCACGTGTTGCAGGGTGAACGCGAAATAGCCGCCGGCAACAAGAGCCTCGGTCAATTCAACCTGTCCGACATTCCACCGGCAGCGCGTGGCATGCCGCAGATCGAGGTCACCTTCGACATCGACGCCAACGGCATCCTGCACGTATCCGCCAAGGACAAGGGCACGGGCAAGGAAAGCAAGATCACCATCAAAGCCAACTCCGGCCTGTCGGATGATGAAATCCAGCGCATGGTGAAGGACGCCGAAATCCACGCCGAGGATGACCGCAAGGCGCGTGAACTGGTCGATGCACGTAACCAGTGCGAAGCCATGATCCACTCGGTGAAGAAGGCATTGGCTGAACATGGCGACAAGATCGACGCTGACGAAAAGGGCAAGATCGAAGCTGCCCTCAAAGAAGCCGAAGAAGCCATCAAGGCCGACGACAAGGCCGTCATCGACGTCAAGGCCGAAGCATTGGGCGCAGCTTCGCAGAAACTCGGCGAAAAGGTCTATGCCGAATCGCAGCAGGCAGCAGGTGGCGCGCAAGCTGCCGCAGGAGCTGGCGGTGGCGCAGAACCGAAGAAGGACGAAGGCGATGTCGTCGATGCGGAGTTCACCGAGGTGAATGACAAGAAATAAGGGACCAGGGGCTAGAGTTTAGGGACTAGAAAATCAGCGGAGCGCCTACGGGCGCTTTCCGCATTTTCGCCCTACCTTGAGCTCTGCCTCTTCCTAGTCACCAGTCCCTAGCCTCCAGCCCCAAAAAAAATGGCCAAAAAAGACTTTTACGAAGTGCTCGGCGTCAATCGCGACGCATCCGATGACGAAATCAAGAAGGCCTACCGCAAGCTGGCCATGAAGCATCATCCGGACCGCAATCCGGACAATCCCAAGTCGGAAGAGCAATTCAAGGAGGCCAAGGAAGCCTACGAAATTCTTTCCGATGCGCCAAAGCGCGCTGCCTATGATCAGTACGGTCATGCCGGTGTCGATCCGCAAGCCGGCATGGGCGCAGGCGCTGCTGGTGGTGGTTTTGCCGATGCCTTCGGCGATATTTTCGGCGATATTTTCGGAGGTGGCCGCGGGGGTAGTGGCGGACGTTCCAATGTCTATCGCGG
The DNA here is from genome assembly GCA_025360425.1 of Sterolibacteriaceae bacterium. Taxonomy (GTDB): domain Bacteria; phylum Pseudomonadota; class Gammaproteobacteria; order Burkholderiales; family Rhodocyclaceae; genus JANYCD01. The sequence goes on from JANYCD010000035.1 coordinate 62,024, forward strand.
CGCCGACCTGCGTTACAACCTGGAAATTTCGCTGGAAGATGCAGCGCGCGGATCAGAGACCCGCATCCGCATTCCGACCATGGAGGAATGCGAGATTTGCAGTGGCAGTGGCGCCAAACCGGGCACCGAACCGAAGAGCTGCCCGACCTGCGGCGGCCACGGCCAGGTGCGCATGCAGCAGGGATTTTTCTCGTTGCAGCAGACCTGCCCGAAATGTCACGGCACCGGCCGTTTCATCCCGACGCCGTGCACTACCTGCCACGGCGCTGGCCGTATCAAGCAGCAGAAGACACTGTCGGTCAAGATTCCTGCCGGTATCGACGAGGGCGACCGCATTCGTCTCTCTGGCGAGGGCGAGCCTGGCGTCAATGGCGGCCCGTCGGGCGATCTGTACGTGCAGATCCATCTCAAGGAACACGCCGTGTTCCAGCGCGATCACGACGATCTGCATTGCGAAATGCCGATCGGTTTTGCCATCGCCGCGCTGGGCGGAGAAATCGAGATCCCGACCCTCGACGGCATGGCGCGCCTCAAGATTCCTGCCGAAACCCAAAGTGGGAAAGTGTTCCGCCTGCGCGGCAAGGGCATCAAGGGTATCCGCAGCGTCGGTCGCGGTGACCTTATGTGCCACGTCGTCGTGGAGACCCCGGTCAATCTGACCGAACGGCAACGGGAATTGCTCAAGGAGTTTGAAGAAATCAATCTCAAGGATGCCGGACATCACAACCCGCGCGCCAAGGGCTGGATGGACAAGGTCAAGGAATTCTTCGGCTGATCGGTTCCAGATCGTCTGCGCTGCTGCGGGGAGTATAGCTATCCGGGGTGAGAGAGGGAGCTACAACACTGACCAATGAAACACCACCGCAATATTCGTCGCATCGATACCGACGCCAACCGCACCTATGCCTGGCTGGTCCAGGTGCAGCGTCAAAATTGCATCGTTATAAAAATGTTCACCGACACGGTTTACGGCGGTAGGCGCAAAGCGTTGGCGGCCTCGATCAACTATCGTGATCAACTCATTGCCGGGGTAAACCCCGTTGGGCATGAACTCTGGAGCCGCACAATACTGCGCCGTAACAACACGTCCGGAATTGTTGGCGTTGCCCGTTACGACAAGCTCGCCAATCCGCGCACCGGACGCCGTGAGGTATTCTGGTTGGCTGCCTGGGTTGATGAATACGGCGCCAGCCGCAAACGCAAATTCTCGGTACTGCGCCATGGCGAACGCAAAGCCAGACAGCTTGCCATCACCGAGCGTGAACGCCAGCTCATTCGGGTCTGTACAGTCAAGCAGGCATAGTCCGCGAGACGATGGGCAGTCGCCGGTCTCAAGGCCGAAGCGCTGGACGGAGGAGGACGCGGCCAAGCACGAGCGCATCCGGCAATTCAAAAACCCGCTAAAATCCTTACCCGGTAATACTTGAGGAGCATTTCATGGCAACGGTATCGGTCACCAGCAAGGGCCAGGTCACGATTCCCAAAGGGGTGCGGCAGGCGCTCGGAATCACCCCCGGCAGCAAGGTTGAATTCGGCCTTGATGGCAGCGGCGCGCGCCTCAAGCTCATCAAGAGAAAAGCACCCTCACGCATTGAGGATGGCCCGGATATCCTGAACTATGCCGGTCCGCGCATCCCGATCAATGAGATGCATGGTGGCGTGGCCATGAAGAAGGCGGCCAAGCGTGCGCGCCGTTGATACCAATGTTGTCGCACGCTATTACCTGCGCGACGACGCGGCGCAAGCGCGCATCGCTACAAGCATCCTGTCGGGCGGCGACGTGTTCGTGCCCAAAACCGTCGTACTGGAACTCGAATGGGTGCTGCGCACCGTGGCCGGGCAGCCGGCCGACAAGGTCATCGCATGTCTCGCGCATCTGATCGCCCTGCCGGGCGTCACCGTGGAGGATCACGATACGGTTGAAACCGCCCTTGGCTATTGCCGGCGCGGAATCGATTTCGCCGATGCGCTGCACCTGGCGGCGAGCCGGGCGTGCGCAGAACTGCTGACTTTCGATGATCGCGGTTATGCGCGGCGGGCAGCCAAACTTGGCCTCAAGCCGCCGGTCAAGCTGGCGACGACCTGAACACTTGATTGCCTTTTCGGAGAAAACGCATGCTGCTCCATGACTACAAAGCGCCGAGCCCGCGACGGGTGCGCATTTTTCTTGCGGAAAAGGGCCTGACGATACCAACCGTCTCCGTCGATCTGGCCAAAGGCGAGCAACTTGCTCAGGCCTATCGCGCAAAGAATCCGCGCTGCACGGTGCCGATGCTGGAACTGGACGACGGTACCTGTATCTGGGACACGCTGGCCATCTGTGAGTACCTTGAAACACTGCATCCCGAAGTCCCGATGTTCGGGCGTAACCCGGTCGAACATGCCAGCGTTGTG
>JANYCD010000058.1 GCA_025360425.1 Sterolibacteriaceae bacterium
GGCCTTGCAAAAGCATGGCATCAAACCCGGCGACGGAGAAATTCTCGTCACCGGCGCGGCCGGCGGCGTCGGTTCGATTGCGGTCGCATTGCTTGCTGGCCTTGGCTACACGGTCGCAGCTTCGACCGGACGCCCGCAGGAGGCCGATTACCTCAAGTTCCTCGGCGCGACCAAAATTGTCGACCGCAACGAATTATCTGCCGCCGGCAAACCCTTGCAGGCCGAACGCTGGATCGGCGTGGTCGACACCGTCGGCAGCCACACGCTGGCCAATGTCTGCGCGCAAACCAAATGGAATGGCGCCGTGGCTGCCTGCGGACTGGCGCAGGGCGCCGACTTCCCATCGACGGTAATGCCCTTCGTCCTGCGCGGCGTCACGCTCTATGGCATCAACAGCATCTTCGTGCCCAACGACATCCGAGCCAAGGCCTGGCAACTGATCGCGCAACACGTCGACCGCGCCAAGCTGGAACAGATGACAATCGAAATTGGTTTATCAGAAGCGATTGCCTATGCGCCGTCGGTGCTCGACGGCAAGGTGCGCGGCCGCACGGTAGTCGACGTCAATCGCTGAAATATTAGAAGCGATTTACCACAGAGGACGCGGAGGACACAGAGGAAACCACAAAGCGAAAAGCCAACCAATTATTGGTTAGGTCAGTTTCCGCTTTACAGGTTCGGTTTTTCTCTGCGTACTCTGTGTCCTCTATGGTGAAAGATTTTTACTTCTTGGAGCGCTCCAGGAAAGTCGTCATCCGGTTCTTGGCATCCGCGCTGGCGATCAGCTTTTCCATCTTGTCGATTTCCAACTTGTAACCATCGACCGCCGGATTGCCGAAAGCCTGCACGCAGGCTTTGGCGGCTTGCAACGCCAGCACCGGCAGGGCGGAGATGCGGTCGGCCAGCGCCTTGATGTTCTCTTCCAATTCGGTGCGCGGGCAGGCCCACTGCACCATGCCCAGACTCAGCGCCGTGGCGCCGTCAACCGCTTCGGCGCCGTAGATCAGGCGTCCGGCGAGGCCGCGTCCGCAAAGGCGCGTCAAGCGTTGCGTGCCGCCGGCACCGGGAATCAGGCCGAGGCCGACTTCGGGCAGGCCGAGCTTGGCCTCAAGCGCTGCATAGCGCAGATCGCAGGCCAGCGCCAATTCAAAACCGCCACCCAGCGCCGCGCCGTTCACTTCGGCAATCACCACTTGCGGCAGCGACTCGATACGCTTGAACAGGCCCTGGAACGGCTCAAGATAGGCGGTCATCTCGGCGCCCGGATTGGGCTTGCCTGTCATGGCGCACATGTAGGCGATGTCGGCGCCGGCCACGAACACCTTGGTCGTGCTGCGGATCTGCAGCACGGTGCAGCCGGTGTGCTGCGGCAGGGTATCCAGCGCGCTATGGATGGCGGCCAGCATCTCGGCATCCAGCGCATTGACGGGGGGACGGGACAGGGTCAGTACAGCCACGTTGCCGCGGCGGGTGAGTTCGATCATGGGGTTCCTTCAACGGGACGGGATAAGAACGCCAAGTGTACTGGTTTTCTCGATTGTGCTGAAAGCCCGTTGATGAAGGTCATCATCCCTGTTGAAAATAACGCCACGACGGGGATGGCAGTGATGGCAAGCCGCGGACGAAATCAGAGCGATTTGCGGATTGCCGACACGCGTTGCAGAAGATCGGGGAGCGCCGTTCTAACCGTCTCCCATACCATATCGAGGTTGATATCGAAGTAGCCGTGCGCAACACGATTGCGCATACCCTTCATGTTGCGCCAAGGCACATCGGTGTGTTGTTCCAGGAAAGCAGCATGCTCTGCAAGCAACTTTGTCGCCGCCTCGCCAATCACCACGATGTTCAAGATTACGGCCTGCTGAGTACGCTTGTCGGCAAGAAACTCTTCCTTGCTGCTGCCTTCCACGTATGAGCAGGCAAGGCTCGCGGCTTCGATGATGTGATCCAGATAGTCCGGCAGACGGACTTCACTCATACCGGGACAGCCTCAGCCAAGACACGGCTACGGAATTTCGGTGGCAGATCACCGGGGGTTAGCAGGTCTACGCGCACCCCCAACATTTCTTCTAGCTCAATCTGCAAGCCGCCCAGGTCGAACAGTGTCGCGCCGGGCAGCGGATCGACCAGGAGGTCAAGATCACTGTTTTCACCGTCGGTACCATGCATCGCCGATCCAAAAACACGCAGGTTGGCGGCGCGGAAACGCCGCGCCGCGCCGCGCACGGCTTCCCTGTTTGATTCAAGTGCGGTGGATGGTTTCACTGGCTTGTTCCTTACGACGTTCAGTTTGATGATAGCGGGCATCATCGCCTGCCGCAACAGGCTGAAACCAGGCTCGCTGGCGGAATATCGTTTCTACTGATAGATTGCTGTCATATCTTATCCGAGAGCTTTGGCACCTCAGCAAGTTTTCGCTTGTGCAGAAGGTGTTTTATTAGTCACCTGTGCGATTTTTTTTGCAATATTAAAAGTGAGGATTTTCAAACGGCTGAACATGACAAGCCCAACGACAACCACTTTTTCGTTGATGCGAAAAAGTATGAGACCGATAAAACGGCTTTAACTGGGGCCGAAATCAAAGCAATTGCAGGAGTACCGCCTGCTTATCATCTGTTTCTGGAAGAGGAAGGCGACAATCCGGATAAAGCAATATCAGATGGTGAGGCTGTAGATGTGTCGACATAAGACTAAGCACTTTTTCGCAGTGCCGCCAGCAACTTTTGGTGCCAAATGACGCCGTTCGAGCAACAATTTGAAGTTCTTAAGAGTTTAAAAGCGGAGGCTTTCGCTGAAGCGCTGCCGAATGGCGCGCAGTTGGTAAGCATCCCCAATATTAAGTTGCCCGATGGATGGAATCATAAAATTGTAACAGTGCTGTTCTTTACGCCGCCAGGGTATCCGGCTGCACAACCAGATTGCTTTTGGGTCGAGCCTGGTGGCTTGCGGCTGCAAAATGGGGCTACGCCGCAAGCATCTAATGACTCCAATCCGATTCCCGGGGATACCCGACCAAGAAATACAACTTGGTTTTCGTGGCATCTACAGACTTGGAATTTAAATAGTGACTCTTTGGTGACATATTTTAATGTCGTTATGCAACGACTAAATCCGGCTCGATGATTGAACTTGTACTCGCCGCAGAAGATATTGATGCTATCCGTAGTGCGCTGATCGGCGGAGAAGATGAAGGGTGCGCGGTTCTGTTCGCGAGCCAAACACTGCGTGCCGATACCACAATTAGATTGCTGGTTCGCGAAGCGCAGTTTCCTAAAAAAGACGATTATACAAAAAGAGGGGCGATTGAAGCTGAATTGAGTCCCGACTTTGTTGCAAAGGTCAGTAAACGGGCTCGACGAGAAAAACTTGCAATAATCTTTGTGCACAGCCACCCTGGCAGCGAGCCACCACATTTTTCAGCAATCGATGCGGCGGGTGAAAAACACTTGGTGGCATTTCTCGCACTTCGAAATCCAGAGTTGGTCCATGCTGCACTTGTTGTGAGCAGTGGTGGTATGCGAGCTCGTCGATTGGGCACCGAAGAGGAACTTCGTGTGATCGCGATCGGCATGCACCGAGACGTGATCTTTGATCCAATGCTTACGTCCTCGCCTGATTCCGAGATATTTGATCGTCAAGTCCGCGCTTTTGGAGCATCAGGGCTATCTGGCCGACCTGATCAGGATGGCATTGAATACGGGTTGCCGTCGCGGTGAGCTGCCGGGGCTGGAGTGGTCGCGGGTCGATATGAAGGCGAATACCTTGCGACTCGGGGGTGAAAATACCAAGAACGGGAAGCCGAGGATTGTTCCTCTGAATCAAGGGGCGCAGGCCGCGTTGGCGAACCGTTCAAAGTATCGGGCGGCGCATTGCCCGGAAACCCCTTGGGTGTTTTGCACCAAAGGCGGGGAGCGGGTGTATTCGGTGAAGTCGAGCTGGATGGAAGTAGTACGGGAAGCAGGGCTGGAGGATTTCCATTTTCACGATCTGCGGCATACCTGTGGTTCTTGGTTGGTTCAAGCAGGTGTACCGCTGTTCGACGTGAAGGAGGTTCTGGGACACAGCACGATTCGGATGACGGAGCGTTACGCGCACTTTGCTCCGGAAAATGTACGTGCCGCAGTCGACAAACTACCCGGTGTCCCAATTTCTGTCCCACTCGTTGATTTGCAAGCGAGGGAACACCAGTAAGTGCATGATTTTACTGGTGGGCGGTACTGGGTTCGAACCAGTGACCCCTGCCGTGTGAATTTCAGGCCTGGCTGTATCTGTTAAATAAATCAATCTGTTACGTTATCCGGTACCGCGTTTCAGTGACAGATACAGCCAGAACTGGACTAAAAATGTCCCAAATATGTCCCACTTTTGTACCCATGATGATGCTGGCGGAACGCGAGCGGGGATGCCCAGCAAAATCACTTGACTATCTATGGTACTTCCGCCATATTTCTGAAATGCCTGACTTGACCGTTAAACCCGTCTCATGGATAGCTTCGAGCTACAAGGACTTCCGGGGGTTTCCCGATGCCGTGCAGGATGCGATGGGTTATGCGCTGTACCAGGCCCAGCTCGGCGCCAAGCACGACAGCGCGAAGCCGCTCAAGGGTTTCGGTGGGGCCGGCGTGCTTGAGATTGTCGCGGATCATGTCGGTGACACCTTTCGTGCGGTATACACGGTGAAGTTTGCGACAGCAATTTACGTTCTTCACGCCTTCCAGAAGAAGTCGAAGACGGGCATCAAAACGCCGGCCGAAGACCTGGAATTAATTCAACGGCGACTCAAGGTCGCCGAAGCGGATTACAAGCTGCACCTTGGAAAAGGAAAAGCCTCATGAGCAAAGACACTGACAACAGTATCGTGCGCGGCAGCGACAATATCTTTGCCGACCTCGGCTACGCCGATGCCGAAACGCATCTGCTCAAAGCCCAGTTGGTGACCCGGATTCAAGGCGTGATCAGCGACTACAACCTGACCCAAACCGCAGCGGCCAAACGCATGGGACTCAGTCAACCCGACGTGTCACGCCTGCTCAACGGGCAATTCCGCGATGTTTCCGTCGAACGCCTGATGCGCATGCTCAACAAGCTCGGCTGCGATGTCGATATCGTCATCCGCGAACATGGGAAACGGGCGCGCAAGCCAGACACCATTCACCTGCAGGCGGCATAATGGCGTTGGTGTTGTTGACACTTACTCAGAAAACGGTAAGTAAGAAGACATAACATCCGTTAACCATGCGGTTTTCAGCCACAAAATTGGCGCCTTAGTCGGCGACTCCTGAGTAACGTGTAGTGTTGGACGTTAGTGTTACAGAGAGCCGGCCCCGGAAATTCGGACAGGGAGATAAGTGATAGCTTTGCTCAACCCACGGCCCGGAAGGGCTCTGAAATGGAGCAAGCACATGGCAAGAAGGAAACGGCGGAACCACTCCGCCAAGTTCAAGGCGCAAGT
>JANYCD010000071.1 GCA_025360425.1 Sterolibacteriaceae bacterium
AGCGTACCGATGGCGCCTGCAACATGGTGGCAGGGCGCGATCACTGGTGGCATGAGCTCACGGCCAAACAATCCGACACTTGCGAGCCGGAATGGGTCGACGCCGAGCATCCGCTGTTTCTGCTTTACACCTCCGGTTCCACTGGCAAGCCGAAGGGTGTACAGCACAGTTCGGGCGGCTATCTGTTGCACGCAAAACTCACCACGCTGTGGACCTTCGACCTCAAGCCCGACGACATCTTCTGGTGCACCGCTGACATCGGCTGGGTCACCGGCCATACCTATATCGCCTATGGTCCGCTGGCTTGTGGCGCTACCGAGATCGTGTTTGAGGGCGTTCCCACTTATCCGGACGCTGGTCGTTTCTGGAAAACGATTCACGCGCACAAGGTCAGCGTTTTCTACACCGCGCCGACGGCGATCCGCTCGTTGATCAAGGCCTCCGAAGTGACTCCAGCCGCGCACCCGAGGAACTACAACCTGGAAAGTCTGCGCATTCTTGGTACCGTCGGCGAACCGATTAATCCCGAAGCCTGGATGTGGTACTACACCGAAGTTGGTGCAAGCAAATGCCCCATCGTTGATACCTTCTGGCAGACCGAAACCGGCGGCCACATGATCACTCCGTTGCCCGGCGTAACGCCGCTGGTACCGGGGTCGTGCACCTTGCCGTTTCCAGGCATTGAGGCGGCCATCGTCGACGAGGCAGGCAACGACGTGGAGTGGGGCAAGGGCGGTTTCCTTGTGGTCAAGAAGCCATGGCCGTCGATGATTCGCACCATCTGGGGTGACCCGGAACGCTTCAAAAAGTCCTACTACCCGGAAGATCTGGGCGGACGGCTCTACCTCGCCGGCGATGGCGCGGTGCGCGACGCCAAGACCGGCTACTTCACCATTATGGGCCGCATCGACGACGTGCTCAATGTGTCGGGCCACCGGCTCGGCACCATGGAAGTCGAGTCGGCGCTGGTATCCAACCCGATGGTGGCCGAAGCGGCAGTGGTGGGGCGTCCCGATGATCTGACCGGCGAAGCGATCTCCGCCTTCGTGGTGCTCAAGGGGGCGCGTCCGGAAGGTGAAGAGGCAGTGAAGATCGCCAACGAGTTGCGCAACTGGGTGGCCAAGGAAATCGGCCCCATCGCCAAGCCCAGGGAAATCCGCTTTGGCGATAACCTGCCGAAGACGCGCTCGGGCAAGATCATGCGCCGCCTGCTGCGTTCGCTGGCGAAAGGCGAGGAGATTACCCAGGACGTATCGACGTTGGAAAATCCGGCGATTCTGGACCAGCTCAAGAACAAGACTTGATGCGCGATGATTGGGCTCGGGTAACATCGGGCGCATGACGGAATTTGCGATTTTTGTGGTGGGGCTGGTGGCCGGCGCTGGTCTGGCGTGGGTGTTGCTCGCGCCCCATGTACGCGATGCCAGGGCCGAGCTTGAAAAAGAGCGCGCCGTTGCAGCCGTCAAGCTCCAAACGCTGGAGCGCGCCAGTCAATCCCTGTCGGATACCTTCAAGGCGCTCTCCGCCGATGCCCTGGCGCGCAATAATCAGTCATTCCTCGAATTGGCCAAGACCAGCCTGCAATCGTTTCAGGAAGGGGCGAAGGGTGATCTGGAAAAACGCCAACAGGCGATCGGTGAACTAATCGCGCCGGTCAAGCAGAGCCTCGACAAGTTCGAGCAGCGTGTGCAGGAAGTGGAAAAGTCCCGCAGCGAGGCCTACGGTGCCCTGACCTCGCAGGTCAAGTCGCTGCTCGAAACCCAGGGCGAGCTGCGCCACGAGACCGCCAACCTGGTGAAGGCCCTGCGCGCGCCGCACACGCGCGGTCGCTGGGGCGAACTACAGCTCAAACGCGTGGTGGAGATGGCCGGCATGCTCGACCACTGCGATTTTCACGAGCAGGAAAGCACCGATACCGAAGAGGGCAAGCTGCGCCCCGACATGGTGGTGCGTCTACCCGGCGGGCGCAACATTGTGGTCGACGCCAAGGCGCCGCTGGCCGCTTATCTGGACGCACTCGAAGCCCCGGATGAAACGGTGCGCCGCCGCAGGCTCAACGACCACGCCCGCCATGTGCGCGATCACATCACCAAGCTGAGCCGAAAATCCTATTGGGAGCAGTTTCAGCCCTCGCCGGATTTCGTGGTGCTGTTTCTGCCCGGCGAAACTTTTTATTCCGCCGCGCTGGAGGCCGATCCGTCGTTGATCGAATTCGGCGTCGACCAGAAGGTCATCCTCGCCACGCCGACCACCCTGATCGCGCTGCTGCGCGCCGTGGCCTACGGTTGGACGCAGGAAGCTCTGGCGCGCAACGCGCAGGAAATCAGCGCGCTGGGAAAAGACCTGTATGAACGTATCGGCGTGGTGGCCGATCACTGGGGCGACCTCGGCAAGCATCTTGGCAACGCGGTGGGCGCCTACAACAAGGCGGTATCCTCGCTCGAATCGCGTGTGCTGGTCACCGCCCGCAAATTCCGTGATCTCAAGGCCGCGCCGGAGGACGGCGAGATTCGTGAACTGAGGCAGATGGAATCCGCCCCGCGCGCCCTGCAGGCGCCCGAACTCAAGGATTAATTTCAGGAGTTGATCCACAGGCTCACGTCCTGAGCCAGCAGGGCCCGCATCATGGCGACTCCCATTAAGGAGAGCCGTCATGAACCCTATCTACCCGGATGTTGATACCGCAGTCTTCCTGATCGTCACCTCGGTCTGCTCGTTGCTGATGCTGGTGATATAGCCGCCCATGGCACGCCTATCGCCGCCATGCAGGTGTGATAATCACGTGCCGTGATTGAACACTCCAAAAGCCTGATCCTCTGCGCCACCAGCCGTCTCGCCCAGTCCCTGCGCTGGCAGGACGACCGTGCGCATGTGGCGGCGGGCGATGCGCGGTGGCCGACGCTGAATACCGCTACGGTTGCGCAATGGTTCGCAAAGCTGGCAGAAGAAGCGCTGCTGCGCGGCAAGGCCGACGGACTGTTGCTGCGTCGCGTGCTCGATCCTTTCCAGGAACAATTATTGTGGGAGGGTGTGATCGCCGATTCCATTCCCGATCACGCCGCCAGTTTTTTCGACGTGGCGGGCATGGCCGCCACCGCAGCTGAAGCTCACGAACTGATCATGGTGTGGGGCATCTCTCCCGTCGCCGCGTATGCGACTGACGAGACGCAGGAGTTTTTGCGCTGGCGGCGCAAGTTTCTCGAACTCTGCGCGGCGCAGCACCTGGTCGATGCGGCACAACTACAAGGGGCCGTATTGGCGCTGATCGAACGCGGCGCCGTAAAGTTACCACGTGATGTGTATTTCGCCGGCTTCGACAACATCGCCCCGCAGGAGCTGCGGCTCAAGCAACTGCTGGCGCAGCAGGGCGCCACAGTCGCCGATTGGCAATTTGCCGAGACCACAGTGCCAGCCCTCGAAATCCGCATGCTGCCCGAGGCAGATGCCGAACGCCGCGCGGTGGCAGCGTGGGCGGCAGTGCAGCTCGCGGAAAATCCTGCCGTACAGCTCGGCGTCGTCGTGCCCAATCTCGGCAAAGTCCGCGATGCCATCGAATCTGCACTGGACGATGCCCTGCATCCTGCGCTGCTGCGTCCATCGCGCGTCGAAGCGCCGCGCGTCTACAACTTCAGTCTCGGCAAGCCGCTTACGCAGCACCCGCTGGTCGGCGCGGCACTGGAGCTTATCGAGCTTGCTTGCGGTTCCGGCAAGGTCGAGCAAGGCCGCATCGGCGAACTTCTGCGCCATCCGTGCTGGTCGGCGGCCATCCATGAGGCCGATGCACGTGCGCGGCTCGAAGCCGCGATGCGCGAAAAAATTCCCGCCACCACCACGGTGGCGCGGGTGCGGTCTTTTGCGCAATGGTTCGATCAGGACAACGATCCCAAGACCTTGCCACAACTGCTTAACAACCTCGCCGTCATTGAAACCACGCGAGATGAATGGCGCAGTGGCAATACTCGGAAAGCATTGCCTTCTGTATGGGCCGCGCGCTTCCGCCACTTGCTGCGCGCTGCCGGCTGGCCGGGTGAAAGAACGCTATCGAGCCACGAGTTCCAGGCTCGTCAAGCCTTCATCGACGAACTCGACAAGCTCACCGCCCTCGACGGCATCCTCGGCGAAATCCAGGTACGTGATGCGCATCGCCGCCTCACCCAACTTTGCAACGCACATGTATTCCAGGCCGAGACGACCGGCGAGCCGCATGTCCAGGTGGTGGGTATGCTCGAAGCTGGCGGCATGCACTTCGATGCGTTGTGGGTGATGGGCATGACCGACGACGTTTGGCCATCTGCGCCGCGCCCCAATCCGCTACTGCCTGCCGAACTGCAACGCAGTGTGGGTTCTCCAAATTCGTCGGCGCAAGCGCAGCTTGCCTTTGCCAACTCGATTCACCAGCGCCTGCTGCAATGCGCGCCCGACATCGTCTTTTCCTTCGCGCGCATGGATGGCGCGACTGAACTGCGCCCAAGTCCCTTGCTTGCGCCATATCTTGCCGAATTGCCCGCATTGACTATGCCCGCAACCAAGCCGCTGCCGACAAGCGCATGGGCCGAGCCCATCGATGACAGCACCGCACCCCCGGTGCATGAGGGCGAACATGTCCACGGCGGCACTGGCCTGCTTAAAGCGCAGGCCATCTGCCCGGCCTGGGCCTACTTCCGCTATCGCCTAGGCGCCAAGAAACTGCAAACGCCGGTCGAAGGACTCGACGCAGCCGCGCGCGGCAGCATCGTGCATGAAGCCCTGCGCAGTTTCTGGACGGCGACGGGATCATCGTCAGCGCTGCGCGCCATGAGCGACACCGAACGCAGCGTCGCGATCGACAGCGCCGCCGATGCCGCCCTCACCGAGTACGACGCCGAACACCGTGCCTCACCACTGCCAGCAGTGTTCCGCAAACTCGAACGCGAACGCCTGCAGCGCCTGCTTGGCAACTGGCTCGCCGTCGAGCTGCAACGGGAGCAGCCGTTCAGCGTGGTGTCGTGCGAAGAGCGCATCACTGTTGATATCGAAGGCATCCAGTGCAATCTGCAAATCGACCGAATCGACCAGCTTGAAGACGGCCGTCGCATCGTCATCGACTACAAGACCGGCGCGGTGAACGGCTACAAATCCTGGGCCGACATGCGCATCACCGACCCGCAACTGCCGATCTATGCCGCCATTGCGCAGTCCGAACAAGCCACGGCCGCGGTCGCGTTCGGCAAAGTGCAGCTCGACGACTCCGCCTTCCTCGGAATCGCCTCCGCTGACGGCCTGCTGCCGCGCGTGCCTGGCATCGACAGCCGCGACGGCCGCAAGGTATTCAGCGAAGGCGAGTTCGCCGACTGGCAGGCCGTGCTAAGGCACTGGCGCAGCAGCATCGAGGAGATCGCGCTTGAAGTGAAGTTCGGCGCCGCCGCCGTGACCGTCGCCGACGCAGCCGACCTCAAATATTGCGACGTACTGCCGCTGCTGCGCCTCGCCGAACGCCGCGCGCAGTGGGAGGCAGAACAATGAAAACCAAAATCCTTGACCACAGAGGATGCAGAGTACACAGAGGAAACCTTGCTTTTGTTTTCCTCCGCGTCCTCTGTGGTGAAACGCGTTTGACGTTATGACTGAAGCCGATCTCCTCGCCATCGACGAAACCGCGCGCCTGCGCGCGCTTGAGGTTGCCTCCTTTATCGTCGAAGCGCCCGCCGGCGCCGGCAAGACCGAGCTGCTCACGCAGCGCTACCTGCGCCTGCTGGCGACGGTGAAAGAGCCGGAAGAAATCATCGCCATCACCTTCACCAACAAGGCGGTGGCCGAAATGCGCGCGCGCATCCTGCTGAGTCTGTCGTCCGCCACACAAGCCGCAAGCGAAACGCTGGCTCTCCACAAGCGGATCACGCGCAAGCTCGCGCTCGATGCACTCGCGCGCGATGCCGAACTCGGCTGGCAATTGTTGGAAAACCCGGCTCGGCTTCGCATTACGACCATTGACGCATTGAGCGCCAGCCTCGCGCGGCAGATGCCTTTCCTGTCCCGCTTCGGCGCGCAGCCGGCCGTCAGCGACGATAGCACCAGCCACTACGATGCCGCCGCACTGCGCACGCTCGCCCTGCTCGAAGGCGAAGACGAAGCAGCCAAGACAGTAGAAAAAGCGCTGCGCTACTTTCACAACGACACCGCCCGCCTGCAAAAACTGCTGGTGTCCATGCTCGAACGGCGCGACCAATGGCTCGGCCATCTGAATACAGTCGAACATGATCAAGGCGGCGCGCTCGCCATGCTGGTGGCAAGCGATCTGACGCGCGCCGGCATGGCCATCGAATCGGGCATGCAGGCCCAGCTCAGGGCTACAGCCCACTATGCGGCGGGCAATCTGATCGCGGCGGGAAGCGATTCCATCATCAAGACGCTTGAGCACTGGACGCACGAACTGACCGGCGACCTGAGCGAACTCAATCACTGGCGCGCCCTGGCTTCCTTGCTGCTCACCAACAGTGGCACGCTGCGCAAGCGCTTCGACAAGAACATGGGCCTGCCCGCGGAGAAAGAGGCCAAGACGTTCAAGGAGGCGCTGGCCGCCTGCATTGACACATTGACGCAACAGCCCGGCGTCGAAGCAGCCCTGGCCCGTATACAACTGTTACCGGAGCCTGCGCTCGATGCCGAAGAAGCGCGCATCGTCGGCATCTTCGCGCGCCTGCTCAAGCTCGCCGCCGCGCAGTTGTGGACGGTGTTCCAGCAGCAGCGCGAAGTCGACTTCATTGAGATCGCGCAACGTGCGCTCTCCGCACTCGGCGACGAGACGGAGCCTTCCAATCTGCAACTCAAGCTCGACTACCGCATCAGCCATCTGCTGGTCGATGAGTTCCAGGACACCAGCCCGGCGCAGATCACGCTGCTTGAGCGGCTCACTGCCGGCTGGCAGCGGGGCGACGGGCGCACGTTGTTTGTCGTCGGCGACCCGATGCAGTCCATCTATCGCTTCCGCAAGGCCGACGTTGCCCTGTTCCTGCAGGCGCGCCAGAGTGGCATCGGCGGCATCCGCCTCGAATCACTGCGCCTCAACCGCAACAACCGCTCCCACCCCGGAGTGGTGGACTGGATCAACGCCACCTTCCCCGAGGTCTTTCCCCCCGCCGACAACCCGCATACCGGCGCGGTGAAGTTCGCCTCCTCCGTCGCCACCAAAGCGGCAGACGACAGCGCGGGCGTGTTCACCCACACCGTGCTCGTCGCTGACGACGCCGAAGACGCCAACATCGACGAAGCCCGCAAGATCATCGCCATCCTCCGCGCCGAGCGCACCGCGCATCCAAAGGACAGCATCGCCATTCTTGTTCGCGCTCGTAGCCATCTCGATGCGTTGGTCACCGAATTGCAACGCAGCGCGCCGGAGCTGCGCTATCAGGCAGTCGAAATCGAGGCTCTCGCTGAACGGCAAGTGGTGCAAGACCTGCTGGCCCTCACGCGCGCCCTGCATCATCGCGGCGACCGCGTTAACTGGCTGGCCACATTGCGCGCGCCCTGGTGCGGCCTCACCTTGCCCGACCTGCATGCGCTCGCGGCGAACGATCACAAGAGCACCGTGTGGCAATTGATGAATGGGCAACTGATTAACGACCAGGCGCGCATCGACAACCTATCCGCCGACGGTCAACAACGCCTGCAACATCTGCGGGCCGTGTTGACTGAGGCGCTGGCCCAGCAGGGCCGCTTGCGCACGCGGCGCTGGGTCGAAGCGGCATGGCGCATGCTCGGTGGCGAAGCCTGCCTGCACGACGCCGCAGAATGCATGGACGCCGAAGCGTACTTCCGCCTCATCGACCAGCTTGACGCGAGCGGTGGTTTTACACTCGACCGGCTCGACAAGGAAATCGCTTCGCTCTACGCCGAACCCGATCCGAATGCCGCGAATGCAGAAACGCCGGCCATCCAGATCATGACCGTGCACAAATCCAAGGGCCTGGAATTCGACAGCGTCATCCTGCCCGGCCTGCAGCGTAAGTTACCGAGCAACGAAAGCAGCCTGCTGCTGTGGGAAGAGTTCGTCGACGGCCACGGCCACGAACATTTGGTCATCGCCCCGGTCAAGCCAAGACGTCGATGGAGACCCCCGGACGGGGGCAGCACAAACGACAAACTTCCGACCGCCTACGACTACCTGCGCACGCTGGATGCGGAACGCGAAAGCAACGAAGGTAGCCGCGTCCTCTACGTCGCCGCCACCCGCGCCATCCGCGCCCTGCACCTCGTGGCCTCAGCCACCGTGCAAGCGAAAGAAGAGGGCGACGTACTCAAACCTCCAGTAAAAGGCTCGCCCCTCGCCGCACTCTGGCCGGCAGTCGAAGCCGACTTCAACCAAGAGCTGGCGCAATGGCAGGGCTGCGAGCAAGACGAACAGGACGACAACAACTTCGCCGAGTTCGTCCCCAAACTCACCCGCCTCGCCGCCCCAACAATCCCCGCCTATCTGCAAGGCGAAGCCGCAGAAGTTCCATCCGTTCGTGCTGAGCCTGCCGAAGCGTACGACTACGAAGCAAGCGACGACACCCCAGACACCAACCGCCCCCTCCTCGCCGACATAGGCTCGCTGGTCCACCGCACCCTCGAACTCATCGCCCAGGACGGCCTCGACCAATGGAGCGTCGAACGCATCAAGGCATCGCAACCAGCATTCAAGCGCTGGCTACAAAGCAGGGGGCATGCAGCGTCAGTGCTGGACGATGCGGCAACCCAGGTACAAGAGGCAGTCAGCAACGCCATCAGCAGCGAGGCAGGGCGCTGGATACTCGCAAAGCACGAGTCGGAAGGCAACGAACTTGCGCTGACCAGCCGCTGCGACGGACGAACGTTGTCGAACGTGATCGACCGTACCTTCATCGATAACGGTGAGCGCTGGATCATTGATTACAAGACGGCGCGGTTCGAGATGGATGCGAAGGAAGGGAGCTTCACCGCAAGAGCGGAAGGCTATCGCTCGCAACTGGAGCGCTATGCCGCGCTATTTGCCGAAGAGGGTTTGCCAATCCGCATAGGGGTTTTCTTCATTGCTCATGGCGCGTTTACCGAAATCCAGCACACCGGCGCTGCTATTCAGACTAACTTGTCGAGTAGCTTTTAAGCTACAATGAATCCCGTGATTGAAATTTTCCGCTACCAGACCGCTGATGGCAAAGAGCCAGTGACGGAATGGCTTCAATCAATGCGCGATAAACAGGCTCAGGCCAAGCTTCGGGTTCGCCTCCGACGCATGGAGGCAGGCAACTTCGGCGATTGCAAACCGGTTGGCGATGGCGTGCTGGAACTTCGCGAACATCTGGGTGCAGGTTACCGCGTGTACTTCGGGCGGCACGGGCAGCAGGTTGTGATTTTGCTCTGTGGTGGCAGCAAGAAACCACAGGCGGCAGACATCGGCAAGGCCAAGGAATTTTGGGCCGACTGGAAACGGAGGCAGACATGAAGCGAAAGATTACAGCGGCGGTATCGCATCACGAGCGCGAAGTCGAAGAACTTCGCGCCGATCATCAACTCGCCGTCGAGTACCTGAAAGCCGCGATGGAATCGCTCGACGACCCCGATGACAGAGCCGCAGGACTATTGGCGCTGCGCACGATTGCCGAAGCCTATGGTGGCCTTGGCGCCGTTGCGGCTGAAGCGGGGATCAGCCGCGAATCGCTTTACCGTGCGCTCTCACCGGCTGGCAACCCAACATTGAAAACCCTGCTTGCGGTGCTGAAGACAGTGGGGATGCGGCTTTCTGTCGAGCCAGATCATCATGTGGCTGCGTGATCAGCAGGAAATCGACTCCGGTACCTTGGATCTGGGTAAATGACACTGATCCCTTTAGACCATAAGGAGGTCACAAAGTCATTCCTCTGAGTTATCGGTTCCTCGTGGAATCCCTTGCGAATATCCAGCGCACCCACGCGGTTGTTGCCTGCCGACAATAAATAATCGGATTCGCTGAGCGTGTTGGGTGCGGCCTTGCGGCGGTTTTCAATCACACGCCGCCCCCATTGGTCAGGCGCGGCATCGCGGATGCCACCGAAGTCGACCAGGCCATTGAGGGGAAACAATTCCACATTGCGAACCTGCTGTCCCGCCTTGAAACCAAGCGAGACGGGATCGACTTCGATGCCATTGGCGCGATTGAGATAGCGTTGTCCGTACACGAAGCTCGAACCAAGCAGGTCGCTGCCGTTCTCAGTTATTTTGAGCACGCCAGCGGGAACCGATTCTGTCTCGCCCGGCAGACAGGCGTAGACGATGAGCTCTTTTTCAGAAGTCATATCGTGCTTGTTCTTTTTCGCTGAGCGGCCTTGCCCGGCGGGTTTGTTCTTTGGCTTCGAGTTGCGCTATTGCCGGGTCGTTCGCACCGGCAATAAGTTGCCTGATGAGATCGATCCGCCCCAGTGCGTCGAGATAGCGAACAATCTGGCCCACGGCAATCGAAGGGTCGCCATTTTCGATGCGCGACAGCGTATTGCGGCTGACACCTACCCGCTCGGCGGCAGCACTTTGCGTCATGCGGCGGGCGGTGCGCAGGCGTGTCAGCAGCTTCCCCAAATCGCGTAATTGGGTAGCCGTCGAGTCCGACAGAGCAGATTTTTGCTGTATTTTCATTTGCACCTGATCTTGAACAATGCCCACTCATTGTACTAAATAAGGTGCAAATCAACAATATTATTGCACCTTATTTGATTCTTTAAAGCGATATTGAGTGAAATATGGTGCAAATTTAGGGTGGTCCCATTCTGATCGTCCCTATTCTTTAGGCATGGGTGGCTCTGAGCCTTGCATGGTCACCATCTGATAGTCGAGATCGAGGCGGTGCTATCGCCCACTTCAGGAATGTCGGCGGGTGCGTCGCGGCGGAACGCCAGCGACCAGACACTGGTGTCGACGGAACAGGATCACTTGCGGGATCGTTCCGCCTTGATGAAACAGAAGGGCTTGGAGCAGATTTTGACTATCGCGGCAAGCTTCGCGACGAGGAGTTCTTAGTAAAGATGTCGAACGAGCTGCTATCTAGTTTTTTGAAGGTGAGAAAACGAGGAAAGGCTATGGCGCTAGAAGACCTCTGGCAGAAGATTAAAGCCAAAAATGAAGAGAAATAGTTGATGAATTAATAGGGGACGACAACGACTGTTTTCTTGCGTCACGGGTGCTGCGGCACGATCATTCACGGGCGGCCTCCAGAAAATTTCTTTTCACTGCCATCACTACTGAGGGAGCGTTATCTTACTGTCAGCCGCTCGGCAATATCGGGTCAGGTAACCTGACCAACCGAATACCACAGAGCGCGCAATCATCGCGCTGAGAATCAGGTTACTTCAAGTATTTACTGCGCAGGTAATTCATATAGTGGCGTGCATCGTCGGCAAGATAGGGGCTCAATAACGTGAGGACATGATAGGCCGCAAGCGCCGGTGCCGAAGTGTCGGCGCCTTTGAGTCCGACCAGCTTTGTGAAAGTGCTCCAGCAGGTTGCCGTGAACACGATTTGAAAAGCCAGGCTGTCGATCTCGTCCCCATCAACGCGAATGACACCTGTTTGCGCCAGATTCTGGCACATGGCCCTGACCGCCTCTATGGTGCCCAACGTCATTTTCTGAATACGTTCACCAAACTTCGGGTACTCACGGATCAGGTAGTCAATATCGGTGTAGCAGAATCGATATTTTTCGATTACCTCGAATGTAAGATGAAGTGCCAACCAGACATCGTCAAGCGCTGACAAGGATGCGCTCGATTCGGTGAATGGCTTGAGTTCTGACTCAAGCCGTCGGAATAGCCATTCGACAAGTTGCTCCTTGCTTTTGAAGTGGTAATGGAGATTGCCCGAACTCATCTCCAACTCGGCTGCGATGCGGTTGGTCGACACTTTCGCCACGCCGTCCTCGTTAAAGAGGCGCAACGCCGCAACGAGAATTCGATCACGCGTATTCATTTGAGACGGGCCGAATGCTCTCGATCGATCACCTGAAAGCCTACTTGCGTGCTTTCGACTTTGTCGATTTGACTAGCGCCGACAGGGTATCGACCTTTTCAACAAGGCGCGCCAGTTCCCTGGCTGAAGGAATGCCGATGCGCTGCAATGCAGAGGCGACGCGTTGATCGAAAACATCCTCCAGTTTCTTGAAACCGAAAGAATCGGCAATCTTGCTGAGACCGTCAGCCACAGCCGATTCGGCGCGCGGTAACGATAGTGCGCTGAGTCCGGCATGCAGAAGATGCCTCGACGATGCGAAAGCATCTGCTCCAGTTTGCTTCATTGTGCGCGGTGGCTTGGAGGCTGAAGTTTTCGAGCTTTTCGCGGTGTTTGCTTTTGTGGCTGGCTTCCGGCTTGCCTGCACAGTTTTGGCAGAGGCGGGGGCTTTTTTGACTGATGTTATTTTTGCGCGGGGCATGGTCCATTTCTTTCTGTCGAATTTGAAATATTGCTTTCCCGCTTTACACGCGAGAAGTGTGACGGCCAGGCAGTCTAGACCAACCACCCTAAGAATAAGGGCCTTTTAGGTTGTGGGCACTACGCTTTCCATTGACAATCCGATCATCAACTCGTCGCAATACTTCGTACTTCGCATCGTAAGCGCGGTTGGATGCAAATAGCGGATTAGCCGTTATTCCCATTCAAACAACTTGAAAGGATTTAAACCATGATCACGCAAACCAATGAAAGCCTGCGCTCGGTAACGCTGGAAGTCATCAACAATTACCGCAAGACGGCAAAATACACCACTCAAGCTTTGCTCGCTACCGGCATTCGCGGCTTTCGAATGGTTGATGCGGCCTTGATCGATTACGAAGGCAAGATCGGCGAAACCGTCAAGGGCACCTTTGATAGTACCAAAGAGAAAATCATTGCTGCGACAGACATCGCTGACGAAGCCATTGGCAAGCTCGGCAGTACTGTGAAAAACAAGTTGGCAACGACGCAGGAAGCCATTGTCAGTGCCGCTGACAAAGCCGACACCACGGTCAACAAGATGTTTGAAGAAGCTTCTACGCGTGTAGCCAGGTTCCCTTCCAGGAAAAGCCTGTTTTCGGGCTTTCTGAAAAGCAGTTCTGCCAAATCAGTCGAAACCATCAGCATTCCTGGCGCAAAGATTCTGCGTTTCGTCTCCGGTAAACTTGCCGATGGCGCCGAACAACTCTCGCTCCAGCTTGCCGGAACAGTCAAGAAGTCGGCCCCTGTGCGCAAGGCTGCCAGCAAGATTGTCACCAAGGCTCGCCCGCGCAAGAGCAGCGTAATTTCGGCGAAGGCAAAAGTCATTACGACCAAGGCAAAAAGCAGGGCCAAGGCGGTCTCGGCCACGGCTTAAGCCACGATTCTCGATGACCGGTCGCCTGGACCTTCCTGTTTCCTCCAGTCGGTCGGTCTTTTGGAGTGCCGTGGGTGTTCTGACAGGCGGGGTTTTGCCAAGACCTTGGCGAGGAAATTCTGGTAAAAATTTTTGAGCCGTATGGCAGTTTGAAATTATTTCCTGCTGGTGTGGATACATCGCGTGTTGTTGGCGCAAAATAACAAAAGCAAGAAAGAGGAGAGCTACAGACATGGCTGCGCACTGGCGCTGCCGTTATTCGTGTCCTGGTGAAGGCGCCGAAAAACAATAATGCATTGATTGTTGTCGCGTGCGTCAGTCGGTTTTTTGCATGCACATCGATTTCATGCGTAGGGTTCAGAGGCTCCGACTAGAGAAAAAGGGGGATCTGGTGGATCAGGGCGATTGGCATATACAACGCGCGAAACTCGATGCAGCGCCATTGCGTAACCCAGCTGGAGCGATGTCCAATGACGCAGCCGATGGAAATAACTAACAAAACATTGCCAACGCCAGAATACGTTGGAGGTCAGGGATCTGCGCTCATCCTTTTGCATGGGATCGGCGCAACCTGGGAGGTCTGGAAGCCAGTCCTTAAAGCACTGGAAGCCAAACATCGTGTGATCGCATTGACGCTTCCCGGCCACTACGGCGGACCGGCATACAGCGGTGAGGGTGATGCCACCGTAGCCGGACTTGCTGATCAGATCATCGCGAACCTGCGTGCACAGGGGATCGATCAAGCTCACGTTGCCGGGAATTCATTGGGTGGCTGGCTTGCGATCGAGCTGGTACGTCGTCGTTTCGCTCGTTCTGTCATTGCCTTTTCGCCGGCCGGCGGTTGGAGCTCTGATAAAGACTACCTGGCCGTGGCCAAGTCACTCAAGGTTTTCTACGCGCTGGTTGGCACAATGCTGTTTGTGTTGACGCCTCTCGCCCGCTTCGGATGGCTGCGCAAAGCCCTGGCGAAGCAGACCATGGAGCATGGGGAGCGTTTTCCGGCGGCCGACTTCTGCGCCTCGTTGCGCGCGATGTCCATGACGCGCGTGGTGCCGGGACTGCTGCGGACGATGGGCCGCGATGGGCCGGTCGCACCGATGGATGCCGGTGACGTCCCTGTCCGTATCGCCTGGAGCGAATGTGACCACGTGATTCCTTTCGAACGCTATGGCCAGCCGTTTGTTGAGCGAATCCACGGCGCAGAGTCGACAATTGTTCGCGGCGTTGGTCATGTGCCGATGTATGACGACCCTGAACAAGTGGTCGCCAATATTCTTGAGGTGACGAACATGGTAGATACCGCGGGAGCAGTCACCCTATGACCTCCTTACTTGGTTCTGTCATTCGTTCCCGCAAAAGCTACGCCAAAGAGGTGCTCCTCAACGAGCGCTTCCAGAAGCAACTTGTCCTGCTCGCCGAACGTCTTCAACGGCCGTTGGCGGATATACAAAACGAAGTGCAGGAAGGTCTGGAAGAAATCGTCACGGTCCAGAATCCGCTCTTTACGATGATGTTCGATCACGGGCTCGGACCGATGCATACCCGGGCCTGGACGATCGATGTCGACAAACCGGCACTCAAAAATCTGAAACGCCTCAACAAGACGAATCCGCTGGTGTTTCTGCCGACGCATCGCAGCTATGCCGATGCCTTCATCCTCACCCGCGTGCTGCGAGATGGCGGTATGCCGCGCAACCACATCCTCGGTGGCAACAACCTCGGGTTTTTCCCCCTTGGCACCATCATCCGTCGCTCCGGCGGGGTGTTGGTACGGCGCAGCTTTCATGACGATGAGGTCTACAAATTCGTCGTTCGCGAATACTTGGGTCACCTGGTGGCGCAGGGCAGAAACCTCGAGTGGTACATGGAGGGTGGCCGCTCGCGTACCGGTAAACTCAGACCGCCGAAATACGGGTTGTTGCGCTACCTGGTCGATGCCATTGAAAGTGGTGTGGCGGAGGACATGCTGCTGGTTCCCGTCTCGATGACCTACGACCAACTGCACGAAGTAGGTGTGTTGGCAACGGAAGAAGCAGGAATACAGAAAACGGCGGAAGGCTTGCGTTGGCTTGCCGACTATGCGCGCACGCAACAGAAGTGGATTGGCACGGCATTTGTCCGCTTTGGCGAACCGCTGTCATTGAAGCAAGCGCTTTCCAACGCCGACAGTGACCGTGATGGCGGGCGCTGGACTGTCGAAAAAGTTGCATTTGAAGTGTTCCAGCGCATCAATAAGGCGACGCCGGTAACGGCCCCGGCGCTGGTGACCCTGGCCTTGCTCGGCGTCGGCAATCGCGGCCTGACACTCAGCGAAGTGCGTCAGTTGGTTGTGCCGTTAATCGAATACGCCGTTCAACGCGGGCTTCCTTCAGGACAACTTAGTGGGCTTCGCAGCAAAAAAGAGTTGGCCAAAGTGCTTGAAAGGCTGACCAGTTCCGGCGTGGCGCTCAACTTTACCAATGGCATAGAGCCGATCTATGGCATCAATCCGGGTCAGCATTCGGTCGCCGCGTTCTATCGCAACACCGCGATACACTGGTTCGTCAATCGCGCGATCACCGAACTAGCCTGGTTCATGGTGCTCGATTCGGATGCAGCGGATCCGGTGTCGCTGGCGTGGCAGAAGGCGTTTGAATTTCGCGATCTGCTGAAGTTTGATTTCTTCTTTAGTGACCGTGAAACGTTCAGCACCGAGATCAAGGCCGAGATGGCACTTCTCGATCCCGGTTTCAAGTCGCGCGCCGCCGATCCGGGTTCGCGGCGTCAGACGCTATTGCAGGCGCCATTCGTGATTGCCCATCGTGTCCTGCCGGCGTTCCTCGAAGCCTATTTCGTCGTCGCTGATCGCCTCGCGGCTTGCCCCGCAGACCTTGCGATTAACAAGACTGCTTTCATCGAAGACTGTTGCAATGTCGGCAAGCAATACTTGTTACAGCATCGTCTGCACAACCCCGAGTGCGTGTCCAAGGAATTGTTCGGCAATGCGATGCTGCTGGCCGCGAATCGCGATTTGTTGAAACCTGGGGGCGATGCGCTCGTCGCTCGCCGCAAAAAATTCGCCAGTGAACTGGCAGCTCTTGTTACGGCGGTTGGTGCCATTGATGCGCTGGATCAGGAACGTCTTCCGGCACGATTGGGGGGTGAGGAATGAATTCGAAAATGTTGCCCGAGTGCGCAGCATGAGCAGGCCCATTCGTATTGCCGTACTTGGCGCCGGTTCATGGGGTACGACGGTGGCCTCGCTGGCTTCGCGCAATGCCGACACGGTGCTGTGGGCGCGCAGCACCGAGACGGTGGAGCAGATCAATCGGGAGCATCGCAACGATAAGTACCTGACGGGGCTGGCGCTCAACCCGGGTTTGCGGGCGACGATATCGCTTGATGAAGCGGTGCGAGACTGCGATGTTCTGGTGGTCGGCGTACCTTCGCACAGCTTTCGCGAAACATTGAAGTCGATTGCGCCATTGATACGTCCCTGGGTGCCTGTCATCAGCCTGGCCAAAGGGCTTGAGCAGGGTAGCCAGAAGCGCATGACGCAAATCATTCACGACGAATTGCCCGGGCATCCGGCCGGTTCGCTGGCCGGACCCAATATCGCCCGTGAAGTATTGCAAGGCATGGCCGCCGCCGCCGTGCTGGCGATGCCCGATGTCGACGTTGCGCAGGCGCTGAAGCCGCTGTTTGGGAGCCCGGTGTTCCGTGTCTATACCAACCGCGATGTCATTGGTTGCGAACTCGGCGGCCCGCTGAAGAACGTGATTGCGATTTCCGCAGGCATGGCCAGCGGCCTCGGTGTTGGCGAGAATACACGTGCCATGGTCATTACGCGCGGCCTTGCCGAGATCACGCGCCTGGGAGTTGCACTCGGCGGCAGCGCGGAAACGTTCTCCGGCCTGACCGGGTTGGGCGACCTGTTGACCACCTGCATGAGCCCCATGTCGCGCAATCGGCAGGTTGGCGAACGCTATGCGCAGGGCATGAAGACGGCGGAGATCGTGCAATCCATGAACATGGTCGCCGAAGGCATCAAGACCAGCAGTGTGGTGATGGAGTTGGCAACCCGGCTGGGTATTGAGATGCCGATCGCCGCCGAGGTTGCAGCGGTCGTCAAGGGAGAGCGGGGCGCCAAACTGGCGTTCCGTGGATTGCGGCGGCTGGAAACCGGGGCTGAACATGAAGTCGGTTGAACGAATTTTTTTGTCGGTGGATAAATGAAAATGGGAAAATCAGAACTGTTTGACGTCGAACTGCTGGCCGAGCTGAACGACTGGGGTGGTCCGTCCGAGATGAGCGCTTTTGAGGCCGTCATGTGGCGCGCGGAAGTTGATCCGCGGCTGCGATCGACAACGACCTCGGTACTTTTTCTGGATCGTGAACTTGATCGGGACAGCTTCCTTGAGGCCCATCACTGGATTGTCAATGCGGTGCCGCGATTTCGTCAGCGCGTCGTCGTGCCGGCATTTGGTATCGGCAATCCGACCTGGGTCGAAGACCCGGACTTTAATCTGGACTATCACCTGCGCCATGTTCGCCTGCCTGCACCTGGTTCAGAACGTCAATTGTTTGACCTTGCCCAGACACTGGCAATGACACCTTTTGACAAGGCACGTTCGCCCTGGGAGGCGACGCTGGTAGAAGGGCTGAAAGGCGGTCGCGCGGCCTATATCCTCAAGCTGCATCACGCGACATCCGATGGTCTGGGCATCATCCAGCTGTTGACGCGCGTGTTCGGCAAAGGGCGAGACGACATAAGGCGACCGCACCCGGCCAAGTCCAACGTGATTGAGATACGTCCGCCGACGCCATCTGAACTCGCGACCAGGCAGATTCGCGACAGCCTGTTTGCACTGCCTTCGGAAGCCGCTGGCAGCATCTCCACCATCACGCGATCACTCGGTGGGTGGGTGCGCAATCCGGGAGCGGTGCGCAAGGGCTTGGCATATGTATGGTCTGCCAAGCGAGTTCTGGGCACCAGGCCCGTCGCCGGTTCCGGGCTTTTCAGGAAACGCAGTCTCTCGTGGCGTTTCGACGCCATCGAAATTCCGCTGATCCAGATCAAGGTCGCCGCCAAGGCCGCCAATGCATCGGTGAATGATGTCTTCCTGTCGGGTTTGATCGGTGGCTTCCGCCGTTATCACGAAGCGATGGGTGTTCCCATCAAGCAGATGCCGATCGGCTTTCCGATCAGCCTGCGCTCCGAGAATGACGTGATGGGCGGCAACAAGTTCGCCGGTTCGCAATACGCTGCTCCAGTATCCATGAAGGATCCACTCAAACGCATCCGGCACATACAGCAGTTCATCAAGGACATCCGCGCGGAACCAGCGCTGGACGTGATGATCCGCCTGATGCCGCTGGTGACACGCCTGCCACTGGCGACCGTTACCGCGTTGACGGCAGACTTCACCGTGGCCCAGGATGCGCAGATCAGCAATATTCCCGGCATTCCCCACCCGGTTTATTTTGGCGGCGCGGAAGTGACCCATTTCTGGCCGTTCGCGCCGCTTCCGGGTTGCGGAATGATGATTACCATGATTTCCCATAATGGTCGTTGTTGTATCGGTATCAACAGTGATCGTGCGGCCGTGACAGAACCGGAACTGCTGGTGAAATGTTTTCGCGAAGGCTTGCAGGAAGTGCTGGCCTTCGACAAACCGAAAAAACGGGTGCGGAAGGTTTGACATGAAACACTGCGAGAGCAGCTACAAAGGGCGCAGGAATTTACGGATATATATGCAATCGTGGCTGCCTGAGCGGGTACGTGCTTCGGTGGTGATTGTGCATGGACTCGGTGAACATAGCGGGCGCTATGCGCATGTTGCAAAAGCACTGGTGGATGCAGGGTGCGCCGTTTATGCGCTGGATCTGCGCGGCCACGGTCAATCCGAAGGTTCGCGCGCCATGATCGATCGGTTCTCGCATGCCGTCGAAGACATCAATCAGCTGGTCGAGAAGGTTCGCAAAAAGTATTCCGGAAAGCCGCAGTTCCTGCTCGGCCACAGCATGGGCGGTGCGCTTTCGCTGCGCTATGCATTGAAATATGGAGACAGGATTAGCGGCCTCATCTTGTCCGGTCCTGCGGTTGCGCTCGATGGCGCCCCCGCGTGCATCAAGCCAATCAGCAAACTGCTGTCATTGTTTTTTCCGAAACTTGGCACATTCCCGATCAAGCCGGGTCTGGTCACTCGCGATAAAAAGATGGTGGCCGCCTACACCGCCGACTCCCTGAATTGTCACGGCAGGGTGCCGGTAAGAACCCTGGCGGAGATTGTACGTTTCGTCGAGTGGCTGCCATCCAGCTTGAAGTCGCTCAAGCTCCCGACACTGCTCATGCACGGCGGGGAAGACAAGTTGGCGGGTGTGTCGGGAAGTCGAATGGTGCACGACAAGATTTCGTCCCAGGACAAAACGTTGAAGGTCTACGCCGGCCTGTATCACGAAATATTCAACGAGCTGCCTGCCGCTCGCGCCAAGGTGTTGAAAGACCTTACCGGGTGGATCGATCAGCGTCTCGCAGCCTGATCGTCGTCAAGTTTTTTCCTTTCCCCGCTTTAACGTCAAGGCCATATTGAACGCGGCGCCAACGAACGTCAGGAGTGCTGCGAACTCCTCATCGCTCAGTCCGCGTGCGGCGTCACTACGCCGGTAAATATTGACGAACTCCCGCTCGCGACCAGCGTGCTCCACCAGCTTGCCGACGCCGATCGCTTCAAGCTTGTTCCACAGTCCGGGGTAATAGGAACGGAACAGCTTGAGGAAAAAAGAGATCGGATCGTTGCGGCCGAGCACTGCCGCCAGCCTCAGGATGACCTCGAACGGCAGCGTCGCTTTGCCGGTCTCGGCCTGTTCAAGCAGTTCGGGGTTCTTTAACTTGATTGCCTGCGCGACATCTTGCGCCGTCATTCCCAAGGACTCTCTGGCCTTGAGAAGCATCACGGCAGCTTTCTTGAGCGCTGCGCCCTTCGCGGGCGATTTCAATGACGCCTTGGTCAGAGCCAGCGACATATTGGTCAGCGGGCCCGCGAAGCCGATCAGGCTGTCCGACCACGACATGAGCCGGCTGGTAATCCCCGGCACAGGAGATTTCTTTGCCGCTGTTGTCGATGTCTTTAACGTCTTCACGGCCTTGGCAGGTGCCGAAGATGTGGCCTTGTGCGTGGGTCGGGTGGTGGCAGGCTTTGCCCGTTTTGTGTTGGCTGATTTGGTTTTGTTCATTGCCATGAAGTGGCCCGCTTTTTCAAGGAGTGACAGGGTTTCCCGTACATCGGTTCGGCCGCATTGCCAGTTCGATGCATGATACAGAATGAATGCACGGGCGCATTCGTTTAGCCGATGATGCGCTGAACGTCGTGCTGCCAGTGCTGGAGTCGCTCGCGACGTGCGCTGTCGCTGATTGTCGGCTCGAAGCGGCGTTCGAACTTCCAGTGTCCGGCGCAATCTTCAGGCGTCTGCCAGAATCCAACCGCCAGCCCGGCAAGATAGGCGGCACCGAGCGCCGTGGTTTCTGTGACGCGCGGCCGCACCACGGGCACCCCGAGCAGGTCGGCCTGGAATTGCATCAGCAGGTTGTTGCGCGCGGCGCCGCCGTCCACACGCAGTTCGGCGAGACGGATGCCAGAATCTTTTTCCATCGCCAGAAGGAGATCGGCGCTTTGCAACGCGATGGCCTCCAGCGCAGCCCTGGCGATATGTGCCCGCGTGGTACCCCGCGTCATGCCCACCAGCGCGGCCCTGACATCAGGCTGCCACCAGGGTGCACCGAGTCCCGCGAATGCGGGAATCAAGGTGACGCCACCGTTGTCCGACACGCTGGAGGCAAGTGCCTCGACTTCATCCGAGGATGCGATGACGCCCAGACCGTCACGCAACCACTGGATGATTGCCCCACCCATGAACACGCTGCCTTCGAGCGCATAGCTGATTTTTTTGTCGAGTTGCCATGCCACCGTGGTCAGCAGGCGATGCGACGACGGCATTGCCTGGTGCCCCGTATTCATCAACATGAAGCAGCCAGTACCGTAGGTGTTTTTGGCCATGCCTGGCGTCAGGCATGCCTGACCGAAGGTTGCGGCCTGCTGGTCTCCGGCGATGCCGGCGATGGGCGTTGTTGCACCCAGCCAGCGTTGTTCCGCTTCGCCATATATCTCGCTACTGTTGCAGACTCCGGGGAGGACGTCACGCGGAATATCGAGTAAGGCGAGCAGGTCATCGTCCCAGTCGCCGCGATGGATGTTGTACAGCAACGTGCGCGAGGCGTTGGAGGCGTCGGTGACATGCAGCCGGCCACAGGACAGGTTCCACACCAGCCAGCTATCGATGGTGCCGAAAGCCAGCTCGCCCCGCCGTGCACGATCGCGTGCGCCGGGGATGTTGTCCAGTAGCCAGCGCAATTTGGTGCCAGAAAAATAGGGATCCAGCAGCAACCCGGTGCGTGCGGAGAAAATGGCTTCATGCCCGGCCTCGCGCAACTGGTCGCACAGCGGTGTGGTGCGCCGGTCCTGCCAGACGATGGCATGGTGCAGGGGCTTGCCCGTGACGCGATCCCACAACACGGTGGTCTCGCGTTGATTGGTGATGCCGATGGCCGCGATTGCCCGGGCGTCGAGACCGGCCTTGGTCATGACTTCTGCGACAACACCGATCTGGCTTTGCCATATCTCTTCTGCGTCATGTTCTACCCAGCCCGGACGTGGAAAATACTGTGTGAATTCGCGCTGGGCCGATGCATGCAGACCACCCTCGTGATTGAACAGGATGGCGCGGGAACTGGTAGTGCCCTGGTCGAGCGCCAGAATGTATCGTGCTCCGGTAGTCATCGGTTTTGCTCCAGCCATTCGGCGAATGGAGTGCATTCTTCAGCAGTCATGAGCAACCCCTCCTTGGTTCTGCGCCAGAAAATATTCTTCGCATTATGAGCCTACTCGTGGGCGCTGAAGTGGCGTACGTTGTATTCGTAAAGCCTGTCTCCGTCCCGGGTAATGCTGGTACAAATCTCGACAAGGCTTGCTCCGCCAGGCGCCGGCAGAAGTTTCTGAACAATCAAAAACGAAGGGGCGCAGAAATTTCCGCGCCCCTTCGAATCTTGACAGCAGGGATTTCTATCACCGCCGCATACCCAATACCTTACTTGGTCACAGCCTTGGTACGCCCCGTTGTCTTGCGACGGGCGGGGCTCGCCTTTTTCACGGGCGCCGTCTTCGCCGCTTTTTTCACGGCCACCGTCTTTTTCACCGGTGCCACTTTCACTGCTTTTTTGATGGGCGCTGGCTTCCTGGCGCCGCCAACTTTGCCGGAAATTTTTTCTGCCCCGTCTGCCACCTTGGCGGACACGTAGCGAAGCAACTTGGCGCTGCGGATTCCCAGCGGTTCGACGGACGCCACGATGTTGTTGTCCAGCAATTTGGACATTCGCGTACCCTTGGACGGGAATTGTGCAACCTTCTTCGATGCGCGGCTCAATAGTTTGTCGACGGTGCCATCAGCCTTGTTGGTCGCCTTCACGACCTTGTCACGCGTGCTGTTCAGCGCGCTCTTTACCTTTTTCCCCAAACTGCCTGTGGCCTTGTCCGCCTTGTCCGCCGCGGCGGTAACCTTTTTATGGGCGGTTTCAAGTGAGCTTTTGACTTTTTTGCTGATCTTTCCATTGTATTTCAGAAGTTCGCCTACAGCCGAGTCGACCTTGGCTATTCCCTTGGTGCCGCCGGCACGCGCCGATGCGGAGGCAGATTTGGCGGTACGCTGGTAGTTGTTGATGACGTCGAGCGTGACAGAGCGGAGTGTTTCGGTTTTCGGAGTTTTGGTGGCCATTTCAGAATCCTTTCAAAGTTGATTCGACAAATTGCAGGTATCTGCATTGATTAAACCTGAAGCATCAGAAAGTGCGGTTGCATCCGGCCCCAGAATTGACTTTCGCATTGTCCTCAAACATGCCTAGGGCAGGAAACCTAAGGCGTATTGAAAGTTAGAGTTGGAAGCCTAGGAAAACAGACAGCCTCCTTGTATCACCTTCCTCGCTCGTGAGAAAATACATCGAATGACGCAGCAGGTTTTTCCTTCGGTAATTTATCGAATTGTTC
Organism: Sterolibacteriaceae bacterium; assembly: GCA_025360425.1. Taxonomy (GTDB): domain Bacteria; phylum Pseudomonadota; class Gammaproteobacteria; order Burkholderiales; family Rhodocyclaceae; genus JANYCD01. The sequence continues at coordinate 23,380 of JANYCD010000071.1, forward strand.
TTCCAACCTGATCATCAATTGCCATGAGCTCGATCTCGATCCGTCGTTCGCATAATCTTACTCACAAACAGGCGGTCGAAGTGGCCAATCAGGTTTCCGAAGAACTCGCAAATCAATACGGAATCGAGACGTCATGGTCGGGAAAGTCGATCCATGTCAGCGGAACGGGTTTGAGCGGTGAGTTGAAGCTGGCGCCGAAGCAGTTTGCACTGGACATCAAGCTTGGCTTCATGCTGTCCATGTTCCACGACAAGATTGCCGCCGGCATCGAAGCGGAATTCGACAAACTGTTGAGCACCAAGTCAAAGAAGAAATGAGTAATCCTCTTGTGAGGGAAGCCAGGATGAAATCCAACCCGACTAAGATCAAGGCTCCGGCCAAGACCAGAGCTGCAAAGCCGGTGCAGTCATCCCCGCGCGCGAAGGTTGCGGTTACGAAGAATGCTGGAACTGCGGCTGGCAAGGCAAGCAGGTCACGAAGCACCGGAGCGACAACGCGGACAGCAACACCGAGGGATTCGGATAGCTCCGTTGCTTCCCCGGGTAATCTGCTGCGCGCAGGATTGAGCGCACTGTCGCTGCCGAGGGCCGAATCTGCGGTCGCTGATGGCCTGAGCAGGATCGCTGATTCGTTGGGTCTGAAGAAGCTCGAAGATGTATTTGACCATCGGGTGGCCGCAACAATGGAACGGATGGGATATCCGTCCGTGAAGAAATTAACAAGGCTGGTGGAGCAAGTGGAAGAGCTTGCCAAATATTTGAAATCGCAGAAAACGCGCCGGTGAAAGTTACCATGTCATGCATCAATGTCGCTGATATCGCTCGTACCCAGTGATGCTGGCGGTGCTGATCTAGCGATGAAAGCCATGAATTACTTGCGCGGCAAGTATTTGCTCAATTACTGAAGCAGACCAACAAATGTTCACCGTATACCGGGAGCTTTCCTGATGACTACTACCCAAGACGCAATTGCAGCCATTCTCGATGGCCCCTCCGGCCCGAAGATCGCCGCGTTCTTTGATTTCGACGGCACGCTGATCGATGGCTACTCGGCCGCTGCTTATTTCACCGACCGCCTTCACCATGGCGAAATGGGTGTCTCCGAGCTTGTAGGCACCGTGAAGATGATGACGATGGGTGACCTGAACGAGGCGCAGTTTGCCGAGGTCATCGGCAAGGGCATCGGCGAGTGGGGTGGTCGTACCGAAGATGAGATGCTTGAGTTGTGGCTGCGCCTGTTCAAGGAAAAGATCGCGGCCTGTCTTTTTCCAGAAGCCTGGAAACTGGTCAAGGCGCATCAGAAGATGGGCCACACGGTGGTGATCGCTTCTTCCGCGACGCGCTACCAGGTGGCACCGACCGCCACCGAGCTTGGTATCGAACATCTGCTATGTACCCAGGCCATGGTGCGCCGCGGCCGCCTCACCGGCGGCATCGTTGGCGAGCCGCTATGGGGCGCCGGGAAAGCGGCGGCGGTGCGCGAATTCGCGCAGACGCACAAGCTCAACCTTAAGCGCTGCTACGGTTATGCGAACGGCAACGAGGATATCGATTTTCTCAACACCGTCGGTCATGCAATGGCGGTCAACGCCAAGGAGTTGCTGGAGCAAACCGCGGTGGAAAAGGGCTGGCCGGTATTCAAGTTCGCCACCCGACGACGCACGTCCATCGCCACGATTGCACGCTCGATCGGCGCCTACAGCGCGCTGGGGACGGTCATTCTCGGCGGCATGGCCTATGCAAAGGCCACCGGCAAAAACCGCAGGGCCGTCGACCTGATCGGCTCCATCGGTTTCGATGCGGCGCTGGCGATTGCCGGGGTCGAGGTGGAAACCACCGGCGAGCACAATGTGTGGACGCATCGTCCGGCGGTGTTCCTGCTCAACCATCAGAGCAAGCTCGATTTCTACGTCATGTTCAGTTTGCTGCGGCGCGATTTTACCGGCGTTGCCAAGAAGGAAGCCGAAAACACGCCGGGCTTTAAAACGTTCATGAAAATGGCTGAAATGGCATTCATTGATCGTGGCAATACCACCAAGGCCATCGAGGCCCTGCAGCCGGCGGTGGACCGCCTCAAGAAAGGCCTCAGCGTCTGCATGGCGCCCGAGGGAACGCGTTCCTATTCGCCGCAGTTGGGCCGCTTCAAGAAGGGCGCCTTCCATATCGCGATGCAGGCGGGCGTGCCGGTGGTGCCGGTAGTCATTCGCAACGCCGGCGAAATGATGTCGCGCAGTTCCCTGTCCATGCGCGCCGGCAAAGTGCAAGTGGCGGTATTGCCGCCAATCAATGTCACGAAGTGGAAGGTCGAAGATCTGGACAAGCACATCGAAGAGGTCCGTCAGTTATATCTCGATACCCTGGAGAACTGGCCGGGCAAAGCAGAGAATCGCAAGGGAAAAAAACCGGGATGAACCCTCCTGCCGACCAAACAATACGGACAACATTTTCATGAGTGATCAAAAAAGCATCAGCAGCAAAACGCTCGAACAACTCCGCAACTGGGGAGGCCCGCGCGAACTGAGCGCGTTCGAAGCCATGATGTGGCTGGCGGAGGCCGATCCGCATCTGCGTTCCACCACGACCTCGGTCATGGTGCTCGATTCCCTGCCCGACTGGGGACGCCTGATGGCCGGACATGATTGGATCACGCGCGCCACGCCGCGCTTGCGGCAGCGGGTGATGGAACCCACCCTCGGGCTGGACATGCCGGTGTGGGTGGACGATCCCGAATTCCTGCTCGATTACCACCTGCGCCGCGTGCGCCTGCCCGCGCCGGGTACTGAGCGTCAACTGTTCGATTATGCCCAGACCCTGGCGATGACGCCCTTCGATCGTTTTCGTCCGCCATGGGAGGCGGTGCTGGTCGAAGGTCTTGAGGGTGGTCGGGCCGCCTACGTTCTCAAGTTGCACCATGCCGTTTCCGACGGTATTGGCATCATTCAGTTGCTTAGCGAGTCGCTGAGCGTGCTCCGCGAGGGCCGTGAATTCCCGGCCTTGAAGCCGACCCGAAAACCACGCAAGACCACGAGCCTGGAGCTCGCCGCCAAAGGCGCGCTGCATCGCTTTCTCGAACTTCCCCACGATACGACGGATTCCGTCTCCTCCTTGCTGGAGATGGCGGCCGAATGGTTGCGCAAGCCCGAGGCACTGCGCGAAGCATGCGACTATCTTGCTTCCGCCAAGCGCATGCTCGCCACCAAGGCGGCGACTGGCTCGCCTATCCTGCGCAAACGCAGTACGGGTACCCGTTTCGACGTGTTGGAGATTCCGTTGGCGGATTTCAAGGTCGCCGCGAAAAGCGTCGGCGCATCGCTCAACGACCTGTTTCTCGCCGGATTGCTCGGCGGCTTCCGTCGCTATCACGAGCAGATGGGGGTCAAGCTGGAAAAGATGCCGGTCGGTTTTCCCATCAGCCTGCGCACCGAAGGCGATACGGCGGGCGGCAACAAATTCGCCGGTGCCCAGTATCCGGCGCCGATCGGCGAGCGCGATCCGTTGAAGCGCATCGAGCACATCCAGAACTTCGTCCGCAGCGTGCGTACCGAACCGGCACTCGATATCGTCCTCAAGATTGCGCCAGTGATGGTCCGGTTACCAACCCCAGTCTTGACCGCGATCGCAGGGAACATGACTGCTGCCCAGGACGCCCAGATCAGCAACGTTCCCGGTATTGCCCACCCCATATACATGGCTGGGTCGCATGTGACCCATTTGTTCCCCTTTGCCCCGACGGTAGGCTGCGGCATGATGATCACGATGGTGTCGCACGATGGTCGCTGTTGCATCGGAATCAATACTGATCGGGCGGCGGTCACCGAACCGGAGCTCCTGACAGCGTGTCTGCGCGAAGGCCTCGAAGAGATGCTGGCCCTGCGCAAGCCGCTGGTGCTGGTCAGCTCTGGCAAAGGTCAGCGAAAGCCTGTCGCCAAGCCTGCGGTCCGGGCAGTGGTGAAACCCGCAACAAAGAAGAAGACGGTTACGAAACCTGCCGCAAAAACTGTGGTGAAGACTGCTGCGAAGCTTGTGGTGAAGAAGACTGTCATGAAAAAAGCGACGGCTCCGGCGAAGCGCGCACGCGCGGCGTCGGTCAAGCCGGTGCTGGTGAAACGAAAAAAGAAAGCGTGAGGAAATCAGCCATGGAACATCAAGAGGGATTCATCAACGGGCAAAAAGGACTGTCGATCTACTGGCAGGCCTGGTTGCCTTCAGAAGAAAAAATCGTTGCATCGGTCGTCATCGCCCACGGTCTGGGCGAGCATGGAGGGCGCTATCAACGTGTGGCCGAACATCTGGTCGCCCATGGTTGCGCCACCTACGCGATCGACCACCGCGGGCACGGCAAGTCGGCAGGGCCGCGCGCCTTTGTGGATCGTTTCGACAATGCCGTTGCCGACCTCGATCAATTGATCGACCAGGTGCGCAAGGCACGGCCGAATGCACCTCTATTCCTGCTCGGTCACAGCATGGGCGGCGCTCTGGCCCTCGATTATGCGATCGCGCATCAGAAAAAACTTGATGGTCTGTTGCTTTCGGGGCCGGCGGTAGTGCTCGATGGCGCTCCCGCGGCAATGCTGATCATCAGCAAGATCCTGTCGGTGCTCGCCCCATCACTGGGTGTATTCAGTGTTGATCCTTCGCTGGTCAGCCGCGACCCGGCTGAGGTGGCTGCCTACGTCAGCGACCCGCTGAACTTCCACGGCAAGGCGCCGGCGCGGACGATGGGCGAGATCGTGCGCTTTGTCGAAGGGCTGCCGGCAAGGCTGTCGCAGGTGACGTTGCCCATCCTGTTGATGCACGGCAAGGAGGACAAACTGGCGGGGTCTGGCGGCAGCGAAATGGTGTATCGCTCCGTCCGCAGTCAGGACAAGACCATCAAGCTCTACGATGGCTTTTATCACGAGATATTCAACGAATTCCCGGCTGACCGGGCTCGCGTCTTCGCTGACATGAGCGGCTGGTTCGAAGCCCATATTCCCTGATTACGGCGCGATGGGATCAATTTAAAAGCTGCTTTTAATTTAGCGGCAGTGCAGGACTACTTTAGTTCGTCAGTTGCCATGCCTCAAGGGCGGCGCGTTCGTGTGCATCAAAACCACCCAGCGCCTCCATCAACGTCATGTCAAGATCCGGATCCTTGCCATCACCCATCCGTACCAACTGCATGCAGGACCAGGCCACCTGGCTCCAGGTTTCCATCGCATGAAACATCTTGTCGTCCATGCCCGGGCCGAGCGCATCCCGCTCCAGTGACTGGATTCGTTCGGGTGCTGGTGCGCTATCCAACTCGCTTTTCAACAATCGCCTGCCCACATCAGGCATCACGCAGAATGGACGGCCGAGACCGATGACGTCCACTTCACCCGCCTGTAGCGCGCCGACCATGACCTCGCGCGAGCGGAAGCCGCCGGTGATCATCAACGGTTGCTTGAAGACAGGACGCACCTTGTCCGCATAGGCGAGAAAGTAGGCTTCGCGGCGGCGCGTGCTTTCCGCCACGCGTTTTGTGTTGGCTGCAATTTTTTCACCGCTGCTGCCGTCGGAGCGGCGCATCATTTGCTCGACATTTTCATAATTGCCGCCGGAAATTTCGAGCAGATCGATTTTTTCTTCGCCGAGCCAGCGCACCACCTCCATCGATTCGTCCTCACTGAAGCCGCCTTTCTGGAAGTCGGCTGAATTCAGTTTGACCGAGATCGGGAAATCCGCGCCGACCGACTTGCGGATCTGCCGCACGATTTCAAGAAGAACGCGAGCGCGATTTTCCAGCGAGCCGCCCCACGCATCGGTGCGCTGGTTCGACAGCGGGCTGAGGAATTGCGACATCAAATAGCCATGCGCCGCATGAACCTGTACGCCGGTGAAGCCGCATTCACGGGCCACCGTGGCCGCGTGAACAAAACGCCGGATGACATCGAGAATTTGCGCCTCGCTCATTGCCACCGGCTTGCCGCAGGCGGTATCGGCGGCATTGACGGCAACTGCCGATGGCGCCAGCGGAGTGGGATTGATGTTGGCCGGTGTCTGCCGCCCGGGCTGATTGATCTGCATCCAGAAATGATTGCCGCCAACGGTTCCCGCCTTTGCGAGCGCACGCAGCTCGTCGAAGCCGCCATTGTTGTCGATGACGATGTTGTTCGGTCGCTCCAGATGGGTGCGGTCGACCTGGACATTGCCGGTGAGCAGAAGTCCTGCCCCACCCTCCGACCATCGGCGATAGAGCCGTACATGGCGCTCGGTCGCATGGTTCATGGCGTTGGAAAGGCCTTCGGTCAGGGCTGCCTTCACCAGGCGATTCGACAGTGTTGCGCCACAGGGTAATTTGAGCGGGTCGGAAAGATCAATAGCCACGAATATCACCTCCACATATTTTGAATTTCAGGACATGTCTTTTATGACGTCCAGTGTATTGCGAAAAGTGCTCGGAAAAACCCTCCGGGAGGACGGGTGCGGTCCAGGACGCGTGTCAGATGGACATGTGCTTCGATGCATCAAAGCGTCGCTGAAGCGTGCACCAGTGATGCCTCGATGGTCTGCAATGTCTCGGGATAGATGTCCCAGCGGGTTCCTGCCACATAGGCGCGTTCGCGTCCCAATTGCTCTTCGCTGTGGACGAGCACCAGTGCCTGCACCTTGTCCCGCACGTCAGCGTTGCCGGATGTGAACGCATTTTCTACTGTTGCACTAATCACGTCGCGGAGAAGCGAGTTCGCCTGGTCACCTATAGTGGCCCCGCCGGCGAATATCCCGAGATGCAACTCGCGCATTCCTGCGACAACCCGCCACCCATTATTCTGGGTGCGGTGGGTCCCAAAACATTGGCGCTCGGCGGTGCCCATTTCGATGGCGTCGTGCTGCACCCCTTCCTCACCATCGACGGCGCCAAACGCTCGATCGACATTGTGCGCAATGCCGCGCGCGAGGCCGGCCGCGACCCGGCGACCGTGAAGATCTACGCCATCGTCGTCACCGCACCCGACACACTGACCCCAGCCGAACGCAGCAACGTTCTGGAAGCGCGCGCCGTTTCGTATTTCATGCACCGCGATCTGGGACTTCCGCTTGTCACCATGAACGGCTGGGACGAGGGCCCCATGGACCGACTGGCCGCAAGCGGCGTTAATCAACTGGACTATGGCACTTCTGCCAGTGTCGAAGAAAAGCGCCGCCGCATGGCCGAGGCGGTGGCCATGCTGCCACCGGAATGGCTCACCAGTGGCGCCGCCATCGGCAGCGTCGATCATTGCATCGGGCGCTTGCGCGAATACATTGCGGCTGGCGCTGACGAAATCCTGCTCCATGGCACTACGCCAGAACAGCAGGCGGCGCTGATCACGGAAGCACGCAATCGCGTGATGTAGGGGAGATCTGCTTGTCGCGAGATGCGCCGATGATCTGCGCGGCGCTGGAGTCCCGCATGCTTATTAAGCGACAATAGCGCCATGAACGACAGCACGATATGGGCCTTATTGCCCCTGAAGGAATTCGCAAGCGCCAAGCAACGCCTCTCCGGGTTGCTCGGGCCCGAACTGCGCGTCGGTCTGCTCGACGCCATGGCCAACGATGTACTGCAGGCATTGAGCGGGCACCCCGATATTGACGGCACGCTGGTGGTCTCCAATGATCCCCGCGCCCGCGCGTTGGCGCTGCGCTACGGGGCCGACTTCATCAGCGAATCCGAACTGGGTGCGCAGGGACTCAACCCGGTGGTACAGGCCGGCGTTGTCCGCCTCGCGCAACGGGGCATCGCCGAAGCGCTGATCATCCACGGCGACTTGCCGCTGGTGATACCTGCGGAAATCAGTCAGCTCATCCAGCATCATCGCCATACCGCACAACCGGCAATCACGCTCGCCACCGACCGCCATGGCACCGGTAGTAACGGTCTGGTGTGTTCGACCGGCAGCGCATTGAATTTCGGCTACGGTGCCACAAGTTGCCGCTGGCACCAGCATCAGGCGCAATCCCTGGGCATGACGTGCAGCGTGTTGAACCTGCCAGGCATGAGCTGCGATATCGATGCCCCGGATGATCTGCTTGCCTTCCTGAGCCACCCCAATGCCGCAGCCGCCGTCCACACCCGCGCCTATATGTCGGCCAGTGGCCTCGCGCGCCAGTTGCTTGCGCAGGAGGACGCATGACCCGGATCAATCGTGAGCAGGAATTGGATCTTGCCGCGAACGCCGACACCGCGGTGCTCATGGCACAGGCGCGCGACTTGCGTGATGAGGGCTTCGGCGGCATCGTCACCTATTCGCGCAAGGTCTTCATTCCGCTGACGCAACTGTGCCGCGACGTCTGCCATTACTGCACCTTCGCCCAGGCACCAAAAAAAATCGCGGCGCCTTACCTGAGCATTGATCAGGTTTTGGAAACGGTAAAGCAAGGCGCGGCGCTCGGCTGCAAAGAGGCTCTGTTCACGCTTGGCGAACGCCCCGAGTTGCGCTATAGCGCGGCACGCGAAGCGCTGGCCGCACTTGGTCATGATTCCACCTTGAGTTATCTGGCCGAAGTCGCGCGCGCCGTGTTCGATCAGACCGGTGTACTGCCGCACATCAACGCGGGATGCATGGATGCCGATGAAATTTCGTTGCTGCGCCCGGTGTCGGCCTCCATGGGCATCATGCTCGAATCGAGTTCAGCCCGACTCGGCGAGAAGGGCATGCCGCACCATGGCTCGCCCGACAAGGATCCGCAGCGCCGGCTGGAAACGATCCGATTGGCGGGCGAAGCAGCGGTGCCGTTTACCTCCGGCCTCCTCATCGGCATCGGCGAGACACGACTGGAGCGCATTGAATCCCTGCTTGCATTGCGCGAACTGCACCAACGCTATGGCCATATTCAGGAAATCATCATCCAGAATTTCCGCGCCAAGGCCGGAACGAAAATGGCCAACGCGCCGGAGCCTGCACTCGACGAATTGTTGTGGACCATCGCCGTCGCGCGTTTGATCTTCGGTCCGGCCATGAGTCTCCAGGCGCCGCCCAATCTGAACCCCGGCGTGCTGGCCGAGCTGGTCAACGCCGGCATCAATGACTGGGGTGGCGTATCGCCGCTGACGCCAGATTTCGTCAATCCGGAAGCACCGTGGCCGCATCTCGATCAATTGGCGCAACTCACCGGACACGCCGGCAAGCTATTGCAGGAGCGCCTGACCATTTATCCGGCCTATGCGCAGCAGGGCGACATCTGGCTGGACAGGAACCTGCGCAGCACTGTGCTGCGCAAAGTCGATGCGCTGGGTTTTCCGCGCACCGACGACTGGTTGGCGGGCCAATCGCAACCGCCGGCTCGTGCCGACCTGACATTGATCAGCGCCCCCCTCGATGCGCGAACAATCGATCCGTGCCTCATCGATATCGTCGTTCGCGCATCGTCCGGCATGGCCCTGACAGAAGATGAAGTTGTGCGTCTGTTCGCAACGCGTGGGACCGAGTTCGGCTACGTCTGCCAGGCGGCAGATCGTCTGCGTCGGCAGGTCAATGGCGACACTGTCAGTTACGTGGTTAACCGCAACATCAATTACACCAACGTCTGCTATTTCAAGTGCACGTTTTGCGCCTTCTCGAAAGGCAAAACCAGCGCAGACCTGCGTGGCCGGCCCTATGATCTGGACCAGAGCGAAATAGCTCGGCGTTGCAGCGAGGCCTGGGCGCGCGGCGCCACCGAAGTCTGCCTGCAAGGCGGTATCCATCCCGACTACACCGGCCGCACTTACCTGAACATCATTGAGACGATACGCGCTGCCACACCGCACATGCACATCCACGCCTTCTCGCCGCTGGAAGTGTGGCAGGGCGCCAGGACGCTGGGCATGCCTTTGAAATCGTTCTTGCAGGAATTGAAATCCGCCGGATTGCACACCCTGCCCGGGACCGCCGCCGAGATTCTCGACGACCAAGTGCGCGCCGTTCTCTGTCCGGACAAGATCAACACCGCGCAGTGGGTCGAAGTGATCGAAACGGCGCACGCAGTCGGGCTCAAGACCACGGCCACGATCATGTTCGGTCACATCGAGCAACCCCGCCACTGGGCCACGCATCTGCTGCGGGTACGCGAACTTCAGGTACGCAGCGGCGGCATCACCGAATTCGTGCCATTGCCGTTCGTTGCCGAGGAAGCGCCGCTTTATCGCAAGGGCGCGGCGCGCAAGGGGCCAACTTTCCGCGAAGCGGTGCTGATGCACGCGGTGGCGCGCCTGGCGCTCCATGGACAGATCGACAACATTCAGGCCTCATGGGTGAAGATGGGGCATGAGGGTGCCATCGCCTGCCTTAATGCCGGTTGCAACGACCTGGGCGGTACCTTGATGAACGAGAGCATTACCCGCGCTGCGGGTGCACAGCATGGGCAGGAGACGAGTCCGCAAAGGATGATGGAAATCATTGACGGCGCAGGGCGCATTTCAGCGCAACGGACGACGCTGTATGGCGCGGTCAGTGCCGAGCGCCGCCTTGTTTCACTGGTAGCTGCGCCCCTGGTTGAGATCGTCAATACGCCATTACGGCGGCGAACGCATTTGGCGGCTTGAAGAATCCGTAGCGAATCTAATCGCAGACGACGCCAATGGCTTTCGGTTTGTTCTTGATATGGTCTTCCGCGAGCCGTGCTGCCAATGCAAGTGGCGCACGGCTTGGCCTATGCAATAGCCGGCACCGGTCGTGCCGATCACGAGTTGATCCTCAACGCGATTTTGAATGCGGTGTATCTTTCCAGCGGGCGCGGCTTTTACCAATGATGCAGAACGCATCGGGCTTCAAATATCAGACGCCCGTATACACTGGCGTAAACTAAAACCAATCGGAGGACGACCATAATGGAAAAATCATTGCGGAAAGTGCATTACTACGTTGCGTGGACCGGGCCTGTTTTTCTGGTGACGTTTCTTTTTTCGTGGGTCGTCCTCGGTCACAACTTTCCCGCGCCACCCGATCCGAGATACAGCCCGGCCGAACTCATCGCCAACTACTACAGCAAATACCGCTCGGACATCATGCTTGGCATGTCGCTCACCACTTGCGTCGGCATGCTCTACCTGCCCTGGACCTGTCTGCTCTCGGTGCAGATGATGGACCGTGAAAAAAGGCCTCTGCTGGCGTTGATGCAGTTATGCGGCGGTTTGATGACCGCATGGATTCTGGTGATGTGCCCGGCGATTTGGGTCTACTGCGCCGAGATAGCCGATACCGGTAATCCGGAAATCATCAAGACACTTCATTTCATCGCCTGGTACATCTTCAACATGACCTGGATGATCACCACGATCCAGTTTGTGGCGATCGGGATTTTCGCCATCATCGACCAGAAGCAACCGGTAGTATTCCCGGCCTGGACCGGTTGGCTGGCGATCGTGATCGGCATCAGTTTTGCGCCGCTGACCTTCCTTCCCTATTTCAAGACCGGTCCATTCGCAATCAATGGCTGGTGGGCATTCCATGGAGTGGTCGTCGGATTTGGCAGCGTCATGGCCACCTTCACCCATTACATGTTCAAGGAAATCCGGCGCACGCGCATTCTGGCAACTTCGCCCATCGGGCAAGCCATCAGCAATTAACTTGTATAGACCTTTCTGTCGGATGGCATGATCATCCAGTGACGGCTTTCAACGACTCCAGATCATGGATCGCGTTCGCCGTGCGCTGGATGATGTCGAGCGAGATGCTCTCTGGTTGCATGTCCGGCAGCAGCGGCAGGCGCGAGCCGGCGATGGTCATCAGCCAGCAGAAATATGGATAGATGGTGTTTTGCCGATAGCTTGACCAGGCTTCGTCAAACGATAGTCTGGGTCCGCCGGCAGCGTGAAGGCGGTCGAGATAAAACTGCACCAGCTCCCGCTCCCAGTTGCGCCGGTCTTCGACAGTCAGCGCCGACACCAGCGCATAGGCGACATCGAAGGCCCATCCGCCCTGCATGACGAGTTGCCAGTCGGCGTAACCCATCCTGCCATCATGCGTGATGTAAGTCTGGCCGATGTGGGGATCGCCATGCAGGAATGTCTGCGGTCCGCGCAGGTTGCGTTCGAAAGACAGGGCAAGTGCCTTCCAGCACGCGTCGGTGCGCGTCAACAATTCTGGCGGGATTACCGCACAGGCGCGTTTGAGTCCCCTGTTTGCGAGATATCTGAAGCCGAGCAGTTTGATGGTATTCAGGAAATCGGCCGGCGTCCTCAGCCATTTCAATTGGCCTTTCAACTGCGAACTATCCCAGAAGTGACCGTGCCAGATCGCCATGTTGGACAGCAGAATTTCCATCTGCTGTTTTGTGATGCGCGTCTCCGTCGAAATGAACCGCGCTGACTTTGCAGCGATGACGTCTTCCATCAGAACCATCGAGCGCCATGAACCGACATCAACGCAGGCGTGATAACCCCTGGGCGCTTCAATATCCAGTTGCGGCCGAATTTGCGGGTAGAAGCCGACCTCGCCGTTGATCATGCCGGACAAGCCGAGCATCAGCCGCTGGTTAAAGTGCTTTGAGCACTTGGTGAAAACGCGTGATGGCACGTTTCCCTGCCGAGCCTCGTCGTTCAGGACAAGTCGTAATCCCTGACGTGTCGATGTGCCGATGCTCCCGCCAGTGGTTTGAAAGTCGAGAACGCTGGCGCCGGGAATGTTCTTGCACAACACGGCGGTCAGCCAGGCGGGAGTGATCTCAAGATGGGAGCGCGGCACGTCCGATGAAAGGATCGCTTTTGATGGCGCCATGGCCTCCAAAATGACGTGCCCGCCGACGGAGCAGAACCGGCCGATGATTCCAGAATTGAGTGGCCACATGATGAAAATGATAACCTGACCTTCGCTTCGCGCCGAAAGTGCCTGCAAGTATCGCGCCTCAATATTCGTGGAACCTGAGCAGCCTGCGCGGGCTATAATTTACGTCCATATCAGAACGTCTCCCGGCGTCAGGGTCGGGATGTCAGGAACGCGCATCATTGTGGTTTGGTATTCTCGCAGGCGCACCGGCAACAAAAACGGAGCAGAACAATGAGAGCAAACAGGTTCGAGGGCCGCGTCGCCATCATCACCGGTGGAAGCACCGGGATCGGTGCGGCAACGGCACGCCAGCTGGTCGGGGAGGGCGCATGCGTGGTCATCGCCGCCCGCCGTGCGGAACCGGGCATCGCGCTGATGAAGGAACTCGGCGAGGACAAAGCGCTTTTTTTCCAGTGCGACGTCAGCGTGCAAGCAGAGGTCGAAGCCCTGGTCGCGTGGACGGTCGACAGGTTCGGTGGCCTCGATATCCTGATCAACAACGCCGGTGCGACATGCTTTGGCGGTTACACGCCTGATCTGGACCCCGCGCTCTGGCACCAGATGATGGGCGTCAATCTCCATTCCGTTTTTTATGCCTGCAAGGCCGGCATACCGCACATGAAGCAACGTGGCGGTGGCGCCATCGTCAACAATGCTTCCATTTCCGGCCTTTATGCCGACTATGGCTTTACCGCCTACAACGCCGCCAAGGGCGCTGTCATCAATTACACCAAGTCACTGGCCATCGATCATGCCCAGGACAATATCCGTGCCAACGCCGTCTGCCCAGGTCTGGTCGATACACCGATGGCCGATGCGCTCGACGAGCTCAAGGTGCGCGACGCCTGGGTGGAAAACATCCCGATGAAGCGCGGCGGCAAGCCGGAAGAAATCGCCAACATCCTCGCGTTCCTTGCGTCGGACGAGGCCAGCTTCATGACCGGCAGCATCGTGGTGGCTGACGGCGGTCTGTCAGCGGCAACCGGACAGCCGAATTTGCCGAAACTGATGGAAAAAATGGCTGCCGCGAAATGAGTGATTCGAAGTTTGATTGCCTGAGCGATACGTCGCAGTACCAATAACGCGTAACTGAGGAGAGCTTCAATGGCTAAGATGAGATCGGCAGTTATGCTGGGACCGCGACAAATCGAGCTGGTCGAAGTTGACCGACCGGAGGTAGACGCGGACAGCGTCATCATCAAGACCGAAGGCATGGGCGTTTGCGGCAGCAACCTGCACTGGTGGCGCGGCGCCGAGCGCCCCACCAAGCTGTGGCCGTTCCCGATTCCCGGCGCCGGTGGCCACGAGTACGGCGGTGTCGTGGTCGAGGCCGGAAAGAATATCCGCAAGCTCAAGCCGGGTGATCGTGTCGCCGTCGACCAATTCCACAGCACCAGTTGTGGGCGTTGCCCCTACTGTTCTTCCGGCGCATTCGGCGTGTGTCCGGACCGCGGCGATTTCGTCACGCCGGGCTTTGTCGACTACATTAAATTCGGCGAAAAGGGACTCTATGTCCTGCCTGATTCCATCGAGACCCATGCCGCGGCCATCATCGAACCGGCCGCCACGCCGGTCGCCGCCTTGCGCCGGCTTGGCCTGCGCGGCGGCGAGCGGGTGGTGGTGCTAGGCGCCGGCGTGGTCGGCATCGTCGCTGCGGCCGTGGCCAAGATTCTTGGCGCCGGCAAGGTGGTGGTCACCGCGAAGTACGACCAGCAGGAGAGGTTCGCCCGTGAATTCGGGGCGGATGTCGTCGTGCGCAGCACGGCTGGCGATGCTGTGGAACAAGTGCTGTCGCATGTGGACGGCGGTGCCGACATCGTCATCGAAACCGTCGGCGGGAGTGCCAACACCCTTGATCAGGCGGCGACCATCGTCCGCCCGCGCGGCACCGTGGTTGTGCTGGGCCTGTGGGAAGTGGCGACCAAGATCGATTCATGGGCCGCCGTGTTCAAGGAAATCAATTTCATGTACGCGCTGGCCTACGGCCAAGTCGGGCTGCGTACCGACTACGAATTCACCATCGACATGATGGCTTCGGGCAGGCTACCCCTGCAGAAGCTGATTACCCACCAGATTCCGTTGGCGAATATCCGCGAAGCCTTTGAGTTGACCGACGACAAGACGCGCGGGGCCATCAAGGTCATCGTCAGGCCCTGAGGTGCGGAACAGCATGGAGCCTTTGATGCGCACCCGGGACAAGAACCGTCCGACGGCCGAATGGATTGCCAGTCTGCGGCAGCGGTTTCCCTGCGAAACAACCGTGGACCGTGTCCTGACGCGCAAGCTGCAACGCCGTGCCGGCCCGCCCTTCAAGCAGATGCCGCTGGAGACGCTGGTCAATGGGGTTCAGGAACTGCTGACCGCCGAACTGAAGGATCTTTTCGAGATTGCCAACCCTCGCTGGTTGGTGGGTGGCGCATCGAAGATCCACATGGCCTTCGAGCTGACCTGGAGTCTTGCCGGTGTCGGCCGCACCACGCGATCCATGGTGCTGCGCATGGAGCCGGCCGAGTCCACCGCAGAGACGAGCCGCCTGCGCGAGTTCCAGATCATCAAGGCCTTCGATGGTGTCGTGCCGGTCCCCAACGTGTATTGGGTCGATGACGAGGGAAAATACTTTCCCTACCCGGCACTGATTTGCGGCTTCATCAAAGGCGTCACCAAGCCGACCGATCTGCCGCCCGATCTTTCCGCCGGGTTTGGTACCAACTTCGGCCCTGTGCTGCGTCCGATACTCGGCGCCCAGTTCGTGGACTGCCTGGCGAAGATACACACGCTCAACTGGCGCAAGCCCGATCTCAGCACCATGGACGTGCCGCAACCGGGAATCCAGGCGGTCGAATGGCAACTCAACTGGTGGGAGCGGGTTTACGAAGAGGACGTGCGCGAGGACATCCCGCTGATGCGTCTGGCGATGGCCTGGTTGCGCGAGAATATGCCGCCGGTGGATCGCGTCTCGGTCATCCATGCCGACTACCGCACGGGGAATTTTCTCTACACCGAACACGACAACAAGATCTCCGCGATTCTCGACTGGGAACTCGGCCACATGGGCGACCGGCACGAGGATCTGGCCTATACGGCCATGCATCTGTTCGGGCACCACATTGATGACGGCAAGACTTTTCTGGTGGGCGGGTTCATGCCGGAAAAAGAGTTTTTTGCACTGTATGAAAAATTGTCGGGGCTCTCCGTCAATCCGAAAACTCTCGATTACTACAATGTGCTGGGTCTCTACAAGCTCATCACCATTGCCTTGGCGACGATGTGTCGAATCGCATCCTGCGGTAAGACCCATCACGACATTTTGATGACCTGGCTGATTGGGGTTTCCTATCCGATGCTAGATCTCCTGCGCAACAGAATCGATGAAGTCATGTGAACTTCCCAAGGCGCAAATGTGCAAATACATCCGCGACACGATCCGAAGTGAAAAATGAGAGTGTCGAATATGAAGCTGGACCAGATTCAAGTCGAAAGTCGCATGCTGCCGCAGATCGCGGACGACGGACGCCACGTGTTGCGCAAGAACGGCGGCCGCGAATCTATTCCCTATGCGGTGGTGCTGCCCAAGGAGGGCGTCACGATTTTCCTCTATACCTGGGTCGATGCCGAAAACAATGCCGGCGCGATGTGCTGCCTGTTCGGGCCGGCGATCGGAGCGGAAGGCCACATCTTTGAAATTCAGGATGGCGTCGTTGTTCCGTCGAGCATGAACTTCGACGACTGGAAGGTTGGCGGTATGCACATGCGTCAAAGCATGACGCTGGAATCAGCCGACGTAAGTTTTCAGGGCAAGCGTGTCGCTGTCGATCTCCGCTTCGATGCTATTCATCCGGCCTACGCCTACGGCGGCCACCGGAATGGCTGCCCCAACATGATCGCCGACAACCGCTTCGAGCAGAGCGGTCTGGTCAAAGGTTCGGTCACCATCGACGGCCGTGTCATTCCTTTCGAATATACGGGGCACCGCGACCATTCATGGGGCCACCGCGACTGGCCAGCGATCCAGCACTGGCGCTGGTTCGAAGGTCAGGCGGGTCCCGACCTGGCGGTGCATTTCTTCGAGATCCATTCAGAAGGCATCGTCCATCTGCGCGGTTACATCTACAAGGATGGAGTCGTATCCGAGGTCACGTCGGTTGATTTCGATTACGAACGCGACCTGGCCCTCAAGCAGAAATCCTTCAAGGCCGTGGTACGCGACGCGGCGGGACGGACGGTCAATGTACATGCCAAGACCTTCGCCTTTTTTGCCTTTCCCGTCAGGGCGGATACGGTCATGAACGAATCCGGCATGTCCGTGGAGATCGACGGTGCGTCCGGTTCGGGATGGCTGGAGATGTGCTGGCCAAGGTCGTATATCGATTACATGTCAGGTCGCAGCGAGTAAGCAGTTGGTCGTTTTTGTTAAATGTTGTTGGACCCGCATCTCAAGGGGCTTTGTTTAGCCAATCAACCTGAAGGAGAAAGATCATGAGTACTACTACAGTCGGCGCAATACCCCATGATGACGAATACGTCGCCCCGCCAGTGGCCAGGACCCGCACGCCCAAGCAGAAGTACGACGTCTGGCGACTCGCCGCCTGGGGTGGCCTGATTTTCCTGTTCGGCCAGCTGCTGGGATGGGGCTATCTCGGCGTCGGCATTCCCCCCAACGAGCCGGGCATGCCCATCAACGACCTGTTTGCCTACTATACCGAGCACAGCCTGCGCATCCGCTTCGGCATGACCATCAGCGTCATCATCTGCCCCTTCTACTTTGTCTGGAGCGCGGTCATCTCGCGCGTCATGACCAAGATCGACGGCGAGGACAGCGTGATCGCGGTGATCGAGCAGATGGGCGGCGTCATCACCGCCGTAATCGGGCTTGTGGGCGCCTGTGCCTGGATGGCAGCGGCCTACCACATCGAAGAAAGGACGCCGGGAATCGTGCGCGCCCTGCATGAGTTCGGCTGGTTCTTCTTCGATACCACCTACTGGGCCACGACCTTGCAGGAACTGGCGCTGGGCTATGTCTTCCTCATCGATCAACGGGCCAAACCGCTGATCCCCAAGTGGGTGGCCTGGTATTCGATTTTCAGCGCAGTCGCCATCATCCCGCTGTCCTTCCTGCCCTTCTTCTACACCGGCCCATTCGCCTGGAGCGGTTTTGTCGGCTATTGGGTTGCGCTTGGGACATGGTTCTTCTGGGTGCTGATCCTCAGCTATCACATGTTTGGCGCCATCAATCGCCTGCAACAGGAAGAAATCGCCGCACTGGCGAGAGCCGGAGCGAGATAACAAACGCACGAAACAAGAATGGAAATGTCATCATCCTTGACAGCAACAACCAGACGCCTTCCGGGAGACCCGGGCGTCTGGATTTTTGTCGGGGCCGATATGCTGATGTTCGGCCTGTTTTTTTCATCCTTCGTCGTTGGACGCAGCAAGAACCTCGATCTCTACAATCTCTCCCAGCAGGCGCTCAACTTCAACTATGGCGGGATCAATACCCTGATCCTGCTCACCAGCAGCTGGTTCGTGGTGCTTGCCGTGCATGCGGCCAAGATGAACCGCGTGAAACTGATACCGCACCTGCTTGCGGCTGCCGCGCTGTGCGGTTTGGCGTTCTGCTCTCTCAAGGTGGTCGAATACACGGAAAAGTTCAACCACGGCATTTCCATGCTGACCAACGACTTTTTCATGTACTACTTCATCCTCACCGGAATTCACTTCCTGCATGTCATTGCCGGCACCGTGCTGCTTTTCGTTCTGTGGAAGAAGGCCCGCGCCGGCGCTTACGGAAGCCATCGCTACATAGGCCTGGAAAGCGGCGCCACCTACTGGCACATGGTGGATCTGCTGTGGATCATTTTATTCCCGCTGTTGTACCTGATGAGGTGATGCATGGCGCTCTGGTTAAGTCCCGCGACGTTCGTTTGGATGGTGTTGATGATTGCGACCTGTGCCAGCACCTGGTGGCTGAAGAGCGGGGCGTCGACCTCGATGCTCGCCACTGCGGCGATACTCGTCATCGCCGCGGTCAAGGTCCGGCTGGTGATCACCCACTTCATGGAACTGAAGGATGCGCCGATCAAGTGGCGTCTTTTTTTCGAGGCCTGGGTTGTAATATTTCCGGGGATTGTCCTCGCCGGATTCTGGCTCGCGAGAGCTTAACCGTTTGATTATTGATCGCTGGATAAATGACTGACATCGTGGATAAAAATCGCCCGTCGGCGGAATGGATCAGCCACCTGCGGCAGAAATTTCCCTGCGAGCCCACCGTGGATCGCATTCTCGTGCGCAAGTTGCAACGCCGTGCCGGACCGCCCTTCAAACAGTTGCCTCTGGAAACCCTGGTCAAGGCAACGCAGGCGTTCCTCGAAGCGCAACTGAAAGATGCCTTCGAAATCGCCAATCCGCGCTGGCTGACGGGCGGCGCTTCCAAGGTGCACATGGCTTTCGAGCTGACCTGGAATCTGGCCGGCGTCGGTCGCACCACGCGTTCCATGGTGTTGCGCATGGAACCGGCGGAGTCCACGGCCGAGGCCAGCCGGTTGCGCGAGTTCCAGATCATCAAGGCGTTTGACGGCATCGTCCCGGTGCCGGAGGTGTATTGGGTGGACGAAGACGGCAAGTACTTCCCCTATCCGGCCATTGTCTGTGGCTTCATCAAGGGCGTCACCAAGCCGACCAATTTGCCGGCGGATCTTTCGGCCGGTCTCGGGCCTTTTTTTCCGCCCTCGCTGCGTCCGATCCTCGGCACCCAGTTAGTAGATTGTCTGGCGAAAATTCACACCCGCGACTGGCGCACTGTCGACCTCAGTACCATGGCGGCGCCGGCCCTGGGCACCCAGGCAGCTGAGTGGCAACTCAACTGGTGGGAACGCATCTGGGAGGAGGACGTTAACGAGGACATTCCGCTGATGCGTCTGGCCATGGCCTGGTTGCGCGAGCACATGCCGAAGACGGAGCACATTTCCATCCTCCACGGCGACTATCGTACCGGCAACTTTCTTTATACCGAGCAAGACAACAGGATCAGCGCGATTCTCGACTGGGAACTGGGGCACCTCGGCGATCGCCACGAGGATCTGGCCTATGCAGCAATGCCGATCTTCGGTACCCACCTTGACGATGGCAAGACCTTCCTGGTCGGCGGCTTCTTGTCGGCGCAGGAGTTCTATGCAGCATACGAGAAAGCATCCGGTCTGTCGGTCGATCCGGCGACGCTGAAGTACTACACGATTCTCAACACCTATAAGCTGGTCGCGATCACGCTGGCGACGATGTATCGCATCGCCGTGTGCGGCAAGACCCATCACGACGTGCTGATGTGCTGGATGCTCGGTGTTTCTTACCCAATGGTTGAGCTGCTACGCGTGAAAATGGAAGAAGTGTTGTGAAAAATTTCGGAGGACTGCGCGGACGCCTGACTTGCGTCGCGTCGTCTCCCTGACGGAAAACTGGCCGAAGGGCCAGCCTTTCCTGTCGATCAGCACGCCTTCGAACAGTTTTTTGCCGATTGATCACTGAATAAAAAACACACAACTAAATATAGGGAAACGATATGAGCAACGATTTCGAAAAATACGAAGGCCTGATTTCCGATAAGAGTTTGCCACTCTGGGGGCAAAGCTTTTACTACAATTTCTACGACCCGAAAACGAAGACTGCCGCGCTGATCCGCGTCGGCTTTATGGAAAATCGCAGGGAGATGAACACCTGGTTCGTCTTCTTCAAGGACGGCCTGCCGATCTTCAACCGCGTCAACATGAACCTGCCGCATAGCACCGACCGGCCGATGAA
This sequence comes from Sterolibacteriaceae bacterium, assembly GCA_025360425.1. Lineage (GTDB taxonomy): Bacteria > Pseudomonadota > Gammaproteobacteria > Burkholderiales > Rhodocyclaceae > JANYCD01. The sequence goes on from JANYCD010000071.1 coordinate 43,919, forward strand.
TGGCATCAAAGTCGCAGGCATGTATGTGCATGCGGTGGAGCCGCTGAAGAAGACGCGCATCCTGTTCTCGGATCAGGATTTCTCGGTGGACCTGTCCTGGGACGAATTGCATCCGCTGGCCGACTGCATCGAACTCTCCGCCGACAAGACCAGTTCGTTCGCCAAGGACATGGCACATGTCCACCTGGAAGGCACATCGCGTGTCACCGGCCATATCACTCATCGCGGCATTCGCACCGAGATCGACGGCAACGGCTTTCGCGATATCGCCGCCGGCAACCGCAACTGGGATGGCCTCAAGACCTATCGCCTGGCCTGGCCGGTGTTCGAGGACGGCACGGCCTTCGCCGGGGTACGCGGCGTGTCAACAAAGGACGAAACGTCCTACCTGCGCATGTACCACGACGGCAAGGAATGGCTGCAGGTCAAGCACATCGACGAAAAAGAGGTCTATGCCGAGGACACCTTCTCCATCGCCTCGGCGCACTGGAAATTCATCGACGGCAAGGACCGTCACCACGAGTTCACCAGCAAGCCGTTGCTGCGCTGGTTCTTCTCGCTCGACACGTTCATCATGTGTGAACAGATCATGGAATACCGCAAGAGCGACGGCACCGTCGGCTACGGCCTGTGCGAAAACGGTTATCGCCTGCCGTGGACCGGATTCAATCTTTGACCATGATCGTCGCGATTCCGCAAACCCATACAACAACAATACGTAGAGGGAAAACAAATGAATGAATTTAGAGTCGACGGCAAGGTCGCTTTCATCAGCGGCGGTGCGCGCGGGTTGGGTGCGGCAACGGCGGCAACACTTGCGGCGGGTGGCGCCAAGGTCGTGATCGGTGATCTGCTGGATGAAGTCGGCAAGAAGACGGCGGCAAGCCTGGGCGACGCCATGTTCGTGCATCTGGACGTGACGAAGGAAGCGGATTGGGAAGCCGCGATCGCCGCCACCGTGAAACGCTTCGGTGGCCTCGACATCGTGGTCAACAATGCCGGTGTCGAGACGACCTCATTGCTGGAAAACTGCACGCTGGAAGATTTCAACCTGACGATGAACGTCAACGTCACCGGTGTGTTCCTCGGCGTCAAGCATGCCATCCGCGCCATGAAGCCCGGCGGCATTGCGGGACGCGGCGGTTCCATCGTCAACATTTCTTCCGTGGCCGGTCTCAAGGGCAACTTTGCCCTCGGCGCCTACTGCACCTCCAAGGGCGGTGCGCGTCTGCTGACCAAAGCCGCGGCCATTGAATGCGCCAAGCTCAACTACGGCATTCGCGTCAATTCGGTGCATCCGGGAATGGTCAATACGGACATGGGGGACAAGGTGCTGAAGGACTTCCTGAAGCTCGGCCTGGTACCCGACGTGGAAACGGCGACCGCCGCTTTCGAAGCGGCCCACCCGCTGGGCAGGGGCCGCCCACAGGACATCGCCAACGGCGTTTATTACCTCGCCTCCGATGCCGCGTGCTGGATCACCGGCACCGAACTTGTCATTGATGGTGGCTTTGCAGTAGCGTAACCTACCAAGTACAAACCGAATTTAATTTTTCCTTGTCCCCGATTTTCGCGCCCGCCAAAATCGACTAAATCATTCATCCACGTGGAGAACCAAAATGCCAAACCTTTTCAGTCCCTACACCCTCAAGGACGTCACGCTGCGCAACCGCATCGCCGTATCGCCGATGACCATGTACCGGTCGAAGGACGGCTTGGTGAGCGACTACCACATCATGATGTACGGCTCACGGGCAGCCGGCGGCTTTGGCCTGGTGTTCCCCGAACAACTCGCGATCAGCCCGGAAGGCCGCACCAGCATTGGCTGCGGCGGCATCTACAACGACGAGCAGATCCCCGGCCTCAAGCGCGTCACGTCGATCATCAAGGAAATGGGCGGCATCGCCGGCATCCAGCTCGGCCACACGGGTCGCAAGAGCAGTGAAGTCAAGCCTTGGGAAGGTCACGTCCAGTTGCCGCCCGACCATCCCAATGGATGGCAGGTCGTCGGCCCGTCGCCCATTCCCTACGGCGGTCGCTACACCTATCCGGTGCATGAGCTGACCAGGGACGACATTAAGCGCATCCATCGCGATTATGCGCAGGCCGCGCGGCGCGCATACGAGGCCGGCTTCGAATGGATGGAGTTGCACTTCGCCCATGGCTATCTTGCCTCCAGCTTCTTCTCGCCGATCTCCAATCAGCGTACCGACGAATACGGCGGCAGCGTTGAGAACCGGCTACGTTTCCTGCTCGAAGCGCTCGATGCCGTTCGTGAGACATGGCCAGAACGCCTGCCGCTGACCATGCGCCTCGGCTGTGACGACCTCAACGATGCTGGTATCCAGGTGGATCACGCGATCTACGGCATCAACAGGATGAAAGAGCACGGGCTCGACCTGGCCGACATCAGCTTTGGCTACAACACCGACGAACTGACAGAAACGCCTTTTGCAGAGATGGCTTTCATGGTCGAGCGTGCTTCACGCATTAAGCGCGAGACTGGTATCCCGATTGCCTGCAGCTGGAATCTTGGGCTGCCCAGCGTCGCCGATCAAGTGGTTCGTGAAGGATTGGTCGATGTCGTCCTGCTTGGCCGGCCGGCACTGGCAAACCCGCATTGGCCACTGTGGGCTGCGCGCGAGCTTGGTGGCGTGGAAGATACCTTCGGTCTGCTGCCGCAGGATTGGGCCTTCTGGCTGCGTAATTTCCGTTCTCACGATTCTTGCATCGGCTGGCCTCTTGTTGAGACTCCTGCCGTGCAGGAAGTGAAAGCCGCGTAAGTACGCCAAGGCGATTCACGTGTTCCGGCAGAATTGAGGCACAACTGTGGATGCGTTACCGAACCGGTGGATTGGCCACTGACCACAGTTGTCCGGTGCGAACGCGCCCTGTTGCGAAGGCGGGGTCGTTGAGCGGTTCGGGGTATCCACGACGGACCGGCAGAAAGTCAATCGTGGGGTAACTGGCTCGACTGTGGCAGCTCACGCAGTTTGACGTCACACCGGTGCCTTGTCCGCCATCCGGAAATTTCGCCTCAAACCATGGATTGAAGCAAATGCGTGCTGATCCGTCCGGCTCGCGGGGAAGCATCGCATCAGACGTGGTGTCCATGAGGTAGTTTCTCCAGGCGCCTTTCATGCCATCCGGTCGGTCTTGTGCGAATGATCCTTCCATCGGTTGGTCGTGCCACCAGAAGGTTCCCCAAATTCCTGTTAAAGACTCGGCACTGAAAATATGCAAACCGACCAGGGCCAGATAGTCGCCCGCTTGCAAAGGCCGTCCCAACACCAGCACGGCGGCCTTGCGAGACCCGGTATCGGCCATTAGCCGTAGTGCCATGGAGCGATCAACCTTGACATGAACGAGATCATCCAGGCGCACACGACGTGGGGCCGGGAATGTTCGTCCGGCAAAGACCAGCGCAGGAGATTGTTCGGATGCGAAAGAGTCATCAGCCTCGATCGCCACCATTCTTTTCCAACTCGTATAGTTGTTGCCGCCCGCTTTCAGCTCGGTGGTATGCGGATCCCAGACCGGCATGGGTGTCAGGCCTTTGGCATCTATCGGCCACCAACCGGTCATCATGGCTGCGGCATTTGAAGGTAGCGGCGGAATGGTCTTCATCGATGGAAATGTCGCGTCGTTTTCGCCGGCGCGGCCGATTTCCTGCAGCCGATCTTCGCGATAGAGCTGATGTTGCCTGATGTGTCGATAAGCTGGAAAGTTGTAATGAACAAATGTGATCAGCGGCGCATCGCCATAGTGATTGAGGCGAAGCTCCGCAGGGGCAGAAGAGCCAATCGGCAATCCGGGGAAAGGCACTCGTCGTTGCCCGATGCGCTGGTCTTTGGCGGCGAAGACTTCTGCTTCGTTGAACCAACCGGAAAACAGCCCCGCCTGCTTGTTGCCCGAGGCCGGCACAATCGACGACAGAATGGTCCATGCATGTGCACGCTGTCGCTGCAATGTTTCGACCTCACGATGGGCATCGAGTTCCGAATCCCGGGATTGGCCAGGAGTCGCAGAAGCGACCACAAAAAAAAGAACGCCTAGCGTGACTACGCCGCCAATTTTTTTATGCATCGACCACTGGCGTCTATTTGCTTAGCACGCAATTAACCTCAACTGGCGTTGGCGCTCCAGCTGGGGGCAGCCGTTTCGTGATTTCCCCCAACTTGTAGTCTTTGCGCGAGCAGCGCGGCGTGACATCCGCAGGCAACATGTCGACCGGCAGTTCCAGCCGAAAACGTCCCGTCGGGTCTGACACGGTGACGAACTCGACTTTTTTTGTATCCAGGACGATGGTTGCTCCGGGAACAAAGTCACCGTCCGTATTTTTGGCCGATCCGAAATAGACATTCCCTGGCGCATCGTTCTGATGCGCCGCCGGATCGTAGCCATAGGGCGCCCAGGTAAGCGACGACGCCATGATGGACGCCAGAAATAAAATCGCCATCATCGAGCGCGAGAGGATTTTGTTTTTTGCAATGTTCATGCTGTGTTCCCTATATCGGCTCTACCCTATTTGAGTAGCCATTCTTGCTCGCGGAAAAATCCCCCTGCCAGCATCGCCAACGGCACCAGCCAAAAAACACCCGGCGGCATTTGATCGATCCATCGTTTCGGTAAAAGCTTGGGAAACAGTACTGCGGCAATGGCCGCAGCCAAGGCACCCGTCGCGATCCAACCGAACCAGGACATACCCGGTCCGAATGTCGCAAGGGGCAAATCATGCAGCGAGAACTGCTTGACCGCCGGAAAATAGTAGAACAGCGGCCACTTATAGACGACTGCCAGTGTGTAAACGATGCCGAATGCGAGCGAGAAAATCCGCAGCGAAAAATATCTGCTCATGCGATTCCCCTGATGTTGTTCAGGATATGACCAATGACGAGATTCCACCAGACTGTTGCCATCAGCACGGTGGTGAGCATCCTTCGCGTTGCCATATGTTCGATCAACGGGACCTGCCTCCAGAAATACCAGTAAGCCGCCAAAAGGCTCAAGCCGATCACCGCAATATGTTCTTTCATCTGGAATACGAAAATTGCCTTTCTCATGCCCAGTTCAAAGAGTGCGCGCTTCGCGTCCATAACATACGCCGGGTAGATGTAGGCGCCAAGCGCAAACGTCGTGATGTACAACACCACGACGGCATTGGCGTAGCCCGCTCCCGGCACCGCCCGGAACTTGTCCACGAAAAGCCGCGTTGGTGCAGGCTTGTCTCTCCAGACACTCAGCCCCTGGTGGGTGATGGCTCCCACGAGCGCCATGGCGGTTAACCCATGGCATATCAAGAGCACGACGTCCATTTTCCGTCTTCCCTCCGGTGTATTAGTCTTGTTTGCTCACGATAAAGTTTCGACAGGATGACGTCAATTAATTTATTGGGGCCAATCTTCGCTTTTCTCCAGCGCATTGCAGGCAGGTCGGTCCGCAAGTTTCTGTTTGCCAAAGCAATTGGCGGTGATTGGAACGAACCGGTTCACTTACACGCATGTTTCCTCCTCGCTTTCGAACAACAGTCTGGTGTCAGTTCAATATATCCTTCGGTAGAGGATGACTTGCCCAGCCTCGAGACAAGCCCCTGAGGAGGATAAAAAATGAAAGGTAGCCGAACCCTGCGTCTTATCGCACTGCTTGCAGGTAGCGCGATCGCCACCACGGCGTTTGCCAGCGTGCTGACCGGTGTCGTCCATGACCCTGCCGGCAAGTTGCAGGCCAATGTCTTTGTGACCGCCCAGAACGGCGCGCGCAAAATGGCCGTTACCGTTTTTACGGATTCTGCCGGACGCTACCGGATCGAAGACCTGTTCCCCGGTCACTATGACCTGCGCGCCCGCAAAATCGGCTTCAACGATGGCGTCAGCGCCGATCTGACATTGGGCGAACGGGACGCCGTTGCCGATCTAAAGCTGCTGCCCGACGATGCCATGCACCTGTCCACGCCCGGCGCCGCGTGGCTCAATGCCTTGCCCGGCGAGGCCACGAAGGCCACCTTCGTTACTTCCTGCACCATTTGCCATGACCTTGGTTCGCCGCTGACCCGCATTCCACGCGATGTCGACGGTTGGGGCAGGATCATCAAGCAGATGCGTTCCCAGGCCGATGTTTACAGTGTCATCGTGCAAACGGATGACGGCAAGCTGGCGAGCTGGATCGCCGCACAGAACTTCGGCGCCAAGCCGGCCCCGTTCGATTCATTCGCCAAACGTGCCAACGTCGTAACCAAGACGCGCCTGACCGAATACGCGGTGGGCGACGTCACCAGTTGGGCCCACGACATGGCGGTCGATCCGCGCACCGGCACCGCCTATGTGGGCGACTACGTGAGGGACGAATTGATCGCGGTCGACCCGCGCACCGGCGCGCAGAAAGCCTATCCGGCCCCGATCCATGGCACCGGCATGCACACGCTCAACTTCGACCACGACGGCTATCTGTGGATCACGTTCCAGCTCGCCGACAAGGTTGCGCGCTTCAATCCGGCGAACGGGGAATGGCGCATTTACGACGGCTTCGCCAAGGGCACGCTGGTGCACTCGTTCGCCCTCGATTCGGAAGGCTTGGTGAAGAAGGATGCGAACGGCCGCCTTTACATTTCCCAGTTCGGTGGCAATCGCATTTCGATGCTCGATCCGACCAGCGGCGCGTTGAAGGAAATCATGCTGCCGGGCTCGCCCTCGGGCAGGCCCTACGGTGTCGCAGTCAATTCAAAAGGCGTGATCTGGTACACCAAATATTCGGAAAATATCCTCGGCTATACCGATCCCGCTACCGGCCAGGGCAAGGAGTGGATGCTGCCGCGCCCGGACAGCGGGCCGCACCGCATGCACATCGACAACGACGACAACCTGTGGATTCCGCTGTCGGGCTACGGCACGGTACTGCGCTACAACACGCGCGATGGCAGCCAGAAGGAATTCCCGCTGCCGGATGCCGATTCGTTTCCCTACGTCGCGCGCTACGATGCCAAGTCCAACCGTGTCTGGATCACCGGCAACGGCGGCAATGCGATCTACGCCCTGGATCCGAAGAGCGGCCGGGCCACGACGTTCCGCCTGCCGTCGTATCTGTCCTATGGGCGCATGATTTCCATCGACTATTCGACCGGTGATGTATGGACCGCGCTGTCGAGTTACCCCAACAAGCACGCGTTGCGAGAGAATGGGTTGCTGCTTCGTGTTCATCACGCGCTTGATCTTGTAAATTAATCAGGAGGCCTCATGATTCGTTCGTTCACATCGACACTGCTGCTCGCCGGCCTTCTGGCCACCTCTGCATCCGCTACTGCCGCCACGATATCCGGCACGATCACTGCCGGCGGCCAACCCCTGGCTGGAGCGCTGGTGACCGCCGAAGCGAAGAACGGCATCGCCGTCAGCGTTTATGCCGATGGCAGCGGTCGGTTCTCGATCAGCACTCCGTATGCGGGCCCGTTTCAGATCAGGTCACGAGCGCCGGGTTTGGAGGATGCGAAGACCTCGGCCGGCGATGGCGCCGTGGTGACGCTGGAGGCTACCCCGGCGGCCGACCCGCTGCTGCTGGCGCCGTCGTCGTCGCTGTTGTCGCTGCTGCCCGAAGGCGATGACAAGCGTCGCTTCCTGCTGAATTGCGCGGGTTGCCACGAGGTTGCCCACGGCCGTATCTGGAAGGACGGCAAGGTGCGCGATCAGGCCAAGTGGACCGAAGCGATCAAGTTGATGAAGGCGATCGATGTCTATGCGCTGGTTTCGCCGGAGATCGATACCGACAAATACGCGGCCTGGTTGTCGTCCAATCTCACGCCAGAACGACTTGCCACGCTGAATCCGGGGGCGGTGGTGCAACCGGCGATCGGCGGCAAGGTGACCATCACCGAATATCCAGTGCCGGTGACCAGCGAATTACCGCACGACGTCGGCATCGGGCCAGATGGGCGCATCTGGATCACTGCGTTCTGGACCAATGAGATGTGGGCGCTCGATCCGAAAACCGGCAAGATCGAGCATTTTGCCGTGACAAAAAAGAGCGAAACCCAGCCTGCCCAGGTCCGCGCCCTTGCCTTCGACAGGAAGGGAATATTGTGGATCGTGCTGGGCGGCACCAAGTCGGTCGTCCGCCTTGATCCAAAAACCCGGAAGATACGCACCTACCCGATCGGGATGTATGCGCATGACATCGTTCTGGATTCCAAGGGCAGCGCCTGGTTCAACGACTACTTCTCCAAGCCGGAGCGGGTAGGAAACCTGAATCCGGTCACTGGCAAGGTAACCATCTACGCCTTGCCCAGTGCGAACCTTCCTGATTCCGCCGGCAAACCGTTGCCCTACGGACTTCACATCGATGCAAAAGACAGGCTGTGGGCGACACAAATGGCCGGCAACACGCTTGTTCGCTTCGATACCCGAAACATCGAGATGAAGCTGTACAAAATGCCTGAAGCAATTTCCGGCCCTCGCCGCAGCGATATCGACGTCGACGGCTCCATTTGGATTCCGGAATTCGATACCGGCTATCTGACCCGTTTCGATCCGGACACAGAAACATTCGAGCGGTTTAATCTGGGGAATTCCGCCATCGGTCCCTATGCGGCGGCGGTCGATCCGCGCGGCGGTGCGGTCTGGATTACCGGATCGCTTGACAGCTCCCTGTTGCGCTTCGATACCAAGACCCATGCGGTTGAGCGCTACCCGCTGCCGACTGAACCTGCGTACACCCGGCATGTGGTGGTCGATGCCAAAAGCGGAGCAGTGTGGTCTGCCTATTCGTCGCTGCCGACTGCGGTTCCCAAGATCGTTCGTCTGGATCGTCGGGATTGAGGATCGGCAGGTCAGCCCCTGGAATAATCGGCAACGTTGTAGCGGGCGCCAAATTCCAACGTCGGAGATTCGACGATGCGCAGGATGGCGGCCGCTACCGCAAACGGTGCAGCGAGCTCTCCTTGTTCCTTGCGACGAACAAAGTGGCCAACATCCGGAAAATCCGCAGCACTTGTGGCGCGAATCAACGCCTGCATTTCCGTGTCAATCACACCGGGGTTGATGTTGACCGGAATGAAGGGATGGGTTTCCTGTTTTTGTTCCACTGCCAGGGCGCGAACAAAGTTCTCCAAGCCGGCCTTCGCCGCGCAGTAGAGCGTCCAACCCGCATATCCGTTCAATGCCGCCCCTGACGAGATATTGGCGATCACTTTTCGGCACGGTATCGATTGGAATTGGCCAACGACTTCGGTGACAAAAAGAATCGCCGAAGTGAAGTTGGTATTCATGTTGGCGATCAGCGCCGGGTGATCCTTCCGCGATGTCGGGCCGATCGGTTCCAGCATTCCGGCGTTGTTGATGACGATGATCTCCTCCAGCGGTTCGGATTCGATACCCCCGATCGCGCTCAGGATTGCGCGGCGACTTTCTTCCGGCGACGAAAGATCAACCATCACGGAAAATTCGTGCGGCGCCGAACGCGAGAATTCGATGACGCGATAACCGCGCTCCCTGAGTTGCAAACAGAGCGAAAGCCCCAAACCCTTTGACCCGCCAGTGATGATTGCAATACGCATGGTGATGGGGGCAACGTGTCAGCTTTTCAGCCACTCGGGCGCATCGTTCATGTCGAACTCCGCGCCAAGATCGACCGGCTGGCTGACCATGAACAGCGCCTTTTCCAGACCAATGGTTCTGAACGGAATCGCCTCGTTCTGGTAAATCGGATGCGTGACGAAATCGGCGAAGGCGTCGAAATTCGGATAGCGCGCCAGCAGCACCATGTCCCATTCTTCGCCCGCCGCCACGTCCTTGCCGGCGACACCCGCGTAAATCAACTCGATGCCAGCGTGCTGCGCGGCCGGCATCGTCGCCTTGATGTATTGCCCATAGGCTTTCTTGCCGCCACCGGGTTTGAACTTGACCAGATTCACCATCACCACCGGACCCGGTGGAACCTCGGACCGCATGGCTTCAATCTCTGCTACCGTTGGAGAAAGCTTTGGCATGGTGATGATTCCCTGGTTGTGGAACGATTAAAAATATATCGCGATCAAATGAGCGCGATGGTAACGATGCCGTTCAAATGCCGCCGTCAGAGCAGCGACTCGGCAAATTTCGACTCACGTCGGTGATAGCTGTCTATGCCGCCGGGCACGCGCGTAAAAATATCGTTCCACGCCGGGCTGGACAGGACGCCAGGCAACACGTCGTTGCGATGGGCAAGATCCCGCCATCGCACGATCCACGTGACATTGGCAGAGCCAAGCTTGTCCTGCGGTTCGCCCCTGACCTCCGGCGCATCGTTGGTATTGACCCAGAAGCCCAACACATCAATGTGTTTTGCCAGATGCGGGATAGCCTCCGTTTTCGCCCATGCCTTGTAGGCCTGAAACAGGTCGGGGTTGAAATGGTATTGCCGGATTTCGAAAAGCATGATGTTTCTCCTCTTGCTGAAGTGTGTTTATGCGCTCAACACAACCGGTTAAACACCACCGACAGGCTCGATAGCAAAGCTCATTCGATATCTCGCTAGCTGAACACCGGGAACACGGGCAACTGCCACGGAAAGCTCCTCCGTGATTTCGCTAGCGATAATGATTCCGCGGCAAGGCCCGTTGCCAAGATGCTGATCGACCCAACCCATGTAGTAGAGCAACTGTCCGAGTGTCTTATTACGTCCCTGTGAAAGCTTGAGTTCGATAACTACGAACTTCTCGGCACGATCAACCGCGAATAGGTCGATGCGGCCTCCATCAACAGGGAATTCGATACCGTTACGACCGTCTGAAGTGTACAGACGTAGACCCGCTTCGATTCGATCTAGATTTCGCGCGAGGAAGTCGCGGAGGTGCGCTTCTAGAGCAAACTCCAGAGTTTCTTGTGGATTGCCGCCTACTTCGGCATCGCCCTGCTCATCGGGTTCTGGCGCGTGCCCGGCTAGAAATTCCTCGTATTGCGTCTTGATCCGCAGGTAACGCCTACGTCGCGTCTCTCCTGTTGGAGTGTTTCCGAAGGCCCAGTGCGCTGTCTTGAAGCCATCGAAAATCCCACGACTTTCGAAGAGCGAAACAATGTAGCCGCGTCGCAAGGATGACGTATAGGAAGAATCCCATTCGATCACCATGTTGCGTATCTCATTAACCTCTGATTCCAACCCGTGACTTACTCCGAAAGAGTAGGCAGCCTTCAACGACAGAGTTTGTCGTTTGTTCGTTGTTCATGGTTCCTCTTAAAAAAACTAAAAGTTATTGGTCGTACAGATCTTTCTGGCTATTCAAATATCAAAATCACTGCCCACCTCGAACCAATCTGACCGCGCTCGGATTTTCACGATAGCCGCCGTCGCCGTAGTGGATGCCGCCGTTATGGAAGTCGACGTTCCAGGCATGAAAGGCATCATCGGGAGTGCTGCTCCAATACACCAGCTTTGACATATCCATATCCGGGAAAGCCGCTACGTCAATCATCGGGGGTTGTTTGTTTTTCAACCGCTCGTAATCAATCAGCGTGCCCAGCTCATCCTTGTTCGGTACATGCCACGTCCCGTCGGCCAGTTGCAGGGCTTGACCAAAGGTGAATTCCTTGATCACGCCCACACAGCCCGTGCCGTCTCGCCAGTGCTGTCCGACGCTGCATCGATTCCAGGTCAGGTCGGTCTTCTGGTCGTATACCTCGCCGCCGTTGATGACGTAACGTGCATTGGCGTTGGTTTGCGTACTTGCTGATTTGTGTTTCTTGTCGACGGCAAGGCTCAGTCCGACAGAAAAAGATAACATCAGACCAAGGAGGATCGTTGTAATTTTCTTGTGATGTTGCATAATCAGACGCACCTGTAAAATGCATTCCACATGGTAATCGAACTGGCACGACAACTGGAATATCCGCCATGCGCCAATGGCGGACACAGCACCCGTTCAGGTTGCGCTGCGGCAACAGCCACATAATGCAAACGCTTTCCTGCATCGTGCTATAACCTTGAGCAAGTCACTAAAACTTCATTGGGTAGATGGCGATGCAAAAAAGCGAAAAAATTTTACGCATCGGCGGCGCGTCGGGGTTCTGAGATGACAAACAGCGAACGCTTAAATTGGAGAATTTTAAGTGACAGTTCCCGACGATAACTGTGGCTTCGGTATGGTCAACGAAAGCGTAGAAAAATGACCGGTCAATTCAACTTGAAGGAACTCGCGACAGCATCACCGTACCCGGTGCTTGCACAGTTACGCGAGGAGGATCCTGTGCACTGGAGTTCGGAGCTCAAGGGTTGGGTGTTGACGCGTTATGTCGATGTCAAGATTGCACTGGAGGATGGGGCAACCTATTCCGCGTCCCGAATGCAGCCTTTTTTTGACAGCTTGAGCGAAGAGCGGGCCGAAAAAGTTGCCATGCTGCGCCGCTACATCCCGCTTTGGCTCGTCTTCCGCGCACCGCCCGACCATACGCGCTTGCGACAAGCGCTGCGTTCACCATTATCGCCAAAGGCAATGCTGACTTTGCGCGACAAGGTCGGCGATCAGGTTGACAAACTGATCGATGGATTTATCGCCAAGGGTTCCGCGAATCTGATAGAGGATTTCGCACTCCAGCTGCCCGGCTTGGTGATACTGGATATGCTGGGTGCCCCCCGTGGCGACCTTCAAGCGCTGACGCACGATACCAACGAGTTGCAATTGTTCCTTGGCCAGGCGCAAGGAAGCCGCGATCGTTACACACGGGCTGATGCGGGTGCGCGCCATATGCGGGATTATTTCGTAAACCTGGTGGCGTCGAAACGCGCCAATCCCGGCGAAGACTTGACCACCATGCTGATTGAAAGCTCCCGTAATGGGGCGATGAGCGAAGACGAACTGATCGCTTATTGCATCCTGCTGTTTTTCGGTGGACAGGAGACCACGGCCAACCTGATTGGCAATGGCTTGATCAGCCTGATCAGGCACCCCGCGGAGTTGAAAAAACTGCGCGATCGTCCCGAACTCGCCCGCTCGGCCACTGCCGAGTGCTTGCGTTACAACGGGCCGATTGGTGCGGTGGTGCGCGTCGTCAGCCGGGATCATGAACTCTGCGGCAAGACAATTCGCGCGGGCGAGCGGGTGTTCGCGATGGTTTCGGCCGCCAATCGCGATCCTGCTCAATTCATCGATCCGGACAGATTCGATATCGAAAGGACGGGCAACAGATACTTGACCTATGGCCAGGGGATCCACTTTTGCCTGGGTGCGCCGCTTGCCAATCTTGAGGCGGAGATCGCCCTGTCCAGGCTTGTCACCCGGCTTGATGATTTGGCGCTGGCGACCGAAGAGCTTGATTGGCGTGATGGTCTCAATATGCGGGGCGT
>JANYCD010000066.1 GCA_025360425.1 Sterolibacteriaceae bacterium
GTTCCTCTCTGTCGGCCTGTTTCTCCATATCAACGGCTATCGCCTGAAGGCTGAACAGGCAGAGGCCACTGCGACAGTGCTTGCATTGGCCGCTGGCGAGCTGGAGGAGCCTGTCTTCGCGGCGTGGGTCAGGATGCACAGCGAGAAGCGTTGAAGGTGCACCTGGCCATGCACGCTTCTTGAGTCGCTACTCGTAACCGCCCTTCCACTGATGGCGTATCGCGAGAATCGGCGCGATGTCGTTGGCAACGTCATAGTCGTGCAGCGGCAATGCAAGTTTTTGCGTGTGTTGCGCGAAATCACCGGTTCGCGCAAACCGGATTCGCCCTGACACCCACCAGTACATGCTGCTTGAGGATGCCGAGTCCCTCGCCACTTGACTCCCCGGATTGGGCCGAAACTTCTACAAATAATGATTTAGTTACTCGTCAAGTACTGGCAGCCCCAAAGAACAAAAATAATCAAACGTTGGGTCGTACAAACTCGCTGCGCGCGTAGGATCGCCAGATTCGCCATCTGGCACTACGATCACCATCCCCTGACGTGCGCGAGTAAGTAAAACCCGATAAGCATTCTCGAGATATCTCTTCCGTTCAACGGCCTTAACGTTTCGCCATCGACTGCCGGAAAACTCGTGGTGCCCCCATCCCGCATCAGTAAAACGCAAATCACCATCCCAGATTACTGCCGTCCAGTCGAGCTCAAGCCCTTGAACCTGAAATTCAGTCGCAACATCTTCAAGGTAGAAACTTGAACGAGTATCGTCTTTGCCATCTAAAAACCAATGTATTGGATCGATGGCCACACGCACATCGATTGCGTGCGGTTTCAATCGCTGAGCTTGCGATGAAACAACTATGCCATATCGCTCCGAGCCTCTTGCCTGCTCTCGCAACCAACGTTTTGCTCTTGTTACGCTGCGCGTAAGTACTATTGGATATCGAGTATCAAGACTAAGAAATACGCTCCGCGCAGATTCGGTTTCAAGATCAAGCACCAGCTTAACGAACTCACTGAGCGTTTCTGCCCTGAACGATCGCATTGAGGTCGCCAAATGCAATTCGCTACTGAATGAAACATTCGGGCGCTGTTTTAATCGGCCTAAGATTTCGGTGGCTCGATATTCAGTTCCACTTAATTCAGGAGAAACATAAACATGCCAATCCGGGAAGTGATTGAATAGGGCGTCAACCCACTCATTGATGCCTGCCTCACCTGTATTTATTTCTTGTCCTCCGCCAACAAGACAAACAACAACAGCCCAGTCTGGATGGCGATCAAGGCACGAAATCAGGAAATCAGGCTCGGACTGATTGAAGCCGGAATAGCCTTTCTTTCTCGCCATAAATGCAGAGGTTTGCGCGAGATTCCATGCGCGTTGTGCTTCATCGAAAAGTGCTACATGTTCAACTGGGGGACGATTTGAATCTGCAAGGCAGTCATCTCGAAAATGGTGCACGTTTTGCACGAAAGCGCTGACTTGGTCTCTCGCCTCACCCCTGCGTATTTTTTTCTCAGTACCATTTGTTCGCTGTTGTAGATCGCGCGCCAGCGCCTCGCGAAGCACAGCTACGAGGGGCCCATTTCCTGACAAAAAGACACTATATAGCTCGTCTTTGGCGCTCATGTGGCGGTTTGCAACGTCGAGCCCGACAAGCGTCTTGCCTGATCCAGGGACTCCAGTTACAAAGCACACAGCTTTTTGGTTCTTGGATCGAGCATTGGAAATAACGTTATCGATTGCCACAGATGTTCGACTGAGGTTAGTTGCCCCGGCATCGCTTCGGGATATCTGCTCAACGCTATGGCCAGCATAAAGCGCTCGAGCAGCCTCAATGATTGTTGGAGTAGGTAAATAACGCCCTGCCTCCCAACTGCCACTATTTATCGGCTTTCCGTCAAGTGAAGATAAGCATGCCAGCAATGCCTCACCAATTTGGCCGCCCGCGATTCGTATTGGGACCAGCAACCGATCATCGTGGATGGTCCCTTGTATTTCAAACTCACTTGCTGGGGCATCCGTAGCAATCAGGATTGGTGCAATAGGGATGGAATGGCTAGATTCATGAAAGTTTTTTAGATCAAGTGCGTAGTCCCAAACTTGGTCAATTGCGTCTGTCCCGAACCGTGTTTCACCAACCTTAAACTCGAGCACGAACAGAACGTGCTCGACTAGCAAAACGCAGTCAATCCGCTTACCTAGGCGTGGAATTACATATTCGAAATAGATGCGCCCGCCGAGATTGACCTTCGGTAGCGCCTCCCTCAAGAGCGCTATTTGTCTGGCCCACGCATTTAGCTGGGATTTTTCTATGCTAGTACTAGCCGAACTCAAACATCCAAGGATGTATTCGTTCGGCTGGTCCAAAAACTCTTGGACGCTGCCTGAGTAATACCACCGGCGGATAGGCTGTAACGGCATCATGTTTTCCAAAAAACCTCAGCCTCACCCTTCAAGCATTGCACTGCCATTGCATCAACTTGACGGACATTGAGTGACCATTTGCCGGTGGGTAGCAGACACCGGGACTATCCCTGTGCCACTGGCGGTGTTCTCGCGGCTCGGCGTTTGGGTATCGGTAATTCTTCCAGCCCGTATTTGGCGAAGCGCTGCTGCACGCGCTGGGCGAAGCCCATGCCGGCCGTTGGCTGATGCACGGCGCGACGCAGGATGTCACGCGCTTCCTGCTCCATGGAGCAGCCATGACGGGCGGCACGCAGGCGCAGCAGGGCCTTGAGGTCGTCGTCGAAATTACGAATCGTCAGGCTTGCCATGGGTGTTCTCCGATGATTTCAATGCAGGCATCGTAATCATCCTGTTCGCGTCCTGCAAGAAGGGTGTTTCGGTGCGTATGCGCGAGGTTCGCTCGCCCGGTGTGGTTCGAAAAGGAGGTGAATCGCGCCGCGGGCGGTTGTCAGGCCTTCCGATAAACCGCCGCCCCATCCTGCACGAACTCCAGCGACTTCACTTCCATCCCCTTCTTCAGTGCTTCCTGTTTTGATACGCTCAGCGTTGCGGGGCATTCAGCAGGAGCGGCTCAGAAAGTCGGACGTTGCGCTATATGACGGCCGTTTGTTTACGCCATCTTCACCGAATGCACTTTCAGCCCGACTTTCAGGCTGGTGCGAACCGCGCCGAATATGGCTGCGAGATTGTCCATGCTCGGGTTGCCCTTGGGTGACAGCATTCGGTGCAGGCTCTTGCTTGGCTTGTCGGTCAGTTCGGCAAGGTGTTCGAATCCCAC
>JANYCD010000007.1 GCA_025360425.1 Sterolibacteriaceae bacterium
TTTTCTGAAGTGCCGTAGAACTTCTTGATACGAAGATGCTGTTTGATCCACTTGAAGAACAGTTCCACTTGCCATCGCGCCTTGTAGAGCGCGCAGATGGTGGCTGCCGGCAAGGTAAAGTTGTTGGTCAGGAAGACAAGCCCTGGGTCATATTTCAATCGGCACCCTGGGTCAAGATTCAATCGGCGCGAACAATACCAGTGCACCGAGTAGGCCGACAGCGTGATCTCGCTGAGTGTCGAGGTTGCGGATATAACCCTTTTCTCCAGCCTCATCGATGACGGCAACTGCATTTAGATCTGTCATGGGCAATCCCCTGGACGGTGGCTCCGCGCCGAGCGAAACGCCTCCGCCAGTTAATGCAGGGTTGAAGGCGGCCAGGTCGCCTTCCGTCTCGGCACGTCGACCAGACGCTTGAAGGATAGCCTAACCCCGGCCTAACCCCACAATAAAAAAGGAGTTGGGCTATTCGCCTAACTCCTTGATTTATTGGTAGGCGCGATTGGACTCGAACCAACGACCCCCACCATGTCAAGGTGGTGCTCTAACCAACTGAGCTACGCGCCTAATTAAAGGCCGCGAATTGTACCCGAAAACATGCCGCCGGTGAGGACGAAATCGATTGGTCGCTACGGCCCGACGTCTACCTTCAACCAGATCTGGCGGTCGCTGACTCCGGACTGGCTCGAATAATTGCCGATGCCGCTACGGCGGTCACCCTCCTGCTGGCTGCTGTTGCTCAGAGATATCCAATCGTCAAGCTGACCGGCGATGGTAGTTGAGATGCGCGTCGTGTTGACGTCGAGCGGCGACGCGTTCTGCGTGTCTTGATAGGCGCTGATTTCGAGGACGCGATTATTCTTGATCGAGGGCTTGGCGTAGAAACCGGTGCCCAAATCGCGAATCAGGACCGAATCGGAAACCACTGCGCCGAATGGTGAAATCAGTATCTGGCGCATCGGCACGACAACCGATTGGCCAACGTTGACGAATGCCTGTGCACCCTCGATCACCATGACTTGTTGGACACTGCTGTTGCTACCACTGCGCTGCGACCCATAAACACGACCTCGCAATGCCGCATCGTCGGAGCGGATATCGGCACCCTGCCCGCTCTGGGTGTTGTTCGCATCAATGCGAACCTGGATCATCAGGTTGCGCGGAGCAGAAGCAGCATTTGTTTTCAGCGCGATGCACGCAGATCCGGCGCACAACAGAGTCAAAAGAATCCGTTTCATGGTTGCACGCATCGGTATACGCGTTGTGCCTGAATTACTGGAAGGGATGCCGCAGGACGATGGTTTCTTCGCGGTCGGGCCCGGTGGAGATCATGTCCACCGGCACTGCGCAAACTTCTTCGATGCGCTTGAGATAGGCACGGGCCGTGGCCGGCAGGCCGTCCAGTGTCTTGACACCAACGGTGCTGGTCGTCCAGCCTGGCAGAGTTTCATATTGCGGCTCGCAGCGGGCGAGGTCATCCGCGCCCACCGGCAGAATGTCGGAAAAGCCGCCGTCCAGTTTGTAGCCGGTGCAGATCTTGAGTTCCTCGACGCCGTCGAGTACGTCGAGTTTGGTGACGCACAGTCCGGAAACACCATTGATCTGGATCGAACGCTTCAATGCGGCAGCATCAAACCAGCCGCAGCGCCGGGCGCGGCCGGTGGTGGCACCGAACTCGTGGCCCTTGGTGGCCATGTGCTTGCCCACCGGGTCGAGCTTGTCCACTGCATCATAGAGTTCCGTCGGGAACGGGCCGCCACCGACGCGCGTAGTGTAGGCCTTGGTGATGCCCAACACATAGTGCAGCATGCCGGGGCCAACGCCTGCACCCGCCGCCGCCGCTCCGGCGACGCAGTTGCTGGAAGTGACATACGGATAAGTGCCGTGGTCAATATCCAGCAGCGTGCCCTGCGCACCCTCAAACAGCAGATTGGCGCCGGCCTTGTGAGCGTCGTAAAGTGCACGCGGCACGTCAGCAATCATCTTCGTCATGCGCGGCGCAATGGCCAACGTGGCGTCAAGCGTCTTTTGAAAGTCGACGATTTCGGCGCCAAAATAATTCTTCAGCAGGAAGTTGTGATATTCGAGCAGCTCGGCGAGTTTCTCGGCAAAGCGTTTGGGATACAGCAAATCCTGCAACCGGATGGAACGGCGAGCCACCTTGTCTTCATAAGCGGGACCGATGCCGCGCCCGGTAGTGCCGATCTTGTTGGCGCCCCGCGCCAGCTCGCGCGCTATGTCGATAGCCTGGTGGTAAGGCAGGATCAGCGGGCAGGCTTCCGAAATGCGGATGCGCGGTTCGGCTGCAATGCCGGCGGCGGCGAGCTCTTCCAGTTCCTTGATCAGCGCTTCGGGCGAGAGCACGACACCGTTGCCGATGTAGCAGGTCACACCCTCGCGCAGGATGCCTGAAGGCACCAGATGCAAGACGGTTTTTTTGCCGGCGATGACCAGGGTGTGGCCGGCGTTGTGACCACCCTGAAAACGCACCACGCCCTGGGCGTGATCGGTCAACCAGTCAACAATCTTGCCCTTGCCTTCGTCACCCCATTGCGTGCCGACGACGACTACATTCTTGGCCATGCTGTTTAGTCTTTCTTGATGGGTTCTACGGACCAGGCGCTGCCGCTATGCACCAGACAGCGGTCACAACCGGCTTCATGCCAGGTGCCCTCATGTCCAGGCAGGGCACGCATGACGATTTCGCCTTGCTCGCGCAGGCGTTGTACTGCTGCCTGTAATTGTTTGTCATCGCCCGATGGTGCAAGGATCGCACCTTTCGTCGAATACCCGTTTGCCATGCGCGCCAACTCGCGCAGATCCATGGAAAAACCGGTTGCAGGACGGGCACGGCCATAGGCCTTGCCCACCATGTCATAACGTCCGCCCAGCGCCAGGGCGCTTGATGCGCCATTGCCGTAGGCAGCGAAGACGATGCCGCTGTGATAGTGATAGCCACGCAGATCGGACAAGTCAAAGCTCATCGGCAGATCGGAAAGCGCGACAGCGAGTCGTTGTAGCTCGTCAAGCGTCGGGCCAACTTCAGCCGGCAACCGGCTGCGTGCCTGCGTCAGCACTTCAGCGCCGCCGTAGAGGTCGGGCAAGGCCAGCAATGCAGAGCGATACGGTTCCGCAGCACCTTGCACCAATTCGCGCAGTGTCGGCACGTCCTTGGCCTGGAGAGCAGAGAAAACACTCTCTTCGCGTTCGGCATCGAAACCGGCGGCGGTAGTGAGAACCCGGAACAGGCCGACATGGCCGAGATCAATGCGGGTGGCACTCAACCCTGCCAGCTTTAGCGCTTCGGCGAGCAGACGGATGATTTCGATATCAGCCTCAAGCCCGGCGTGTCCATAAATCTCGGCACCAATTTGCAGCGGCTCGCGCGTTGCGGTAAAGCCAGCTGGCAAGGTGTGCAGCACACTACCGCAGTAGGAAAGGCGGGTGACGCCCTCGCGGTTGAGCAGATGCGCATCAATGCGCGCCACCTGCGGCGTGATGTCAGCACGAATGCCCATGGTACGGCCCGAGAGCTGATCGACCAGCTTGAAGGTACGCAAGTCAAGATCACGCCCGCTGCCGATCAGCAGCGAGTCCACATATTCGAGCAGCGGCGGCATGACGAATTGGTAACCGCGACATTCGAAGGCGTCGAGCAGGCGGCGACGCAGGGCTTCGATCCGCCGTGCCTCGACCGGCAGAATATCTTCGATGGCTTCGGGCAACACCCAGCGCATCAGGTTGCCACCATCAATATGATGATACCGGCCAACATCGAGGTCAGGCCGATAAAACGGATCTGCCCATCGGTCAACTCGGTCACCCGGCGAAAAGTCTCGCGCCAGATGCGCGGCGCCAGGAATGGCATGAAACCCTCGATCACCAGCATCAGCGCCAACGCCAGAAAAAAGGTCGATGCCATGGCAAAGACTACTTGCCGCCTTTGCCTGAGTTCTTCAGATACTTGAAGAATTCGGAGTTGGGTTCCACCACCAGCACATCGCTCTTGCTCTTGAAGCTGTTGCGATAGGCTTCGAGGCTGCGATAAAAGGAATAGAACTCCGGATTCCTGCCAAACGCCTGGGCATAAATCGCCGATGACTTGGCGTCACCTTCGCCCTTGGTCTTTTGCGCATCACGATAAGCCTCGGCAATGATCACTTCACGCTGCTTGTCAGCATCGGCGCGGATTTTTTCGGCGTCGGCCGAACCCTGCGAGCGCAATTCGTTGGCGACGCGCTTGCGTTCCGATTCCATGCGGCGATAAACCGACTCCGAAACTTCCGCCGGCAGTTCGACGCGCTTCAAGCGGACGTCAACAATCTGTACGCCGATGTTGCGCATGTCGGCATCGGCTTTGCGCTGTACCTCGGACATGATCTTGTCGCGCTCGCCGGAGATAACATCGTGCACGGTGCGCTTGCCAAATTCCTCGCGTAAATCAGAGTTCACGGTTTGGGACAAGCGAGTGCGAGCAAGTTCCTCGTCACCCGAGACCGAGATAAAGTACTGGCGCACATCAATGATCCGCCACTTGATGTAAGAGTCGACTAGCACCGGTTTTTTCTCGGCAGTGACAAAGCTTTCCGGCTCGGGAGATTCATAAGTCAGGATGCGTTTATCAAATAGAAGGACATTCTGAATCAACGGCCATTTAAATGCCAAGCCGGGTTCCGTGATCACTTCCTTGATTTCCCCGAGCTGAATAACTATCGCCCACTGGCGCTGATCGACAGTGAACACCGTCATGGCAAAAACGATCGCCAAACCAAAGACGAATGACACGATAAAAGAAAGATGGCGGCGCATCAGCGGTCCCCCCGATCACGTGAGTCAAGCGAAGACCGGGAACGATAATCGCTTGTAGTCGGCGCCTTCTCCAGTTGCGGTGGGACGTCGCCTGATGTCACAGCGGATGCCGTACCAGAGCGCACTGGAACCGGATCAGCAACAGGAGTTGCGGCCGGGGCACCTGCTGCCTGCATCAGTTTGTCGAGCGGTAGATAGAGCAAATTGCTATTGCCTTTGCCGTCCACCATGACCTTGCTGGTGTTGGAATAGATTTGCTGCATGGTATCGAGGTACATCCGGGTTCGCATCACGGCCGGCGCCTTGTCGTATTCCACCAAAATCTGATTGAAGCGCGAGGCATCACCCACCGCGGTATTGATCACACGGCCTTTGTAGCCAGCTGCTTCCTCAATCAGACGTGCGGCAGTACCGCGTGCTTTTGGCACCACATCGTTGGCATAGGCCTGACCTTCATTCTTTTGCCGGTCGCGATCCTGGCTGGCCTTGACGGCATCCTCAAAGGCACCCTGCACCTGTTCCGGCGGTTGCACGCTTTGCATGGTTACAGCGCGAATCTGGATGCCAGTCTCATAGCGGTCAAGAATTTCCTGCATCAACTTGGTCGTATCGGCAGCAATTTTGTCGCGATTTTCGAACAATACGAAATCCATTTTGCTTTTGCCTACCACTTCGCGGATAGCTGTCTCGGCGGCCTGTACAACTGTGTCCTCAGGGTGACGATTTTTGAAAATATAGTCCTTCGGATCCTTGAGCAGGTACTGCACAGCAAACTGAACACTGACGATGTTCTCGTCATCGGTCAGCATCAACGCTTCTTTCAGAACCTTGTTTTTCTCCGACCCGCGATAGCCCACTTCGACGGTACGTACGCCGGAGAGATTAACCACCTCATGACTCTGAATCGGCCACGGCAGACGCATATGCGGGCCTGGACCAGTGGTCTCCTTATAACGGCCAAACTGAAGCACTACGCCACGTTCCCGCGGATCAACAATATAAATACCACTGGCGAGCCAAACTACTGCCACCAGTATGGCAAGCAGGCCGATACCACCGCCGAATTGACGTGGGCTCAAGGACGGACCATTGCTACCCTGTCCGCCATTTCCGCCGCGACCAAACAACCCTGAAAGCCGACGGTTGAAATCGCGCCACAAGTCTTCAAGATCGGGCGGGCCGCCCTTGTTGCCGCCGGGACCTTTGCCCCAGCCGTTGTCGTTCAATGACATCAGTATTCCGGTAATCATGGGTTCGTTTGATCAGGCTGCATCAGCATGGGTAGTGTGTTCTCGGGCAATTTCAGCCAGGGATTCGCGCAGTAATTCGAGACCGGCGCCGGTGCGGGCGCTGACACGAATGCGCGCAAGTTTACCATGTTCGTCGCGCTCGACTCCCGCACTTGCCGCCGTTGCATCGATCTTGTTCCAGACCACAATCTGCGGCACTGCACCGGCGCCAATTTCGCCTAGAACCTCTGCCACGGCATGCATCTGCTGGTCGCGATCAGGACTCGCCGAATCGACCACGTGCAACAACAGATCTGCCTGAGTGGTTTCTTCCAGTGTCGCACGGAAAGCCGCAACCAGCGAATGCGGCAAATCGCGAATAAATCCTACGGTATCAGAGATGACGACTTGGCCTGCATCGGCAATATAGAGACGCCGCGTCGTGGTATCGAGCGTGGCAAACAACTGGTCGGCGGCATAAGCTCCGGCTTTGGTCAGCGCGTTGAACAAGGTGCTCTTGCCAGCATTGGTGTAACCGACCAGCGACACGGAAAGTACATCACCGCGCGTACGCGATCGACGCCTTACCGTGCGTTGCCGCACGAACTGCGTCAAGCGTTCCTTCAACAAGGAGACGCGCTTGCCGAGCAGACGCCGGTCGGTCTCAAGCTGGGTTTCGCCCGGACCACGCAGCCCGATGCCGCCCTTCTGCCGCTCAAGGTGCGTCCAACCGCGTACCAGGCGGGTAGCCAGATACTGTAGCTGCGCCAGCTCAACCTGAAGCTTGCCCTCATGACTGCGCGCGCGTAGCGCGAATATGTCGAGAATCAGACCGGTACGATCGATCACGCGTCGCTCCAGCGCACGCTCCAGATTGCGCTGCTGTGCCGGTGACAACTCATGGTTGAAAAGGATGACATCCGCGTCATGCAACCTGGCGGCTTCACCGATT
Organism: Sterolibacteriaceae bacterium; assembly: GCA_025360425.1. GTDB lineage: Bacteria > Pseudomonadota > Gammaproteobacteria > Burkholderiales > Rhodocyclaceae > JANYCD01. The sequence continues at coordinate 6,991 of JANYCD010000007.1, forward strand.
TCGGTGACCTTGCCCTTGCCAGCGTAAGTTGCGGAATCCGGCCGGCTGCGTTTGCCGGAGATGATCCCTTTGGGCGCTGCGCCGGCACTGGTGGCCAGCAGTTTGAATTCATCCAGACGCTCGGCATAATCACCGTTGTTGAAATCGAGCTGGACCAGGATGGCGCTTTCGCCGGTGGCCGGACGGTCAAACATCAGAAAGCGCCGCAGCGCCGGACCGTCACTCTTCTTCTGTTTCCGGAGGAAGGCTGACCGGCCGCGCTGGCACGACGGTGGAGATTGCGTGCTTGTAGACCATCTGGGTAACCGTGTTCTTGAGCAGAACCACGTACTGGTCGAAAGATTCGACCTGACCTTGCAGCTTGATACCGTTGACCAGATAAATGGACACCGGAATATGCTCACGGCGGAGCGCGTTCAAAAACGGGTCTTGTAAAAGTTGCCCTTTGTTACTCATGGATAGCACCTTGTTTTGATTCCGAGCAAACACTTTAATCGATTTTCGGACGTGATGCCACTTTGGAGATCAACTGTGTTCGTCTGCAAACGGATTGCGCGCAGTCTTGTATTGAATGCGCAGCGGCGTGCCTTGGAGTTTGAAGCTCGCCGTGAAGGAATGTTGCAGATAGCGCGTGTAGGAATCCGGTATCTGATCCAGTGCGCTGCCATGGATGACGATGATGGGCGGATTGCTGCCGCCCTGGTGGGCATAACGTAATTTGGGACGAAAGATGCCATGACGCGGCGGTGCCTGTTTTTGCACCGCAGCCAGCAACGCCCGGGTGAGTTTCGGCGTGGTCAACTTGGCCATCGCAGCGGCATAGGCCTTGTCCACCGAACCGAGCACTGCCGCAATGCCTTTGCCTTCAAGTGCCGAGATGTAATGGACAGTCGCAAAGCCTAGGAAATTGAGTTTGCGTTCGATGTCGATCTTGATCCTGCTGCGCCGGTACTCGTCGACCGCGTCCCATTTGTTGACCGCGACCACCAGAGCACGCCCGGCTTCGATGCAAAACCCCGCGATGTGGGCATCCTGGTCGGAAATGTCCTGGCTCGCATCCAGCATCAGCACCACGACATTGGCTTCTTCCACGGCTTGCAGCGTCTTGATGACTGAAAACTTTTCAATGGTCTCAAATACCCGACCCTTGCGCCGCAAGCCTGCGGTGTCGATCAGCGTGTAATGCCGACCATTGCGCTCGAACGGAACCTCGATGGCATCGCGCGTGGTACCGGGCATGTCGAAGGCTATGACGCGCTCTTCGCCGAGCAGCGTATTGATCAGGGTGCTCTTGCCAACATTGGGGCGCCCGGCAATGGCAACACGGGGGCCTTTGCCGGCATCGGGCTCATCGTCGTTTTCCGGGAAATTCTCCAGAATCAGATCCACCAACTCGTTCACGCCATCCCCATGCGCGGCGGAAATCACCAGCGGCGTACCGCAACCCAGTTCATGAAACTCGGCGCCAACCATGGCGCGTTCCATACCTTCGGCTTTGTTCACCACCAGATGCAAGGGGCGACCGCTACGCCTCAACAAATCGGCGATCGCTTTGTCCTGCGGCGTCAGACCGACCCTGCCGTCCACGATGAACAACAGCACGTCGGCCTCGGCGATCGCTGTTTCTGCCTGGCGCGCCATCTCATGCATGATGCCGTCCTTCGCCTGCGGTTCGAAACCGCCGGTATCGACCACCAGATAGGGCTTGCGGCCTAGTCGCCCGAGGCCGTAATGGCGGTCGCGCGTCAATCCGGGAATATCGGCAACGAGCGCGTCACGCGAGCGGGTCAGACGATTGAACAGCGTACTCTTGCCAACGTTAGGCCGGCCCACAAGCACCAGCGTGGGTTTCATGCGCTAGTCGGAGGAAATTGCATAGAGTCCGCCACCATGTGTTTGTACCAGAAAGCCTCCCACGATACGCTGGGGTTCGGCGGAAATTGCACTGCCATCGGTTTGGAGACGACCGACAAAAGAACCATCGTCCTGACTCAACAAATGGATATATCCTTGAAAATCGGCGACCGCAACCGCCCTGGAAATAACAAATGGGCGCGACAGTTGTCGATTTAACAACTTGTCCTGCTTCCACAGACTCGCCCCGCTGTTGCGATCGAAAGCCAGCACCGAGCCCTTATCGCTGCTTACGTAAACTGCCTTGCCATCGATATCGAGACCACTGATGGAAGACACATCACGCGACCACAAGGCGTTGCCGGAGGTGAGGTCGAAGCATGACACGCGCCCCTGAAAAGCCACGGCACACACCTGATGCTCGAATACCACCGGAGAACTGGTGATGTCGGCGACGCGTTCGAGTTCGGTTGATCCCTTGGGCAGCGCGACGGTCGCTTCCCACTGTGCCGCACCGTTGTTAGCGGCAATTGCGACGAGCTTGCCACCAGGGAAACCTGCCAGCACGCCGCTCGACGTCATGACAACACCAACATTGGAACGCAAACTCAGCGTGGGTGTGGAGCGTTGATAAACCCAACGCCGTTTGCCATCAGCCCGTTCAAACGCAAAAATGCGCGAATCGCCACTACGCACTACCACCATCTCGTCGCCGATGGTCGGCGCAGACAATACTTCCGAACTGACTTTGCTCTTCCACAGGGCTTTTCCAGTATCGGCTGCGAAGGCCAGAACATCGCCTTTGGTCGTTCCCACGGCAACAAGCTTGCCATCTGAACCTACCCCACCTGACAGTGACTGCCCCGCCGAAATGCGCCAGACTTGCTTGCCGTTGTCAAAGCGGGTGATGGCGCCATCCTCATCCGCAGCGAAAACGCTGTTGCCCGCCACCGCTGGCGTAAATACCCCGGCGCCAGCACTACCAACGCTGGCCTGCCATAGCGTACGCAATTTGACGTTGGCATGTTCGATCGCCACCAGCGGTGCCGGAAACGACTTGGAATCCGGACCCGATGCAAGCGGGTTGTATTTGTTGATTGTGGAACACCCTGCCAGCAAACCGATATACAGCAAGGACATCAAGAAATATCGGGCGCGCATCACTTTGTTGCCCCCAGAGCATCCAGCTTGGTTTGCAGGACTTCACGATAAACCGGCTGAACCCCGGTCACATCTTCATCGCTGGCCTTGTCCATCAGCGTCAGCGCTGATTGATAACGCGTCCTGGCTTCGCCAGCCTTGCCCTGCGCGACGAAAACATCTCCTTTCAATTCCGAAAAACGTGGCCCGAAAGGTTCGACTGGTTCCTCAGTCAATTGTTTAAGCGCTTCATCGTAGTTCTTTTCATCGAGCAACAGCGTTGCAAGTCGCAGTCGCGCCAAATCGCGCAAAGCATCATCCCTGGTATGTTCAGTAACCCACTGTAGCTGCACCTTGGCATTTTTGGCTTCGCCTTTTTCGACCTGTATTTTTGCCGAGAGGAGCGCCGCCAAACTGGCGTAGGCGGTTCCGGGATATTTGTCGATGATTTCGCCGGCCAGTTCCCGCGACCGTTTGGCATCGTTTTCAGTCACTGCTTTTTCCACACCGAAATAGAGCGTCGAGGCTTGACCGGCCTGGCCACGCTGCCACCAGTTCCAGCCCTGCCATGCGGCAAGCGCCAGGGCGGTCACCAGCAACACACCGGTTACCAGATTGCCGTATTGCTTCCACCAGGTTTTAAGCTCTTCCAGCTGTTCCTGTTCTTCAAGGTCATAGACGGCCATGTGCGTTTCCTATTCTTCGTTGCCAAAAATGAGTTGCGCGACAGACTCCGCAACCTGATCAAATGCCACCTTGCGCTGCTCAACCGCGTCACGCAAAGGCTTGAGCGTGACGTGGTCACTGGCGGCTTCGTCATCACCGATGATGATCGCGAGAGATGCACCGGAGCCATCCGCCCGCTTCATCTGAGACTTGAAACTGCCCCCACCGCAATGCAGATGTATGGTGAACCCCGCATCACGCACCAGCTCTGCAACACGGAATGCATAGCGTCCGGCAGCTTCGCCCTGATGCACGATATAAATGTCCGGAGCGGATCTTTCGTGCTTGAACCCCTGCGCTGTCCACAACGCCAGCAGGCGCTCGATGCCCATTGCAAAACCACAGGCCGGAGCGGGCTTTCCACCAAGTTGGGCGACGAGATTATCGTAACGCCCCCCCGCGCAAATAGTACCTTGGGCACCCAGTTGATCCGTAACCCACTCAAACACAGTATGACTGTAATAGTCTAGGCCACGCACCAGACGCGGATTGATCCGGCAAGGAATCGCGGCATCCCTGAGCAGCGCCTGCACACCTTCGAAGTGTTTGAGCGATGGCTCGCCGAGGTAGTCGATCAGCTTCGGCGCCGCTTCCACCAGGGACTGCAAGTCCGGGTTCTTGGTGTCAAGGATGCGGAGTGGATTGGTATGCAAACGCCGCTTGGCGTCAGCATCAAGGCGGGACTCATGCTGCTGTAAATAGGTGATCAAATCAGCACGGTGTCTGGACCGCTCTTCAGACTGCCCCAGGGAATTTATTTCAAGGCGTATACCCTCCAGCCCCATGTCGTCCCACAGCCTGGAACACATGGCGATCTGCTCTGCATCGATATCCGGCCCGGGGAAACCGAGGGCTTCGACACCAACCTGGTGAAATTGACGATAGCGGCCCTGCTGTGGACGTTCGTGCCGAAACATCGGGCCCATGTACCACAGCCGCTTGGGGCCATCATAAAGCAGGTTGTGCTGGAGCACGGCGCGCAGGCACGAGGCTGTGCCCTCCGGACGCAACGTCAGTTGTTCGCCATTGAGCCGGTCTTCAAAGGAATACATTTCCTTTTCAACGATATCGGTCACCTCGCCAATCGCGCGGCTAAACAACGACGTCGGCTCTACCAGCGGCATGCGGATCGGACGGTAATCGTAGGCACGCAACCAGTCGCGGATCAGTTCCTCGAACTGCTCCCACTGCTCAGCTTGATCGGGCAGGATGTCATTCATCCCGCGGATGGCTTGCAGGGTTTGGCTCATTCCTGGCGCGCGGGAAATTTCCGCACCACGTAATCGTCGACGATTTTTTTGAACTCGGTGGAAATGTGTTCACCACGCAGCGTAATGAATCTTTCTCCGTCGACATACACGGGTGCTACCGGTGCTTCGCCACTGCCTGGAAGGGAGATTCCGATATTTGCATGCTTGCTCTCACCAGGGCCATTCACGACGCAGCCCATCACCGCCAATGTCATATTCTCAACGCCATTCCGTTCCAGTTTCCATTTGGGCATGCATTCCCTGACATGGCTCTGAATGTCCTGCGCCAGTTCCTGGAAGTAAGTGCTGGTGGTCCTGCCGCAGCCTGGACATGCGGCGACCAGTGGCGTGAACGCGCGCAGCCCCACGGTTTGCAGAATCTCCTGGGCAACGATAACTTCCTTGGTGCGATCACCATTGGGCTCTGGGGTTAACGACACGCGGATAGTGTCGCCAATACCCTCCTGCAACAGCACTGCCATCGCCGCTGTGGAAGCGACAATCCCTTTGCTACCCATCCCTGCTTCTGTCAGCCCGAGGTGCAAGGCATAGTCGCAGCGACGTGCAATATCGCGATATATGGCAATCAGATCCTGCACACCGGACACTTTGCACGAGAGCACTATATGATCAGCCGGCAGTCCAAGTTCGACCGCTCTTTCAGCAGACTCCAGGGCCGATGTGACCATTGCCTCGCGCATGATTTGCGTGGCATCCAGCGGCTCACTGCGTTTGGCATTTTCGTCCATGATGCGTGCCAACAGCGTCTGATCAAGGCTGCCCCAATTCACGCCGATGCGCACCGGCTTATCGTGACGGCAGGCGATCTCGATCAACCGCGCGAATTGTTCATCGCGTTTGGCGCCTTTGCCAACATTACCTGGATTGATTCTCAATTTTGACAGCGCGGATGCAGCCTCGGGAACCTCACTCAACAGCTTGTGTCCATTGAAGTGAAAATCGCCGACTAACGGTACCATGATTCCCATGGTATCCAGACGTTCCACGATCCTCGGCACAGCGGCGGCGGCTTCACGTGTGTTGACCGTGATACGCACAATCTCCGAACCAGCGCGGGCCAACTGGGCAACCTGCATGGCTGTGCCAAAATCGTCGACGGTATCGGTATTCGTCATCGATTGAACCACGATCGGATTTTCACCGCCGATCAGGACATTGCCGACACGCACGCAACGCGAGATACGGCGACGAACAGTCCCTGGCATATCCGTTTTCATGGTCATCAATCGACCGTAAACCGGGCGACACCCTCTCGCGTGTGGGGCAGCAGGTCTATCAAACGATCACCTTGTTTCATCCGGACCGCAGCAGCATTGCCTATCCATACCTGAAACGGCGCATGTCCTGAAACAGCTTGATGAAAGCCACCGGGAAATTCTCCCGTCAGGACTACGCTTTCAGTCGCATCCTTGATTTCAATCCAGGATCTGTCGTCAAAGTCGACGACCAGTTGGTCGTTCGCAGCGGACGCTACAGGTGCAGCGGGCATAACTATTTCAGTGCTAGTGCCGGCAACCTTGGCAACTGGAATCGATTGCGGTATTTGCGAGACCGGGATCTCTTCACTCACGAGTCCGGTCAACCACACATATCCCGCACTTAAAATGATCATGACACCAACGACAACGCTGCTCAACTTGGCATGGCGTTTCATGAACGCCTGCGGCACAGCATCTCCCATGTTGCCAGGTGCGACAACCTCTACCGCAGCGTGTGGCGATCCCGCATCAAGCATTGCTACTAACGGCACAGGGTCGATCTTCAAAACTCTGGCGTAGCTGCGGATAAATCCACGAATAAAGGTCGACCCGGACAATACCTGATAATCGTCGCGCTCCAGCGCATCGATCTGACGTTCGCTGAACTTCAGTGTCCTGGCAATATCGGCAACAGATAAACCACGTGTTTCGCGGGCACGGCTCAAATACTGCCCCGGCAATTCAGTTGCCATCGCCAAGTCAGTGTCGGAAGGAATAGTCTCTGTTTCGCTCACTGGAACTGGCCCTGCTGCAGCTTTTGAAACTCAGCGCTGTTCGGAAAATTGCGGCGCAAAGCCCCCATAAAAGCAGCTTCATCCCGCCGATTGCCAAGGCCTCGGGCGATACGCAATGCCAGCCAAGTGGATTCGGCTGTCGGCTCTACCCGGCCATGATATTCAGAAATACGTTGTCTTGCGTCTGCATAACGGCCTGTACGAAAGTACAAATCCGAAAGCTGATATAGCGCGCGTATGTTGTCCGGTTCATTCCGCAGCGCACGCAGCAAGTAGTCTTCGGCGGATTTGTCATCCTTCAATTTGGACGAACAGATTGCGGCGTTAACTAAAGCAGTAGACGGTGTTGAATAAAGCGGATCACTTAACGCCATCTGAAAATAGGCCAGCGACTTCCTTTCTTCGCCGTTCTGACAAAGAAACCAGCCATAGTTGTTGCTGATATCAGGATCCCCTGGCGCTAGCTGCAAGGCACGTTCGAATGATTCCTGCGCGGACGCCTTCTGTCCTAGCTCCATGTAGATCAACGCGAGCAAGTTGTGCGCAGGGGCATAGCCGCCATCGAGAGCAACAGCTTTACGCGCTTCTTCCAATGCAACGCCGAACTGCCTATCCTGATAATAGGCACTGCCCAGTTCAACGCGGCTTTTTGCCTTGGTCCGCGTCTCACCAACGACCTGTTGCTGCATTACGGGTTCACGAATGCGGCGGGAACTGCCACCGTTCGAGACACACGCTGCTAGTATGATTGGCAATAGCCAAATTAGTCTTTTCACGATGAGATCTCCACCAAGGGAATTATCTTATTCCGCCTCTCGTGACGTCGCGACTTGTCCTTGACCTGTCCGGCAAGTTGGCCGCACGCGGCATCAATATCATCGCCACGGGTCTTGCGCGTTGTGGTGACAATACCTGCCGAAAGCAGAATTTCGGCAAAGCGGCGGATGCGCTCCGCTGGTGATCGCCGAAAATCACTATTGGGAAACGGATTGAACGGAATCAGGTTGAATTTGCACGGAACGTCATGGATCAGTGCAATCAGCATCCGTGCATCATCGTCGCTGTCATTGATACCATCCAGCATTACATATTCGAATGTGATGAAATCGCGCGGTGCCACTTTCAGATACTCGCGGCAAGCGGCCAGCAATTCGGATAGAGGATATTTACGGTTGATCGGTACCAATTGGTTACGCAAGGCATCAGTAGGCGCATGAAGCGATATTGCCAACGAGACCGGACATGCCTCGCGTAGCCGTTCAATCGCCGGAACGATGCCCGAGGTCGACAGCGTGACACGACGGCGCGACAGACCATAGGCGTGGTCATCCAACATCAATCGCAGCGCAGTGACAACGTTGTCGAAATTGGCGAGAGGCTCACCCATGCCCATCAGTACCACGTTGCTGACGATACGCTCACCCTTCGGGTCGTGGCCGAGCGCCCGGTTTGCAAGCCATAGCTGGCCGATGATTTCGGCCACGGTCAGATTGCGGTTGAAGCCCTGTTTGCCGGTTGAACAAAATGCGCAGTCGAGTGCGCAGCCAGCCTGGGTTGAGATGCACAGGGTCCCACGATCATTTTCGGGAATGAAGACCGTCTCGATCGCATTGCCTGCACCCACGTCAACCAGGAATTTACGGGTGCCATCATCCGAAATTTGGTCGGAGATGATGGCAGGCGGTTGTATCACTACAGTTGCCTTGAGCTTTTCGCGCAAACCCTTGGCAATGTCCGTCATCGCATCAAAATCACTCTGCCCGAATCGATGGATCCAGCGTAGCACTTGTGTCGCACGAAACGGCTTCTCGCCGAATTCTGCGAACAAGGCGACGAGCCCATATCCATCGTAATCGAGCAGATTGATTGACATTAGCGCGAGTAGATATTCAACGCCGGGAAGAAATAGGCGATTTCGACCGCAGCAGTCTCAGGCGCGTCGGAACCGTGCACGGCATTTGCGTCGATGGAGTCGGCAAAGTCTGCGCGGATGGTGCTAGGAGCCGCCTTTTTAGGATCTGTCGCACCCATCAAGTCGCGATTCCTGGCAATGGCATTATCGCCTTCGAGTGCCTGCACCATTACCGGGCCGGAGATCATGAAATCGACGAGATCCTTGAAGAAAGGACGAGCCTTATGCACCGCATAAAATCCCTCGGCTTCGCCGCGCGACAGTTGGGTTAACCTTGCTGCAACTATCTTGAGGCCAGCATCTTCAAAACGGGTGTAGATTCTGCCAATCACATTTTTCGCCACGGCATCGGGTTTGATGATAGATAGGGTACGTTCAATCGCCATATGTATTTCTCCTGAGTAACTCGACTTCAAAAAACATCAGAGTTTACCAAGTAACCCCGCTAAACTCTAATAAAACCCCTGTTTCTGGAGAAGTACACTGATAACCGGCAGCAATGCCAATGCCGGGAATCCATACGAGATCACTTCCGCAATACATCAAGGGTATCCGATCCCTCTGCCACGGAGCGATTCCAGCCTCCCGCAGCAGGTCCTTGAGTGGACGGCATGGTCCGTCCCGTCGAAGCCGGATTTTTTCCCCGCCCATTCGGTGAGCAAAGCGAACCTGGGCCACTTCCAATGAAGCGCAACGCACTCCTGTGCTCACGCCCGCTGTGATCGTTATCATTTCATCCCCCCAGGGCATACTTTGCTGCCCTGTCCATTCGAGGGTGTCTGGACTACTGAATGGCGTTGGAACAAAACAAACTTCACCACGATATCGCCTTACTTCCATCCCCCCGATCCGGAAACGCAGTTGCCGGTCGACCGCGGCTTCAGTGAGTTGCCGTAGCAACTCCTGCAACTGATCACGGCTTGCAATTTGCACCTCATGAAGGCGGAAATGAAAAGCCAGAAGATTCAGTGCCCGCAGCTTTTCGAGTCGCCGCAGCTTCTCGATTCTTAGCGGTCCGGGGCTACCCTGATCAAACTGTGCCAATTGCTCCAATAGCGTATTTGCCTCGACAAAGCTTTGCGCAGCGCGAGCCAAGTTTGTCTGCGCTGCAGGAAAACGATCAAGGAGTTGAGGAAAAATACGGTTACGCAGGAAATTACGCATGAAATGATCATCAGAATTACTAATGTCCTCGATCCATATCAATGCATGTTGTTCTGCATATTCCCGAATTTCATTGCGCCCAATACCCAACAAAGGTCTGAGATACCTGCCTCGGACGACCGGCATTGCCGCTGCCCCAAGTATGCTGGCGCCACGCAACAGATTCAGCAGAACGGTCTCGGCTTGGTCATCTTGTTGATGTGCCAGCAGCACGTGATCAGCATCTATGTCTGCCAAAACCTGATACCGCGCTACCCTGGCCGATCCCTCCAACCCGTGTCCCGACGTCCTGTTCACCGACACGTGCTTGGTAATAAAGGGCACACCGCGTTTTTGACACTCGTTGGCACAGTGATCGGCCCATGCATCAGCATCAGAATTAAGCCCGTGATGAACGTGAACTGCACTAACCATGGACGCTTCTACATCAACTTGATAGCGGCACAGAATATCCAGCAGCACGGAAGAGTCCAGTCCTCCTGAAAACGCCACGGCCAAGTGTTGTCCTGGCTCGGAATATCGCCCCAAGCAAGTTTTGACTGTTTGAACCAGCCGTTCAGTTAAGTGCTTGTTCCTTGAATTTTCCATAGCTCATCAGACGCTTAAAGCGTCTTTCGATGAGTTCCGACGTTGAGAGCCCCGACAGTTGCTTGAGTACATCTTGCAGCGCTTTTTTCAGCGAAACTGCAATCGCACGAGAATCGCGATGTGCGCCTCCGACGGGTTCAGTGACAATTCGATCAATCAGCCCCAATGATTTCAGGCGAGACGCGGTGATTCCCATGGTTTCAGCTGCATCGCTGGCACGCTCAGCGCTCTTCCAAAGAATCGATGCGCAACCTTCTGGAGAAATAACTGCATATGTGGAGTATTGGAGCATCAGAACACTGTCGCCCACGGCAATTGCCAATGCACCGCCTGAACCACCCTCGCCGATAATTGTAGCGATGATCGGCACCTTTAACTCGGCCATTACAAACAGGTTGTGTCCAATCGCTTCGGATTGCCCGCGCTCTTCTGCATCAACGCCGGGATAGGCGCCAGGCGTATCGACGAAAGTAAAAATTGGGAGGCCAAATTTTTCGGCCAACTTCATCAGTCTCAGCGCCTTGCGATAACCCTCCGGACGCGGCATGCCGAAGTTGCGTTGAATTTTTTCCTTTGTATCGCGGCCTTTTTGATGACCGATCACTATGCAGGACTGACCATTAAATCGCGCTAATCCGCCAACGATTGCGCGGTCGTCGGCGAAACCACGATCACCATGCAGTTCCTCAAACTCCGTGAAAATATTTTGGACGTAGTCAAAAGTGTATGGTCTTTGCGGATGGCGTGCCACTTGTGCAATCTGCCATGGACTCAGTTTTGCATAGATTTCCCTGGTCAAGGTCTGACCCTTCGCTTCGAGGCGACTGATTTCCTCCGAAATGTCTACGGCGGATTCCTCCTGGGCGAAACGAAGCTGCTCGATCTTCACCTCAAGTTCGGCAATCGGTTGCTCGAATTCAAGAAAAGTAGTTTTCATGTCGCTATTGTAGCAATCCCTGAAACGCAAACCCCCTCCCGGCATGCCGGGAGGGGGTTATTGTTGGGAGTCTGGCGCTGACCTACTTTCTCACCCGTAATAGGCAATATCATTGGCGCGGTCTCGTTTCACGGTCCTGTTCGGGAAGGGAAGGAGTGGTTCCAAGACGCTATGGGCACCAGACAAAACTGGCGTGTTTCGATTGCGGCGCTATGCCTTGTCGAAACACATGATCTGGAAGAAGTAAAGAGATTGGATTGTGATTGCCGTGCGTTCGTTGCTACCAGGCTTGCCGACAATTGACTATCGGCAAAACACTCAAAATTATAGGGTCAAGCCTCACGGGCAATTAGTATTGGTTAGCTTAACGCATTACTGCGCTTCCACACCCAACCTATCAACGTGGTGGTCTTCCACGACCCTTCAGGGGGATCAAGTCCCCGGGATATCTCATCTTGAGGCGAGTTTCCCGCTTAGATGCTTTCAGCGGTTATCTCTTCCGTACATAGCTACCCGGCGATGCCACTGGCGTGACAACCGGTACACCAGAGGTACGTCCACTCCGGTCCTCTCGTACTAGGAGCAGGTCCCCTCAAATATCCAACGCCCACGGCAGATAGGGACCAAACTGTCTCACGACGTTTTAAACCCAGCTCACGTACCACTTTAAATGGCGAACAGCCATACCCTTGGGA
>JANYCD010000043.1 GCA_025360425.1 Sterolibacteriaceae bacterium
GTTCGAGCGGCCAATGGGTGGCGTCGAGCACATTGTCGAGCATGCGCGTCGCGGTTTCCACCACCTTGCCAAAGGCGGCGTAGTCGAACGTGGCCTTGTCGGTGAACGGCGCCTTGACGAAGATGGTGAGGTTGATCGAGCCCAGGCAGCAGCAGCCGTAGGGCGGCAGCGGCTGTTCGGCGCAGGGGTTGGTTGCCTCGATGGTTTCGCAGTAGTAGAGGTTGTTGTCCTTGTTCATGCGGTCAAGGAACAGGATGCCCGGCTCGGCATGGTCGTAGGTGGAGCGCATGATCTGATCCCACAGGTCGCGGGCGCGCACCTTGCGATAGACCCACAGACCATCCTCGCGCTTGTAGGCACCGACGGCGACGATATCGGCGGTGGGCTGGGCGCGGTGCTTGAGCTCGATCAGGCTGTCGTCTTCCACGGCTTGCATGAATTCGTCGGTGACGCCGACCGAGACGTTGAAGTTGGTCAGGTCGCCATGATCCTTGGCGTGGATGAATTCCTCGATGTCGGGATGGTCGCAGCGCATCACGCCCATTTGCGCGCCGCGCCGGCTGCCCGCCGATTCGACGGTTTCGCAGGAGCGGTCGAACACGCGCATGTAGGAGATGGGGCCCGAGGCGCGCGATTGGGTGCCCTTGACGTGGGCGCCGATGGGGCGGATCGAGGAGAAGTCGTAACCCACGCCGCCGCCGCGGCGCATGGTCTCGGCGGCCTGCAGCAGCGCAGTGTAGATACCGGGGCGGCCGTCGACGGTTTCGGAAATCGAATCGCCCACCGGCTGCACGAAGCAGTTGATCAGCGTGGCGCACAGATCGGTGCCGGCGGCGGAGTTGATGCGGCCGGCGGGCACGAAGCCATTCTCCTGAGCTTCGAGGAAGCGGGCTTCCCAATAGGCGCGCTTGTCTTCGGCTTCGACGGCGGCAAGGGCGCGGGCAATGCGGCTGCGCACTTCGCGCACGTCACGCTCGTTGCCCTTGGCGTATTTCTCGATCAGGACTTCGCCTGATATCTCTTGCGGCAATGGCAGGCCAAGTTGGCCGACCTGGATTTGGGAAAGGGAGTCCTCGGTGTTGTGGGTTTCTTGTGTCATGTTTTTTATCCGGAGGGGGTAAAACGGTGGGGGCTTAGATTGCAGGATACGGAGAATACGCCCGCCGGATAACGATGAAAAGTGGAGAATTTTGCCTTCTTACGAAACAATGACTTGGCATGCTCTGGCACGACATGTAGTGTCAGAGCAAGGGGTGTGCCACTAGATGTAGTGGGCTAAGCCTGAATTATCGGGGGAAACCCCTGCTGTTTCGCGGCTACTGGCCCAGCGCCTGGGTCAGGCCAAGCGATGGCTTCCAACTGGACACCCAGCCAAGCAGGTCCTTGCCTTCCATCGGCCGTCCGATCAGGTAGCCCTGCGCCAGATTGCAACTCGACGCCTGCAGCATTGCCCAGTCGGCTTCAGTTTCAACGCCTTCGGCGACGGAGCACAGGCGCAGTTTTTTGGCCATGTCGAGGCTGGTTTCAAGTACCACGCGGCAGGTCTCGTTGGCAGCAGCATCGGTGACGAAGGACTGGTCGATTTTCAGTTCGGTGAACGAGACGCGGGTCAGTTGCTGCATCGACGAATAGCCGGTGCCGTAATCGTCAATGGAAAGTCCGAAGCCCTTGATGCGCAGACGGGCAAGATTTTCCAGCGCCTGCCCGACATTGGTCATCGCGGTGCTCTCGGTGACTTCGAGGATCATGTGGTGCGGGTCGAGTTTCTGACGCTCGACCAAGCCGGCGATGTGGTCGGCAAAGCTGGCCTTGTTGAGCGAGCTGAGCGAGATATTTACCGAGACGCTGATGTCGAGACCGGCGCCGCGCCATTCGCGGCACCAGCGCGCGGATTGCTCGATCATCTGCCAGCTCAGTTCGTCGATCAGGCCCGAGCCTTCAAGGGTTTCAATGAAGCTCTGCGGTGCAATGATGCCGTGCCCGGGGTGGCGCCAGCGCGCGAGGGCTTCGACGCCCTTGAGCTGGCCGCTGGCGATGTCGACCTTGGGCTGGAAGAATGGCTCGAACTGGCCGGCGGCAAGTCCGGCGCATATTTCATCCAGTGGGAATGTGGACGCGGCAACGCCAACCTTGTGCGCTGTGGGTACGCGGTAGAGGCCGAGCAACTCTTGCAGGCGCTCCGGCGTGGTGGGTTTTTCAATCGTGCCGAGGAGATGTATGCCATAGGCGCGGGTCATGGTGCCTACCGATGCCACCAGCGACCGGTCCAGCGCGCTGGACAGGATCATTGAGGCATTGATGCCGCTTTCGCCGACATGGCGAATGAACGCCATGCCATCCATGCCTGGCATGTCGAGATCGCAGATGATGATATCAATGGGGGTGCTGTCGCACACCTTGAGGGCGGCGGCACCATCGGCGGCTTCTGCTATCTGAACGACGCCGAGCCGCTTCAGCATTCTGACCAGCATGCTGCGCTGGAAGTCGTGGTCATCAACGACCAGAAAGCGGATTTCGGAAAGTTGCATGAACAAGGCCGGGCGCGCTATGCGTGAGTTTTCATTGCCCCGAGCCTAGCACGAGTTGAGGGCCTCGTTGAGCTTGCCCAGCTCGCCAAAAAACAGTTCCCGGTTGGTGGTGATTGCGTCCCAATTGCGTGCCCGACCGTTCTTTTCAATACGTTCGCATATTGCGGCGAAGGCGTGGGCACCGATCATCCTGCTGGCGCCCTTAATGCGGTGCGCTGCCTGCGCCACCAGCAGCGGATCGTGTTGCGCCAGGGCCTGCTCGAACAGCGCGATGTCGGCACTATTCGCCGAGCGAAATTCACGCAGAATCTCCTGCTCCAGCAGCGGGTCGCCACTGGAGTAGCGGGTGAGGACTGCGCGATCGAGAGTGATATTCGAAACTGCCGGCATCGCGGTATCGCTGGCTGCTTTCGACAGCGGCTTGTTGAGCGATGGCAGCCAGCGTTCGAGCATGCCTGCCAGTGTGTCCAAGTCGACTGGTTTGGGCAGATGGTCATCCATGCCGGCCTCGGCACAGTTTTGGTCCATGCCAGGCAGGGTGGTCGCCGTCCACGCAATGATCGGCATGCGTTGCAGGCTGTCACGGCTTTCGATGCGGCGGATGTTGCGTGTCAACGCGTAGCCGTCCACCCCGGTCATATGGCAGTCGGTGATCATCAATGCGAATTGGCCGCCCTTCCATTTTTCCAGCGCCATGGCGCCGCTTTCGGTGGCCTCGGCCGCGTAGCCGAGGATATTGATCAGGCGGACCAGCAGAGTGCGGTTGGTGCGCTGGTCATCCACCACCAGCACCAATTGGCCGGCGTAGTTAGCTCTGCTGCCGTCGACGACATTGATCGCCTGATGCTGAGTTGACCGAGTCGGCTTGCCGGTGAATTTGCGAAGGCTTTGCGCGATTCGACGAAAATCGAACATGGGTCGGTACGGTGTTTGTGGATGCGACAATACTACCCATAGTAAAGACTGTTGTGGGAGATTAGTTTGATTACCAACCAGCGGCACGTCTGACCGGGTTTTATTAATCCCGGCTTTGCGAGTGATCGCGGTGCGGACCGGTGATCACCGCCAGGTAGATCTCGCGCAGGAACAGACTCAGGCAAATGATCAGGGCACACATCGCCAGAATGAAAACCACGGCGATGGTCTTTGCCAGATCGATGGCCAGTAGTGCGCCGACAAAACCGCCGGCAACCACCAGGCACACCATCAGGCCCGCCGCAACGGCGCTGAAGATGGCGGAGTACATGAGATCCTGCGCGACAGGCGGTGCAGCTCGCGCGTCACCGTCTCTGGCCGGCCTTGCGGCAGTGATTCGTCCTGATTGAGAATGACGCGCATGCGATCGACAATGCGGCCGAGACGTGCGTTGAGCGTCGTGATCAAAGCAGCGATGGCGGTGAGCAGGAAGACCGGCGCCACCGCGAGCTGGATGACATGGGTGATATCGCCGACGTGGGTTTCCATGATGTGATTGCTCTGCCTTTGCAGGTGGTCAGCCCGAATAAGTGGGCAGATCTTTGGCCAGAACGGCGATTTGCCGATCCTGCAGCCGGGTCATGACGAACATCGCGACGATCGCGCCGATCATGGCGAAGAACATGTCCGACTGGGTATCCCACATGTCGCCTTGCGTGCCGAGGAACTCATCGGCGCCCTGGCCCATCGCCAGTGCCGACCACCATTCGATCATCTCGTAGCAGGCGCTGATCGCCAGCGCCACGCAGATGGCGAGGAATGCCGTCATCGGCCGGCTGGTGAGGTATTTGCCGCGCAACAGTATTTCACGGGCGGCAAGCGCCGGCACGAAACCCTGGGCGAAATGCCCGATCTTGTCGTAGGGGTTGCGGGCCGTGCCCAGCACGTCCTGCAGCCAGAAACCGAACGGGACGTGGGCGTAGGTGTAAGCGCCGCCGACCATCAGGATCACGGCATGCACCGCGATCAGCAGGTAAAGCAAGGTGCTGAGCGGGAAACGGCGATAGGTGGTGAAGAGGAGCGGAGCCACAATCAGGATTGGCACCACTTCCATCAGCCATGTGGCGCGATCGTGGGGATGCAGGCCGGAGACGCCGAGTGCGACAAATACGGTGATCGCAAGTATGCTGAGCCAGCGCCCGCGTTTCATCCTTGCTGCACTGCCAACCCCGATTCCATCCCCGCGCGCTGCGACAGCATCCAGGCTTCGAATTCCACTGCCGGAAGCGCGCAGCTGTAGTGGAAGCCCTGCGCTTCATCGCAACCTTCGGCAAGCAGGAAATCGCGCTGTGCTTCAGTCTCGACCGCCTCGGCAAGGACGGTGAGTCCGAGGCCGTGGCCAAGCGCGATGACGGTGCGGGCGATGGCAACGTCGTCGCTGTTTCCCGGCAAGTCGCGGACGAAGCTTTGGTCGATCTTGAGCTTGTCGATGGGTAGTTGCTTGAGGTAGGAGAGCGAGGAGTAACCGGTGCCGAAGTCGTCGATGGCCAGCGGTGTTCCCATTTCACGGATGGCGCTGGTGACCTTGCGTGCGTTCTCTGCGCTGTGCAGCAATGAGCCTTCGGTGATTTCAAGTTCCAGGCAGTCGCCGGGTAGTCCGGTTTCAGCCAGAATGTCGCGCACCAATTGCACTAGATTGCCGCGCTCGATCTGGGCGGCGGCGATGTTGACCGACATCTTGCCGAAGCCGAGATCGCGGTCGCGCCAAGCCTTGGCCTGTTTGCAGGCATGGCGCAGTACCCACTCGCCCAAGGGCAGGATGAGATTGGTTTCTTCGGCAAGCTGGATGAATTCGCCGGGGAGTATCAGCCCTCTTTCGGGGTGCCGCCAGCGCAACAGTGCTTCGGCGCCGACCACCTTGCCGGTGGTCAGCGCGACCTGCGGCTGGTACCAGACTTCCAGTTCGTCCTGCGTCATGGCCAGGCGCAACGCCGACTCAAGCCGGAAGCGGGTTTGCGCGGCATGGGTCATTTCGGGCCGGTAGAAGCGAAAGTTGCCCCGCCCTGCGCCTTTGGATTCGTACATTGCCGCATCGGCGTTGCGCAACAGCACGGCAGCAGTGACTCCGTCGTCCGGATAGAGGGCGATGCCAATGCTGGTATCCACCAGCGCCGTTTGATTGTTGCCGAGGTCAACCGGTTGCGCCACCGCGTCGAGCAATTTTTTTGCCACGACCACGGCATCCTCGCCGCGCTTGAGATGTTCCAGCACAATGGCGAATTCGTCGCCGCCGAGGCGCGCCACGGTATCTTCTTCGCGCACGACTTCCGCCAGCCGCTTCGACACCACCTGCAATAGGCGGTCGCCGACAGCGTGGCCGAGACTGTCGTTGATGGTCTTGAAGCCGTCGAGGTCGAGCAGCAATACCGCGGCCTTGCGTTTTGCGCGCTTGGCGCGTTCGAGCGCATGCGAGAGTCGCAGATCGAGCAGCACCCGGTTTGGCAGTGCGGTCAGCGCATCGTAGTGCGCCATGCGCTGGAGTTCTTCCTGAACCCGCTTGATCGTCGAGATGTCGGAAAATATGGCGACGAAGCTGGTGATCTCGCCACGTTCGTCGCGCACCGCGCTGATCGAAAGCAGGCCCGCGAACAACATGCCATCCTTCTTGCGATCCTGCGCTTCACCATGCCAGTGGCCGCGACTGCGCAGGCCGGCCCAGATCGATTCGTAAACGTCCGACTCTTCGTAGCCGGACTTGAGATAGCTCGGATAGTGACCCTTGACGTCTTCCAGCGTGTATCCGGTAATCAATGTGAAGGCGGCATTGATGGAAATGATTTTGGCGTTGGCGTCGGTAATGACGATGGCTTCAGAACTGTTCTCGAACACGGTGGCGGCGAGTCGCCGTGCTTCGTCGGCCTCGCGTCGACCGGTGATGTCTTCGAATACGCCGCGATAGCCGGTGAAGTTATCGTTGGCGTCGATGATCGGAACGCCATTGGCGCGCAGGCAGCGCACGCCGCTGTTCTTGTGCGGGCTCCAGATTTCCAGATCGCGCACCGGCCGGCGTCCGGCAAATGCATGTTCGAAAACGCGCACCGGCAGCACGGCATCGTCTCCGGTCGCCAGCTCGGCGAAGGTTTTTCCGATCAACTCGTCCGGCGTAAACCCCAGCACGCCTTCGATGTTGCCGGCGACAAAATTGAAGCGGCCGTGACTGTCCAGCTCCCAAAACCAGTCGGCAAGCGCATAGGTGAAATCGCGGAAGCGCGCCTCGCTCATGCGCAGATCAAGATCGGCCTGATTGCGCTCGGCATGCAGCGCGGCGATCAGCAGGGTCACACCGACGCTGGAGGCGATGTAGGACCACAGCGCGGCGATGCCGATTTTCGAGTCGTCGGTGGCGAACGCGCCGACGCCGAGCGCGGTACTGAGAATGGCGCAGAACGCCAGCGCCAGCACGGCAAGCACCGCCGGCCAAGTACCAAGCCGCAAGGCAATCCAGACCAGAAACACATAAGGTACGAATGTCAGCGCCTGCGGCGAGTGGGTCTGCCCGATGGCACCGAACACCACCGCGGCTGCTACCAGCAGGCCGCCGATCGAAACGGCGGCTTCCGCCAGGCGGGAAACGCCGGCCTGGCGCTTGAATACTTCCCAACTGAAAATCAGCAAGGGTGGTGTCGCGACCAGAGTGCCCACCGCATCGCCCAGCCACCAGTACAGCAGGGCATTGCGCATCTCTGCCTGGGGCAGCATCCCGGCGAGGTGAAGTGCGGTGGTGCCGATCATCGCACCGATGCCCATGGTGACGATGGTGACGATGAAGAAGGTCAGCACGTCCTGCTGCCGATCGAAGTTGGGGTGCATGTCGCCCCAGCGCATGAGTGTCGCGCCGACCAGCGGTGCCAGCGTAGTGCCGCAGGCGATGGCCGCTGCAACCGGCAACGGCAAACCGATGGTGACATTGACCAAAAATGCACCGAGCCAGACCCCGGCCGCCACGGGCCGGCCGAGGCGAAGAATCGCCGCCAGCGCAATACCGGCCGGTGAGCAAACTACGGCTATATTGAGCGTGTAAGCGTCGGAAGGAACGGTAAGACCGAGGCGGCCCAGACAAAAATAAACCAGTGCCACCAATGCCATGCGCAGCAGCATCTTGGCGTCGACACTTATCCCTTTGACATAAGTCATCGCCGTTTCGACTGAAATCGGTGGAGTATCCGTTTTGCTTCCCCTTGGCCAAGGGTGGGAAAATAGCAGCCTAACAGCAAACTTGACAACAAAAAAGTCATATAACTCAACAAAAAGCACCGGATTCGTCGAGGTTTACATGAGTTTCACGCTATAAAAACGGTGACGTTGGGGTTTTGTGCGCATCGCTGCTGCGGCAAAGGCAAAGGCACATGCAGATTTCTGATCATTGGCCGACAAGGGCTTCTTGGTATGCTGGCTTCGTTATCAACAAGAGCTGGAAATCAATATTCCAGCGGTGTGGACATTGGTGAACGGTGCCTACCACTATCTTGACCTGACGCCCAAGGGACGTGACAAAGGGCGCCAAGTGCAAGCCTGGGTGCGCCATCACGACCAGTACGAGGTCGCGGTGACGCCCAGGCGGGGCGTTATAGGGCGACGCCCATGCGCTTCCAGACTTCCTGGAATTGCACCGGATCGAACCATTCGCGCAGGTGGGTGATCTTGCCGTTTTTCACGGTGACCACGAGGCAGGCATTGAGGCCCGGCACCTTGGTGCCGTCGGTGAAGGTGCCGCCCACCACATGGTGTTGCACAAAACCTTCCGGCGTCGGCAGGCAGGTGACGTTCTCGTAACCGGCCGCGCTCATCAGCGCGAACACGCCGCGGAGCAGGCCGACATTCTCCTGCTTGGTCTGGGTCTGGTTGGTCGACGCATGCCAGATCACGGCATCGTCGGCATAGAGTTTTTCAAAACCTTCGGCGCTGCGTTGCGCGAACGCAAGGGTCAGTTGTTGGGCGACGCGTAGCGATTCTTCGGGGGTTGGCATTAATTTTCTCCTCGTGGTTGATAAGCCAAAATCTTTCACCACCAAGACACCAGGAATCACCAAGAAGAGCATTTTTGATTTGATGTTCTTGGTGGTGAAGGTTTTCCATCATGTTCCTAGGCGCGGCCGGCGATGTGCTGCGCCGCGACATAGCCGAAAGTCATGGCGGCCCCCAGACTGGAGCCTCCGCCCGGATAGTGACCGCGCATCATGCTGTTCATGTCCAGCCCGGCTGCATACAGCCCTGTGATCGGTTCTCCGTTGGCGTCGATGACCTGGGCGTTGGCATTGGCGTTCAATCCGCAGACGGTGCTGAGATCGCCGGGGCGGAGCTCAAGAGCGTAAAACGGCGGCGTGGTGATGGGCGCCAGGCTCGGGTTGGGTTCGTGGCTGGCATCACCCATGAAGCGCGAGTAATAGTCTTCGCCTCTTTGAAACTCGGGGTCCTTGCCGAGTGCGGCGTTGCGGTTAAATTCGGCGACGGTGTGCTCCAGCGCTGCGACGTCGATGCGAAGTTTGCGCGCCAGCTCGCTGATGCTGTCGGCTTCGACCAGGTAGCCGGAACGAATAAACGACCCAAGCGGATAAGGCGCAGGCCGCGCCAGCCCCATGCCGTACTTGCGTTGGAACGGGTGGTCGCCGATCAGGAATCCCTCGGTGATGCCATTCTTGTGCATGGTGTTGACGAAGTTCTGGTAGTGGAATCCCTCGCTTACGAAGCGATGCCCGAAGCGGTCGACGACGATGGAACCGGGGCTGTGGCGGTCGAAAAACAGGTGCGGGTAAGCGACCAACTCGCCGTTCTCATCGCGCATGGCCGACATCGGTGACCAGATGCCGTTGGCCGGATTGGTTTCGTTCATGGAGCCGCCGACGGCAACGCCCATGTTGATGCCGTCGCCCTGGCAGCCCTCCGGCTGCAGCGACCAGCCATGTTCCGCCATGGGGATGTAACGGCCGCGCATTTCCTTGTTCGCGCCAAAGCCGCCACTGGCGAGGATCACGCCTTTGCTCGCCGTGACCTTGGTTCGTTGTCCATTTTTCTCCACCACGACACCGCTGACCTTTCCGTTGTCGGTAATCAGGTTATGCACCCTGGCGTTGTTTTCCAGCTTGACACCAACATCAAGCGCAGAGCGCAGCAGTGTCGCGGTCAATGCGTTGCCATTGATCAAGCGCGTGCCACGACCATAACGCAACTTTCCCCACAAAAATTTGACGACCATCTTCGTCACATGCAGAAAAGCCGCGGGCGAACGCAGCATCTGTTGCAGCTGGGCCATGTCGTTGAAGTCGATCTGCATGCTGCCAAGCAGGACCATCTGTGGCAGGGGCGGACGCAACTGACGCAGCATCGGCCCGAGGCGCTCGCCATCATATTCCGGCGTCAGCAGACAACGCGAAATATGCCAGCCGGGCGCGGCAGGCGCGTAGTCGGGCACCGGGCTGGCGGTGAGCCTGACGACGGTGTGTTGCTCCAGATAACGCAGCATCTCGGGGCCATTGTCGAGAAAGGCGTCGACGATTTTTGGATCGTATTCGGTGCCCAAGCTGGCGCGCAGGTAGGCCTCGGCTTCTTCGCGGCTGTCGTCATAACCGGCTGCCTTCATCAGATGGTTGTTCGGAATCCACACGCCGCCGCCGGAATAGGCGGTGGTGCCACCAAAGTACCCGGTGCTCTCCAGCACCAGCACGCTCAAACCTTCTTTGGCGGCTACGGTCGCGGCGGTCAGGCCTGCCGCACCCGAGCCAACGACGATGACATCAGCTTGCTGTTGCATCGTTCCTCCGTGTGACCGGGTCATGGAGTGCTGCTCTTATTCCAACCGCATCGAGCACGTCGACAACTCCGGTTTCCTGATCCTTGTTTTTTTTATCGGGCTGGTGTTGCAACAGTCCCGATCTCGCCTGCAAGGCTCCGATAACCGGGCCGAGATGTCAACTTGATGACCGATGCGGCTTGTCCAGCCTCTGCCGCAGCGCAAGCGGGAATGGAGCGGGGTGTAAAATCGCGCCTCCCGATGACATCCAATTTCACTCCTGACCATCTCCTCGCGCGCAGTCTGGCTTCGGTGTGGCATCCGTGCACGCAGATGAAACAGCACGAGGCCTTGCCGCTGGTGTCAATTGCGCGCGGCGAAGGTGTCTGGCTCTACGATCCGGCCGGCAAGCGTTATCTGGATGCGATCAGTTCGTGGTGGGTGAATCTGTTCGGCCACAGCAATCCGCGCATCAATGCCGCCTTGCGTGACCAGTTGGAAAAACTGGAGCATGTGATGCTGGCCGGCTTTACCCATGAGCCGGTGGTGCAATTATCGGAACGGCTGGCGGCACTGACTGGCGGCCGGCTGGGACACTGCTTCTATGCATCGGACGGCGCCAGCGCAGTCGAAATCGCGCTGAAGATGAGTTTCCATGCCTGGCGCAATCGCGGGCACGTCGAGAAGAAAATCTTCCTCTGCCTGGAAGGCAGTTACCACGGTGAAACTTTGGGCGCCCTGTCGGTGACTGACGTGGCGATTTTTCGAGACGCCTATGCGCCGCTGATACGTGAAGTGCATACCGTGCCTTCGCCCGACGCGCGCCTGACCGCGCCGGGTGAAACAGCTTTCGATGTGGCGACGCGTGCCGCCGCCGCGCTGGAGCGGGTGCTGGCCGCACGCGGTAACGAAATCGCGGCGCTGATCATCGAGCCGCTGGTGCAATGCGCGACCGGATTCGCCATGCACGATGCCGAGTACCTGCGACTGGCAAGGCAACTTTGCGACCGCTACCAGGTGCACCTGATCTGCGACGAGATCGCCGTCGGCTATGGCCGTAGCGGGACTTTTTTTGCGCATGCGCAGGCCGATATCGTTCCTGACTTTCTCTGTTTGTCGAAAGGGATTTCCGGCGGTTACCTGCCGCTCTCGGTGGTGATGACGACCGACGATGTGTATGGCGTCTTCTACGACGATGCCACCAGCCTCGGCTTCCTGCATTCGCATTCCTACACCGGTAATCCGCTTGCCTGCCGGGCGGCGCTGGCGGTGCTGGATATCTTCGAGCAGGACGATGTGCTGGTTGCCAATCGCAGCCGCGCAGCCGCGCTGACGCAACATCTGGCGCCGCTGGCGAATCATCCGCGCGTGCACCACTTCCGCAATCGCGGCATGATCTGGGCGTTCGATGTTGAAGGTGTTGGCGCGGATTTTTCGCGCCGCTTCTTTAGCGAAGCATTACAGCAGGAGTTGCTGCTGCGCCCCATCGGCAACACGGTGTATCTGATGCCGCCTTACGTGCTTGATGAAGCAACCAGCGTGCTCCTTGCCAAGCGGACACTCCTCGCCTTGAACGCAACGTTGACCTCATGATCATCAAGGACATCGAAGACGGTCTCGCCGCGCTGGATCATCAACACTTGCGCCGCCATCGCCGTGTCATCGATACGCCGGTCGGTCCGCGCATGACGGCGGACGGCAAGCCGCTGCTGGCGTTTTGCAGCAACGACTACCTGGGGCTCGCCCACCATCCTGAAATCGTCGAGGCGTTGTGCGCAGGGGCGCGGCGCTGGGGCGCCGGCAGTGGGGCGTCGCATCTGGTGAGCGGGCATCTGCGCCCCCACGATGCGCTGGAAGAGCGGATCGCGGAGTTCGTCGGCCTGCCACGCGCACTGACTTTTTCAACCGGGTACATGGCCAACCTGGCGGTAGCGCCGGCGTTGGTGGGGCGCGGCGACGCGGTGTTCGCCGACCGCCTGAATCACGCTTCGCTGATCGATGCGGCGCTGGCCTCCGGCGCCGAGCACAAGCGCTACGCGCATAACGATATTGCGGCGCTGGAAAAACTGCTGCGCGAGAGTGCGGCGAAGCGCAAGCTGATCCTGACGGATGCGGTGTTCAGCATGGATGGCGACCTGGCCGATTTGCCACGCCTGTTCGAACTCGCCGAGCAGTACGACACATGGCTGGTGGTGGACGACGCACATGGCTTTGGCGTGTTGGGCGAGCATGGCAGCGGCTGTCTCAGCCACTTCGGCCTGCCGGTTTCGCCGCGCATCGTATACGTCGGCACCTTCGGCAAGGCAGCCGGTGTGGCGGGCGCCTTCGTGGCCGGCGACACGCGCGTGATCGAATGGCTGATGCAAAAGGCGCGCACCTACATTTTCACCACCGCAGCGGCGCCGGCGCTTTCCTGTGCGTTGCTGAAGAGTCTGGAACTCATCGCCGACGGCGACGACCGACGTAAAAAACTCGCTGCGTTGATTGCACGACTGCGCGATGGTGTTGGCGCTCTGGCAGCCGATCGTGGCTGGCATCTGGCCGACTCACCCACACCGATACAACCCGTTATCGTCGGCGACAACAAGGCAGCGCTGGCGCTTTCTGCTGCGCTTGAACAGCAGGGGTTCTGGGTGCCCGCGATTCGGCCGCCCACCGTGCCGATGGGATCGGCCCGGTTGCGATTGACGCTGTCGGCGTCAAACGAATCGGCCGATATCGATGCGCTATTGGCCGCGCTGCACGCGTCTGCATGAGTCTCGCCGAATACAGCGTCGGCGATGGGCCGAACCTGACCCTGGTGCATGGCTGGGGTTTTGGGGCGCCCGCATGGCAACCTGTGGTGCCGCTGCTGGCAGACTTTTTCACGCTGCATGTTGTCGATCTGCCGGGTTATGGAGAGACGCCAGGCGCATCGGCGAACACGCTTGAATCTCTTGCCGATGCTTTGGCTGCGTCACTGCCGCCGCGCGCCATGCTGTGTGGCTGGTCGCTTGGTGCGATGGTGTGCATGGCATGTGCGGCGCGTCATCCGCGCAAGGTGGCGCGCATGGTGCTGGCGTCCGCTACGGCTTCATTCGTCCAGCGCGAAGGCTGGTCGGAAGCGCTGCCGCGCGCCCAGCTTGATCAGTTCATTGAACAGTTGGAAGAAAATCCGCAAGCACTGATCAAGCATTTCTCGACGTTGATGAATCACGGCGACATTCATGCACGCGAACTTGCGCGGGCATCGCGCTTGTGCGAAGAAATTCCCGCTGATACAGCGACGCTGCGCGCCGGACTGGAGCTGCTGGGCGCAGCCGATCTGCGCCGGCTGGCAACGGAAGTCCTGCAGCCGACGTTGCTGATCCACGGCAGCGCCGATCTTGTGGTACCAGGCACTGCGGCACAACGCCTGGCGCGCCTGCTGTACGAAGGCAGTATCGATATTTTTGAAGGCAGCGCCCATGCGCCGTTTGCTTCCGACCCGGCGCGTTTTGTCGCCGCAGTGACCCGCTTCGCCGGGGTGGCATCATGAATGCGGCCAAGGCGCTGGTACGCAATGCGTTTGCCCGCGCTGCGGGAGGTTACGATGAAGCCGCTGAATTCCAGCGTGCTGCGGCAGGACAACTGATGGAAGGCTTGCCGTTTGACCTGTCGCCGGCGCGCATCCTTGATAGCGGATGCGGTACCGGCCATGGCCTGCCGTTGTTGAACCGGCGCTGGCCCATGGCGCAGGTCGTCTCGCTCGATTTCGCGTTCGCCATGGTGCAGCAACTGGCGCCCGGTTCGGGTCAACTTTGTGGTGATGCGGAGAGCCTGCCGCTGGTGGCGCAATCGATGGACTTTTACTGGTCCAATCTGGCCCTGCAATGGTGTGATGCGGATTTGTTCATGCGCGAAGCGGGGCGGGTCATGAAGCCTGGAGCGAAGCTGGCCGTGAGCACGCTGGGTCCGGATACCTTCAATGAACTGCGCACCGCGTTCAAAGGCGTGGACACCTATCGCCATACCATCGACTTTTGCGACGAGGCACGATTGCTGTCGGCATTTGCCGGCGCCGGGCTGCGCGTTCACCAACTGCAAAGAGTACCGACTGTGTTGCACTATCCGGACATCTCCATGTTGCTGGATGCGGTACGCAAACTTGGCGCCAATCGGGTTACTGGCGTCAACCGTCGTGGCGGGCTGATGGGCAAGGTGGAGTGGACGCGTTTTGTCGCGCAGTACGAACGCCTGCGCACCACGTCCGGCTTGCCGCTCAGCTATGACACGATACTGATGTACGCAGAAAAATGAGTGCCTGGTTCATCACCGGAACGGACACCGATGTCGGCAAAACTTTGGTCGCCTCTGCATTGCTGTCTGCCTTTGCCGGCAAGGGTTACCGCTGCATCGGCATGAAACCGGTGTCGGCCGGGGTGGACGCCGCAGGTCGCAACACCGATGTGGAATCACTGCTGGCCGCTTCGACGGTCAAGGCGTCGCGTGAACTGGTGAATCCGTATTTGTTTCGCAGCGCCATCGCGCCGCATCTGGCAGCGATGGAAGAGGGGCGCGAGATACGCTTTGCTCCGATCCACGCGGCATTCGGCCAGTTGCGTCAGATGGCCGACGTGGTGGTGGTGGAAGGTGTGGGTGGTTTTCGTGTGCCGCTGGGCCGCGAAGGTGACAGCGCCGATCTGGCGCAAACCCTGAATCTGCCGGTCATCCTGGTGGTCGGCCTGCGCCTGGGTTGCCTCAATCATGCCTTGCTGACAAGGGAAGCGATACTTGCGCGAGGCCTGCGGTTGGCCGGTTGGGTCGCCAACCACATCGACCCGAACATGGCGCGACCCGAAGAAAATGTCATCACATTACGTGATCTCATGGAAGCGCCCTTGCTCGGAGAAATTCCGTGGCTGGCCCGGTCAGATGCGCAGCATGCAGCAAAATTTCTGACCCTTCCCGTATAGCGTGTATAACGGTTGTTATGTGGCAGTGCCAAAAATGAAGGGATAGCGCAATGGAATGGTGGGGATACAGCAGTGAACATGGCTGGGTGGTTCTGGATCGCAACAATCCACTGAATCGCTCGGGAATCAAGGGTGATCTGCGTTTTCTGCGCTGCCGCGACTGGAAAGAGGTCGATGCAAAACGGGCGGACTGGAATCCACCAACGTACCGCTATGCGCCAAATCATCTTGCCCTGTTGGGGCCGCACGAGCTGGTTGAGGCAACTGCCGAGCTCGAAGTCTTCAAAGCGGGTTGGCCCGAAGTACAGCGCGAACTTCAGCGCAAGGTTGCCGAAGTCGAGGCCGCCGCCGAAGCGCAGCGCGTCGAGGACGAGAAGGAATTGAAACGACTCGCCAAGGAAAAGAAGAAGCAGGCCGCAGCGGCGAGCGCAGAAGCCGAGGCCTGAACCTTACTTCGCGGAGTTCTGCTGCGGCTTGGCCAGAAAGCGGTCGAGCTGGTTGGCAAAAGTCTGGCGGTCGCTCTGGCTGAAGGCGTTGGGGCCACCGGTTTCAACTCCGCTGCTGCGCAGCGTGTCCATGAAGTTGCGCATGTCGAGCAGGGCGCGAATATTCTCCTTGCTGTAAAGCTCCCCACGCGGATTGAGGGCATGCGCCTGCCGCTCGATCACGGCCGCCGCCAGCGGAATGTCAGCGGTAATGACAAGATCGCCAGGCGCCACGGCTTCGATGATGCGGTTGTCGGCCACGTCAAATCCCTGCGGGACTTGCACCGCGCGTATCCAGGCAGACGGCGGCGTGCGCAACATCTGGTTGGCGACCAGGATCAGTTGCAGCCGGTTGCGCTCGGCAGCCCGATACAAAATTTCCTTGATGGCAATGGGACAGGCATCGGCGTCAACCCAGATTTGCATGCAGTGGTCCTTGGTGAGGCGGTATAGTCGCAGCCTTTTGCGATCATCGCATTTTCGCCCGAATTTTCGTTTATGGCGCTGAAATCTACCATCTATAAAGTCAGCCTCGGTATTGCCGACCTTGATCGACCTTACTACGGCAATCACAGTCTGATGCTCGCACGGCATCCCTCCGAAACGGAGGAACGGCTGATGGTACGGCTGCTGGCTTTTGCGCTTTACGCCGATGAGCGACTGGAATTCGGACGCGGCATTTCCGCCGACGACGAACCGGCATTGTGGCGCAAGGAATACAGCGGAGAGGTACGGCTGTGGATCGAAGTCGGCCTGCCTGATGAACGTTTGCTGCGGCGAGCTTCCGGTCGTGCGGACCAAGTGATTGTGTTCGGCTATGGTGGCAGGGCGCTTGAGGCATGGTGGCTCAAGGAAAAGGCGGCTCTGGCGCGGCTGCGCAATCTGCGGGTGCTGGCGCTGGACGATACGCAATCCGCCGCACTGGCCGCGATGGCGTCGCGTGCCATGGAATTGCAATGCACAGTACAGGATGGACAGGTGTGGTTGACCGACGGACCGCGCACGATACTTATCGAACTGCGTCAATTGAACAATGCCGCTGGCTAGTCCTCCTCCGAGCGCGGTCGCGGTCATCGGTGGCGGACCCGCCGGGCTGATGGCGGCGGAGATTCTGGTGCAGGGCGGAGTACGTGTCGATGTGTACGACGCGATGCCCTCCGTCGGGCGCAAGTTGCTCATGGCAGGCAGGGGCGGCCTGAATCTCACGCACACCGATTCTGGCGAACGGTTTTGCTCCCGCTATGGCGTTCGCAGTGCGCAGATCGCGCCGCTGCTGGCCGCTTTCGGTGCTGAAGCGTTGCGTGAATGGGTGCACCAGCTCGGCATCGAAACCTTTGTCGGTTCGTCCGGCCGTGTATTTCCGACCGACATGAAGGCAGCGCCGCTGCTGCGCGCATGGCTGCACCGCTTGCGCACGGCCGGCGTCAAATTTCATGTTCGCCATCGCTGGTGCGGCTGGAGCGAGGAGGGCGAGTTGTGTTTTGCAACGCCTGATGGAGAAAAACGAATCCGTGCAGACACCCTGGTGCTGGCAGTGGGTGGCGGGAGCTGGGCCAAGCTCGGTTCCGATGGTGCATGGACATCGCTGTTTGCACAACGTGGTGTTTCCATTGCGCCGTTACGGCCCGCCAACTGCGGCTTCGACGTGGCCTGGAGCCAACACTTTCAAACACGTTTTGCCGGCCATCCATTGAAATCCGTGGTGATCTCGCATACCGACCACGCCGGTGTCGTGGTGCGCAAGCAGGGCGAACTTGTAGTGACGTCGACCGGTGTCGAAGGCAGCCTGATTTACGCTCTGTCGGCGTCCTTGCGTGACGCGATCGAACGCTCCGGCAGCGCAATGATTTACATTGACCTTGTGCTTGGGAAAACCTTGCAGCGGGTCATTGACGAAGTGGCCCACCCACGGGGTTCGCGCTCCATGTCCAGTCATCTGCAAAGCAGGGTGGGCATCAAAGGTGTGAAAGTCGGCCTGCTGCGAGAGTGCGTGCCGGCCGAAATTTTTTCCGATTCCGCTCGCCTTGCTGCGGCAATCAAGGCACTGCCGCTGCGTCTGATTGCTCCACGCCCGCTGGACGAGGCCATCAGCAGCGCCGGCGGTGTAGTGTTCGAGGCGCTTGACGAGCGCTTGATGATTCACAAGTTGCCGGGAGTGTTTTGCGCCGGCGAAATGCTGGACTGGGAAGCGCCTACCGGCGGCTATCTGCTTACTGCGTGTTTTGCGAGCGGTGTCGCGGCGGGTTTGGGGGCATTAGCCTGGTCGCGCCATCTGGGTGACGATGATTCTTGAAGGTCAGTCGCCGAACAGCCAGCTCAGGAATCCCTTTGATTTCTTCGGTCGGACGACAGACCGAGGGGCTGATTTGGCAGAGTCCTTGCTGATCTTGCCTGCATCTTTTGCAACCATAGGGTCGGCCCAAGTGTTGTTGACACTGCCGGGCGCCATGTCGCCCTGGTCGATAATGCGATAGGCCTCACCGAAATTGACTTTTGTTTTTGTGGCCAGATCAATGGCCCGCACGGACTTGTTGATGCCCACCAGAAACATCAATTCGGCGGCTATGTCCATGGGTAAGCCCTGCCGTGCCCCATCGCGTGAGTCCATAATGAGCGTAGGAATAAATGCGTCAAGCTCACGCGAGCACCACATCAGGCAGATTTTTTTTGCCATGTGGGGCATCCGTTCCAGCGCACACATGGTCGGATCGCTGGCGCCATCTCCGCTATTCGATGTCATGCAAATTCCTTGTATCTTGTACAAGTACTAAAAATTGCGAAAACTCCTCATTCCCGATGGAGATTGATGTTTGATGATTGATGATTGATGACCCAAATTTTAAGCGACGGACGGCTACAGAGACAATTATTAAGAATATTATGCTGCGATGCAACAGATTAATGCCCGAACGCTTGATTATTTTGTAGAAGGGAACGGCTTTTGAATACCCGGCATGCAGAAGACCAGAAGGGCGTTCCGTCGCCGTGTATTGGCGTATGCGTTATCGACCCATCGCTCACTATCCTTGAATCCGCGCTGTGCAGCGGCTGTTTTCGGACGCTGGACGAGATTGTCTGCTGGTCCGGGGCAGACGATGAATATCGCCGTGCGGTATGGCTCAAGATTGAGAAACGGCGCGAAGAACTGTTCGAATGAGCAATTTTCGGGTCGCGGGCAGCATCTGTAGCAAAATGCGCAAGCCCGTTGTCAGGCCAGAATATCCGGCTCCAGCATGATTTCTATTTGGGCAATGCGATCCTTGATATAGAGCTTTCGTTTCTTGAGCCGGCGCAGAGCCAGCTCGTCGTGCGGCATCGGCAAATCAAGCAGTCCGGCAATGACCTCGTCGAGTTCGCGGTGCTCGACCCGCAGTTCGTGCAGCCGGGTGCGCAAGGTCTCGGGGTCGTCGGTAGGCTCCATATGCGGGATGTTAGGCGGGGCCAAAGCCCTTGGCAACCAGGAAAGTGAAATGAGCAAAGCCTTTACCAAAGAGACCGAGCAGGAGGACGAAGATCATGACGTCGAACCTGCGCTGCCAGCCGGGGCCAAGCATTACATGACCCGCCGCGGCCACGCCGTGCTGCGCGCCGAGTTTGAGCATATGGTCAAGGCAGAGCGACCCGAACTGGTGAAAGTTGTTTCCTGGGCCGCAGGCAATGGCGATCGCTCCGAGAATGGCGATTACATCTATGGCAAGAAACGGCTGCGCGAGATCGACAAACGCATCCGGTTTTTGACCAAGCGACTGGAAAATGCAGTAGTGGTGGAACCGGCCGAGCATGAAAACGTCGAACAGGTTTTCTTCGGTGCGACGGTATCGCTGCGCGATAGCGACGGCATGGAGAGGACCTATCAGATCGTCGGCATCGACGAAGCGGATGCGGGCAAGGGATTGATCAGCTGGATTTCGCCACTGGCGCGTGCCCTGATCAAGGCGCGGCAAGGCGATGTGGTGGGTTTTCAAAGCCCGGCCGGATTGCGTGAAATCGAAGTTGTCGAAATTCGTTACGAATGAAAGGTTGTGTTGTTTCATCATGAAAAAAACATCCGTGGCGACACGCAAAAAATCCGCAATTTCCGCGCAACATGACCGCATCGCTCTGGTGCTCCAGGGCGGTGGCGCGCTGGGCGCCTATCAGGCGGGTGTCTACCAACAACTGTCGAGCAGCGGCTATCAATTGGACTGGGTTGCCGGTGTGTCGATCGGTGCAATCAACGCAGCGCTGATCGCCGGCAATCTGCCGGAACGTCGGCTTGAGCGGCTGTCCGAGTTCTGGCACCTGGTGTCGTCGGGCATGGGGCCGCTGTCTGACACAGCGTCTGCGCCCCACAAGCTGAACGGCGGGTTGGAGATTCCCGGGCCGCGCACTGCGTTCAATCAGTTCAGCGCATTGTGGTCCGCCATGCTGGGCATTCCGGGATTCTACAAACCACGCATTCCGCCAGCAGTGTTGCAACCCGACGGTTCTCCAGGTGCCATCAGTATTTACGATACCGCGCCGCTGCGCGCGACACTGGAACAATTGATTGATTTCGACCTGATCAACAGCAAAAAAGTCCGTCTGTCGATGGGGGCGGTGAATGTGTGTAGCGGCAACTCGGAGTACTTCGACAATTTCGATCGCACCATCGGACCGGAACACATCATGGCCAGCGGCGCCCTGCCACCAGCCTTTCCCCCGGTGATGATCGACGGACAGCCGTATTGGGATGGCGGCATCGTCTCCAACACGCCGCTGCAGTATGTGCTGGACATGCGCGGTGATGACAGCTTGATGGCGTTCCAGGTCGACCTGTTCAGCGCGCGCGGCAAGCTGCCGGTCAATCTCGCGGAAGTGCAGCAGCGTCAGAAAGACATCCTCTATTCCAGCCGTACGCGCTACAACAGCAACATGGCAGCCGAAGTCGCCAATGCCCGCAAGGCAATCTGCGACCTGTTGGTCAAGCTCCCGCAGCATATGAAGGACGATCCCGCCGTGCAGCACCTGACCAAAGTCGCACGCGCGGCACCCGTCGACATTGTGCAATTGATCTACCGCCAGGCCTCGTGGGAGCTGGAATCAAAAGACTATGAGTTTTCCCGCGTCTCGGTGCTGGAGCATTGGCAGGCCGGGCAACGCGATATGCGTGACACCATTGCGCATCCCGATTGGCTCAAGTCTTCGGGCTTGCACGATGGCGTCACGCAATACGATTTGACGCGGCATACCCGGCCGCTCTGACCGAAGTACTGAATACACAAGGATTCGCTGAAATGAAAATCGCAGATGTCAAAGCCAATGCTTTTGCGATGCCGCTGACCAGCCCGGCATTCCCGCGCGGGCCTTACCGGTTCACCAATCGCGAGTTTCTGGTGATTACCTATCGCACGGATATGGATGCATTGCGTGCGGTGGTGCCAGAACCATTGGAAATTACAGAACCGCTGGTGAAATATGAGTTCATTCGGATGCCTGATTCGACCGGCTTTGGCGACTACACCGAATCCGGCCAGGTGATCCCGGTCAGTTTTCAGGGAGTGAAAGGCGGCTATGTCCATGCGATGTACCTGAACGATCATCCGCCCATCGCCGGCGGGCGAGAGTTGTGGGGGTTTCCCAAAAAACTGGCTTCGCCGCAGCTTGAGGTCGAGATCGATACGTTGGTGGGTACCCTCGACTACGGAAAGGTGCGCATTGCCAAGGCGACGATGGGATTCAAGCATCGTCTGGCCGATCAAAATGCGGTACTGACCTCACTTGCAGCGCCAAATTTCCTGCTGAAGATCATTCCACACGTCGACGGTTCACCGCGCATCTGCGAATTGGTGCGCTATTACACAACCCAGGTGACGCTCAAGGGCGCTTGGTCAGGGCCCGGTTCGCTGGAACTTCATCCGCATGCACTTGCGCCAGTGGCTGAACTGCCGGTGCTCAAGGTCGAGTCTGCCTTGCACTTTGTCGCGGATCTGACGCTCGACCTCGGCGAGGTCGTATTCGATTATCTTTCACCTTGAAAAGGAATAAATCATGTCACGACTCGAAGGCAAGGTTGCATTCATCACCGGCGCGGCCAGCGGTATTGGCAAGGAAATTGCACTGGAGTTTGCGCGTGAAGGTGCGCTGATCGCGGTGGCCGATCTCAACAAGCAGGCCGCCGATGCCGCTGCTGCTGAAATGGCAGCGGCCGGCAGCAAGGCCATCGGCGTGGCGGTGGATGTTACCGACGAGGCACAGGTCGAAGCCGCCATCCAGACGACGCTCAAGGCTTTTGGCAGCATCGATATCCTGATCAGCAACGCCGGCATCCAGATCGTGCATCCGATCGAAGAGTTCAGTTTTGCCGACTGGAAAAAAATGCTCGCCATTCACCTTGATGGCGCGTTTCTCACCACGCGCGCCTGCGTCAAGCAGATGATCGCCAGCGGCAAGGGCGGCAGCATTATTTACATGGGATCGGTGCACTCCAAGGAGGCCTCGGTGCTGAAGGCACCTTATGTCACCGCCAAGCATGGCCTGATTGGACTAGCCAAGACGGTGGCCAAGGAAGGCGCTGCGCACAATATCCGCGCCAATGTGATCTGTCCCGGCTTTGTGCGCACGCCGCTGGTGGAAAAGCAGATTCCCGAGCAGGCCAGGACGCTCGGCATCAGCGAAGACGACGTGATCAAGAAGGTGATGCTCAAGGAAACCGTCGACGGCGAGTTCACCACCACTGCCGATGTCGCGCAGGTTGCATTGATGTTCGCATCATTCCCCAGCAACGCGCTGACCGGTCAATCTCTGGTGGTCAGCCATGGCTGGTTCATGCAGTAATCGGCCAAGCTAATTTTCCAGGACGGTGTTCCGTGTTTCCGGCATGAAACGCCAACCGACGATAAACGCAATCGACAGCAGCACCACCGGGTAGATCAAGCCGCTCACCGGGTCACCGAGTTTGACGCCGAGCAGCGTCACCATGAATGGCGACATGCCGCCGATCCAGCCGGCGGCGAGGTTGTGTGGCAGCGCCACCGCCGAATAGCGGGTGCGGGCGGGAAACAATTCCGCCAGGGTCGCGGTCTGCGGTCCGGTGATCAGCGCTACGGCGATCACCGGAATCAACAGCAGGCCGATGACGATCAACGGCTCGGTCTGCCCCGGTGCGCCGAAGTGGCGCAGTCCAGCAAACACCGGCAGGATGGAAAGTGCGCCGAGCAACAATCCGCAAAGCATCACCGGACGTCGCCCGATCCGGTCCGATAGCCAGCCGCAGGCGACGGTTAGCGGAAACAATGCCAGGGTTGCGATGATGGTCAGCTGTCCAGCCAGCGTGGCATCCATGTTTGCCACGGTCTTCAGAAACACCGCGCTATAGACCTGCGACGAGAAGAACAGCAGCGATCCGCCGGAAGAAATGCAAAATACCAGCAGCGCCATGCGACCCAGGGTGCGACGGTCGGCAAAGGCATCGCGCAATGGTGTTTTGGCGATGGCATTGTTGTCACGCAACTGCGCAAATACTGGTGACTCCTGCAAGGCCAGGCGACCCTTGATCGAAATCGCCAACAGCAGCGCCGAAATCAGAAAAGGTACACGCCAACCCCATGCATGGAATTCGGATTCGCTCAGCCACGATTGGAGCAACACGATCTGCAACGTCGACACCATGATGCCGAGCGGCCCCATCAACTGCAGCATGCTGGTGAATGCGCCGCGATATTTTGTCGGTGCGTGTTCGGTCAGGTACACCGCCGCGCCGCCAATCTCGCCACCCATCGCCAGGCCTTGCAGCATGCGCATGCCCACCAGCATGACCGGCGCCCAGATTCCAACCTGCGCATAAGTCGGCAACAGACCAACGCCAAACGTCGCACCGCCCATCAGGCAAATGGTGATGATGAAGATGGTACGGCGGCCGTGGCGGTCGCCAAGCGATCCGAAGAACGCCGCACCGATCGGACGCACCACCATGCCGACGCCGAAGGTGGCGAGACTGGCGAGCAGGCTGCGGATTTCATCGTCCGCCGGGAAGAAAAGCTGGCCCAGCAGGGAAGCGAGTACGCCGAAAGTGAGAAAGTCGTACCACTCCAGAAAAGTGCCGAAACACGCCGCCAGTGCGACTTTCCAGTGAATTGGGTGAGCGGAGTCGGGAGAATTCATCAAGAGTACGATAGAGGCGAAGGCGGCATTATCCCCAATTGGTAGAATGCCGCGGTGAATCTCATCGCCCTTGAAACTTCCACCCGCCTGATTTCCGTCGCGCTTTGGCGTGACGGAAAAATAACACAACGCAGCCACGATCAACCCAACGCCGGATCGGAGTTGATCCTGCCCTGGGTGCGCGAGTTGCTGGCCGAGTCCGGCATCGCACTTTTCGCTCTCGATGGCATCGCCTTTGGCAGCGGTCCCGGTGGGTTTACCGGGTTGCGTTTGGCCTGCGGCGTCGCACAGGGACTGGCTTTCGGCAGCGATTTGCCGGTGCTCGGCGTCGGCTCACTTGAAGCCCTGGCATTGGCCAGTGGCGAGCGACATGTCTATGCCTGCGTCGATGCGCGGATGAACGAGGTGTATAGCGCCGCTTACCAAACAGTCGATGAACTTCCGGCCGAAATACTTGCGCCGGCGGTCACGCCACCCGCGTCTGTACCTTTGCCTGAAGGCCGTAATTGGACGGGCTGTGGCGACGGGTTTGCCGCATACGATTCGCTGCTGCGCGAACGACTGGAAAATTATCTTGCATCGGTACGTCCCGAGGTCATGCCAACTGCGGCAGCCGTGGCTACTCTGGCGGCACCGCGTTTCGCGCGCGGCGAAGGCACCGCCGCGATGCATGCGGCGCCGCTGTATGTGCGCGACAAGGTTGCATTCACCACTGCCGAGCGGTTGGCACGAGGTGGCGCCAAATGAGCGCAGTGCCAAAGCCCCGCCTGGAATTCCAGTTGATGGAAATTGCCGATCTCGAAGCGGTCGCCGCCGCCGAACAGCGCATCTATCCGTTTCCATGGACGCACGGCAATTTTGCCGACTCGCTGGCTGCCGGATATCGTTGCTGGCTGTGCTATCAAAATGACTTCATGGTTGCTTATGCCGTGGTGATGGAAGTCCTGGAAGAGGTCCACCTGTTGAATATCAGCGTAGTGCCTGAACGTCAGCGCAGCGGGGTAGGCGGCGCGTTCTTCGAATATCTGTTTGAAGATGCGCGCAGCCGCGGCGCCAATCGCATGCTGCTTGAGGTGCGCCCCTCCAATGAATCGGGCCGGGCACTGTATCGGCGCTATGGTTTCACCGTCATCGGCCACCGCCGTGATTACTATCCGGCGGCGCACGGTCGTGAACATGCCATCGTGATGCTGCTCGACCTATGAAAAATCGCGACGCTTACCTGGTTGAGATGGGTCTCGGGCCGCTCTGGAAATTGCGCAATCCGCCGGTTGTGGATTCGGATTCCGTCGAAGATCGATCTGTCAATCGCGGCGATGGCGCCGCTCCTACAACAGGAGTAGGAGCGCCGCCCTTTATGCCCGGAGAGGTGTCGCCGCGATTAGATGCCATCGCCCGGATGGACTGGCCCGAGCTCAAGACCTCCGTCGCTGAATGCCGTGCCTGTGATCTGTGCAAGACACGCAAGCAGGCGGTGCTTGGCGTCGGTGATGTGCAAGCCGACTGGTTGTTCGTCGGCGAAGGCCCGGGCGCGGAAGAAGACGAGCGCGGCGAACCTTTCGTCGGCCAGGCCGGCAAACTGCTCGACGCCATGCTGGCAGCCATCGATCTGAAACGTGGAGAAGACGTTTACATTGCCAACGCCGTCAAATGCCGACCGCCCAACAATCGCACGCCGGAGCCGGCAGAAACCGCCGCCTGCTGGCCGTACCTGCAACGCCAGATCGATCTGCTCAAACCGAAATTGATTATCGCCCTCGGCCGTCCGGCGGCGCAGTCGCTGCTGCAGGCCGAGGTCAAGATCAGTGCATCGCGCGGAAAATTGTTTGACCATCGGGGCATACCCGCCATCGTCACCTATCACCCGGCCTACTTGCTGCGGACTTTGCAAGACAAGGCAAAAGCGTGGGAAGACTTGCTGTTCGCCCGCAACACCATGCGCAAACTCAAAGAAAAATGAAAGATCACTGATGTCACACGGATCTGAAGGTTCCTCCAAGGCCATCCTCTACGCGCTCGGCGCCAACTTCGGCATCGCTGTTTCCAAGTTCGGCGCGGCGTGGTGGACCAACTCCGGCTCGATGCTGGCCGAAGCGATTCACTCGACGGCCGATTGTGTGAACCAGTTGCTGCTGTTGCTCGGCATGAAGGAAGCCAAGCGTGCTGCAACAGCCGACCATCCGCTTGGCTATTATCGCGTTACCTATTTCTGGTCGATGATCGTGGCGCTGCTGCTGTTCTTCATGGGTGGCGCATTTTCGGTCTACGAAGGAATCGAGCGCCTCGGCCATCCGCATGCCATGGAAAACGGTGGTATCGCCATGGCGGTACTGGGCATGGCGGTGCTGCTCGAATCTTTTTCGCTATGGGGCGCGCTGCACGAGATTCGCAAGGAATCTGGCGGCAAAAGTTTCCTGCGCTGGTTTCGCGAAAGTCGCCAGCCCGAACTGATGGTGGTGGCCGGTGAAGACATCGCCGCGCTGGCCGGTCTGGTGCTGGCCTTCATTGCCGTGGCAGCCACGGTGATCACCGGCAATCCGTTGTGGGATGCGCTGGGTACGTTATGCATCGGTGTCGTGCTGATGTTGGTAGCGGTATTTGTCATGATCGAGGTCAAGGCATTGATCGTTGGTGAATCGGCCTCGCCCGAATTGCGTGCCGAGATCGAAACCTTCGTCGCCGCGCAACCCGAGGTGGAACAGGTGCTCAACATCATTACCCTGGCTTGGGGTGACAAAATGGTAATCGCCGTCAAGGCACGCATGTCCGACATGGAGCGCATCACCGGCCTCGACATGGTTCATGCGATCAACGCTGTTGAAGAGCGCATGCAGCAGCGCTGGCCGCAGGCGACCTGGGTGTTCTTCGAGCCGGATATTCGCTAGCCACCGGCTGAAAGCCATGGTGCGGCAGGCTATTCCGGTGGTTTGATTGCCAACGCACACCCCTTTGTCGGTCTTGAGCGACAAGCGCGTCGCAAATTGACGACGACTGATTCCCCGTAAATCCGCGCCAGAAATGGCGGCCCCCGCCAACACCGTCGCCATGCTGCGACAGATCGCGTCATTGATCTCCATCAGGTGGCGGGTTTTCTTTTAAGACAACTCCTGTCGAATCAACAACTAAGCGCTGATGGCATGGCAGATGCCTGATATGGGCAGACTTTCCGTTTGCTGAGCCCAGGCAGTCAAAGTGATTACCCGGCTGCATTCTTGCCTTTGACTGCATGAATCCAAGCAATGTTTGTTGGATAGAGAGGAAAACAAAATGTCGTCATCCCATAGCCCGAGACAGAACCATATTCTTACAGCCCTGCCCGATCCTGAATACATACGTCTGCTACCGCATCTCGAACAGCTCGAGATGCCGCTGGGGTGGACAGTGTATGAGGCCGACCGCCCGATGGGCCACCTGTATTTTCCGACTACCTGCATTGTTTCGTTGTTCAACAACATGGAAAATGGCGCCTCGTCAGAGTTTGCCATTACCGGCAACGAGGGCATGGTCGGTGTTGCCCTGGTCATGGGTAGTGAAAGTGTGCCAAGCGAGGCCGTGGTGCAAAGCGCAGGTATTGGCTACCGGCTCAAGGCAAGCATGGTCAGGCAGGAGTTGGCACAGGGCGGCAAGCTGCAGCTACTCGCACTGCGCTACATGCGAGTGCTGATGACGCAAATGGCACAGCGTGCCGCGTGCAATCGGCACCACCACATGGAACAGCAATTATGCCGCTGGCTCCTGTTGAGCCTGGATCGTTTGCCGGGTGATGAATTGATGATGACGCATGAACGCATTGCCCACAATCTGGGAGTCCGTCGCGAAGGAGTCACCGAAATCGCTGGCAAATTGCAGGCGGAAGGATTGATTCGATACCACCGCGGCCACATCAACATCCTGGATCGCGCGCAGCTCGAGGACCGTGCCTGCGAGTGCTATGCAATAGAAAAGAAAGAACTCGATCGGCTGCGCGCCTAGACGCCTGGAAGCATATTGCGCAAAAACTTCCAGCATGAATGCCACGATGTGCTATCCATAAAGCAGGGGATGGATCAAAATGTCATCGATCGGCGGCCACCCCGGCTTGACCGGACAACGAGGAGAGCATCATGAGCAACCACGTCTACAAAAATCTGGAACTGACCGGCACCTCGACCAAGAGCATCGATGATGCGGTTCGCGGCGCGATTGCCAAGGCATCGAAGACCCTGCGCAATATCCACTGGTTCGAAGTGACCGAAACGCGAGGACACGTCGCAGATGGCAAGGTAGCCCACTGGCAGGTCACCATCAAGGTCGGGTTTACCCTCGAAGACTAGGACTGAAGAGGCTTTGCCTCTTTAATCCGTCCCGCGTTCGATGTCAGCGTACGATGAAAACGTCGTACTGCACGTAACCGTCATCGCCGAGCTTGACCTCGACCATTTTGTTGACCGCCTGAACTCCGTTCAGCCATGCATATTTGGGCGAGGAAGTTTCAAAGGTTGGCGCGGCGACAAAACCCGGCATGTCATCGGCCTTTAAAAGCACGCCGCCCATCAGTTTTTGCGCGAGCTCGGGCGCCAGTTGCATGACGCCGTTGTAGCTCATGTAGATCAACGCGCCGTCATCGGTCTTGAGCGTCGCGCGCACATCGAGCCGCATCGCGCCGGAAGGCAGGACGCGCATCCAGTCGCCACCGGGTGGAATGAAGGTGGCGTTGATCTTCGGCCCCCTGGCCCAGCCGCCCGGCGAGCGGACGTTGAAGATCATCAGCGAGTCGTCGATCTTGTAGGGCTGCGCCAGTTCGCCGCGATAGGTCATCAGGTATTCGGTAGTGACCTTGGTGGTTTGAGCGTGGGCCGAGGGCAACAATGCGGCGAGCAACAAGCCAGCGGCAGCGATAAATTTGCGGAAAGTAGCAATGGACATGCGCGTTCCTCTGTAGTTAAGTGTGTAGATGACTGGTTTTATCCGGGTTGATGAACACTCAGAATTTCAATTCCACCGGCGCATTCAAGCCCAATTGGCGCAGCAGTGACGCCGTATCCCACAGGCTGCGTTCGAGGATGATCTTGCCATCGCGAAACTTGTGGATGGTGATGCCACGTACTGTCGTCGTCTTGCCCTTGGATGGCAGGCCGAGGAAATCCGATGTGTGCTGAATCTCCCATGTCCACTCCACGCAACCGCCGTTCTCGTCACCGTGGTAGCGGGTCGCGTTGAAGTAGTGCTTCGATGCGTTAGGATCCTTGTTCTCGAAGGTGGTGAACAATCGACGCAGTTCCTTCTTGTCGTTGTCGATGCGGACGCCGAGGTTCATATCCTCGTATTCAAAGTCCTCCGGATAGTTCGCCATCAGTACTTCGAGATTGTTGTTGAATTGCTGCAGCCAGTTCTGTTCCCATTGCAGGTTCATATGTGTCTCCTTGATTTTTAAGTCTGTTTAGATGAAGTGGTTAGTGGTTATCGAAATCGTTGTATGGAGTGTTCAGTACCACGGCCACATATATTTCCAGTAATGCGTGACGCACGGGATCATTTTCCTCAACAAAACTCAAGTTCATTTTGCGGATGCGTTCCATTGGCCTCACGCGCCAGTCGGAATGTTAGTGCTGCCATTCGATGCGTAGCCCCAGAGAGTCCATCGCTTATCGACTCCCGTGTGATACAGGCATCAGAATGCCCGTCTCTTACATGGGTGTGTACCAAGAGCTTTGCGTTCGTCCGAGTCGCGACCAATTCCTTCGCGATGCCTACTGATACTGGAGAAGCGCCATTCATAATGGGCTTTGAATCCCAGAATGATGGCACCATAGCAAGCTTTTCGTCAGTGGGCAACGACGATGGCACTTGAGTTTCGTACAATCAGCCCGCATATTGAGTGATCACGTTTATTTGAGGAGGAGTCAGCCATGCGTTTTCGTCTTGTCGCCCTAGTTGTGCTTGCTTCCGCGCTGCTTTCGGGCTGCGGCTACAACCAGACCCAAATCAATGACGAGGCGGTGAATGCCGCATGGTCCGAAGTGCTCAACCAGTACAAGCGCCGTGCCGATCTGGTGCCGAACCTGGTGGCTACCGTGCAGGGTTATGCCTCGCATGAAAAGGAAGTACTGACCAGGGTGACCGAGGCGCGTGCCAGTGTGGGCGGCATTAACGCTACGCCGGAGTTGGTGAACGATCCGGAAGCCTTCGCCAAGTTCCAGAAGGCGCAGAGCGAACTGAGTGGGGCGTTGTCGCGCTTGCTGGTGGTGACGGAGAATTATCCGCAGCTCAAGGCCGACGCCAATTTTCGCGATCTGCAAGCCCAGGTGGAAGGCACCGAGAACCGCATTACCGTGGCGCGTGGCCGCTATATCCAGGCCGTGCAGAGCTACAACATCGGCGTGCGTACCTTCCCCAACAACCTGACGGCGATGGTGATGGGATGGAAGCCAAAGGCGAACTTCACGGTCGAGGATGAGAAGGCAGTTTCAACGCCGCCGGTAATCAAGTTCGACGGTAACAAATGACTGTAGGAGGCCCGCCCTTCGGCGGAGATACCTTTAGGTCCGAAGAGGTCCGGACGGGTGCGGGCCGATTAATCGCGGCGAGGGCGCCGCTCCTACAGTATTTGTTCGCGGCGCTATGCCTGTGCCTGGCTGTCGCGCCGGCGCTCGCGGATGACTTTGTCGCCATTCCGCCGCTGCAAGGTCGCGTCACCGATCTGACCAACACACTGTTCAAGGATGAAGCCACTGCGCTGGAGGCTTCGCTGACCGAGCTGCAGCGCACCAAGGGCAGTCAGGTGGTGATCCTGATGCTGCCGACGACACAGCCGGAGAGCATCGAGCAGTTCGGCATCCGCCTTGCCGGGGTATGGAAGATTGGCCGCAGGGGTGTGTCTGATGGCGTGATCATCGTGGTGGCAAAGGACGATCACCGCATGCGCATCGAAGTGGGCTATGGCCTTGAAGGCGCGATTCCGGATGCAATTGCCAAGCGCATCGTCAGCGACATCATGGCGCCCAAATTCAAACGCAACGATTTCAACGGCGGGCTGCAGGATGCGGTGGCGGCTATTTCCGCCGTGATCGACAAGGAGCCGCTGCCGGTGCCTGAGGCTGCATCGGAGCGCACGACGGGCGATTTCTCGCATGGTTCGGGCGATTGGATGTTCTGGGGTATCGCGCTGATAGTGCTGGCGGGCATCGCCCATCGCGCATTGGGTATGGCGGGTTCGGGGTTGGCCGCTGTGCTGGGTGCTGTCCTCGGCTGGTTCATTTTCGGCTCGGTGATGATGGTGATTCTCGGGGCGATCGTTGCCTTCTTCGGTTCGTTCATGCGCGGGGGTGGCTATTCCGGCGGTGGAGGTTTTGGCGGAGGTGGATTTGGCGGAGGCGGAGGCGGCGGGGGGTTCTCCGGAGGTGGAGGCGGTTTTGGTGGCGGCGGCGCTTCGGGGAGCTGGTGAGATGAATCACGCGAGATTGTTGAAGCATTTGTTGCTGCCAACATGGTGGTACCGACGTTTGTTTGATGGCGGCACGCGCTGGGCCATCGAGGTCGCGATCAAGGAATCGGAA
Organism: Sterolibacteriaceae bacterium; assembly: GCA_025360425.1. Lineage (GTDB taxonomy): Bacteria > Pseudomonadota > Gammaproteobacteria > Burkholderiales > Rhodocyclaceae > JANYCD01. Next base: position 31,306 of record JANYCD010000043.1, read on the forward strand.
AATCATCATCGCGGTGAGTTGCGTTTTGTCGCCGAGGGGCCACTGCCCTGGCGCATCCTGTTCGCTGGTGCTACAGCGCGTCAGCGTGCAGAGGACTTGTTTGCGCAGTTGCGCGTTTGGGATACCGCCGATAACAGTGGCATCCTGATCTATGTGCAACTGGCTGACCGGCATGTAGAGATTGTGGCCGACCGCTGCATCACGGCCAAGGTGTCGCAAACGGAGTGGGATGTGCTGTGCCGCCGCATGGAAGCGGCTTTCCGCGATGAGCAATGGCGGGAGGGTGCATTGGCGGCAGTGGCAGGCGCCAATGAGTTATTGGCATTGCACTTCCCGGCGAGCGAACACAACCCGAATGAATTGACGGATCGGCCATTGATAATCTAACGATGACTGTGCCAATGCTGTAGCGCTATTTAATGCACCACGTCATCGAGCAGTGAAAGTTCGTCGTTTTTGCGCTGGTTGGCTTGGTGCAGCCGCTTGACGGCGTACATGGCGCCCGCGACAAACAGGCCGAACATGAAGATGACCCAGTTGATCGGCAGGTTCGCGCCGATCAGCAGGGAGTACACACCGGTCATGATCAGGATCGACAGGTTCTCATTGAAGTTCTGCACGGCGATGGAATGTCCGGCACCCATCAGTACGTGGCCGCGATGTTGCAGCAGTGCATTCATGGGGACGACAAAGAAACCCGCAAGCGTGCCGATGATCAGCAGCAGAAATAGCGAAACACCCATGCGCAGTCCAAGGTTCACGAAGATGGGTGAACCGAATAGTGTCAATGAGTGCTCGAAGAGCTGGATTTCCGGCAGCTTGGGCACGAAGATCATCGTAATCACGACCAGGCCCATGGCGATGCCGACGGGAAGTACCTTCACTGTATTGCGCAAGGTGATCAGGCGTGCGGCAAGTACCGCACCTACCGCGACACCTACCGCAAACATGCCCAGCAGCCAGGTGGCGACTGTCAGGTCGACACCCAGTGCCTGCTGAGCCCAGTCGATAACAATGAATTGCAGCGTTGCCCCCGCGCCCCAGAACAACGTGGTGACGCCGAGCGTGACCTGGCCGAGCTTGTCGCGCCAAAGCAGCACCAGACAGTGCCAGAACTCGTGCACCAGATACGTTGGACTTTTGCGCAGCGGTTTGTGGTCGACGCCGGTATCGGGAATGTAGAGATTGAAAATCGCCGCCGCCAGATAAATCAGGGCCACCACCGTCAGGTTCATCTTGGCAATGGTATTGATGCCGGTGTCGATCAACGGAAAGTCGAACGAGAGCAGCGTGCTCGCGATCTCCGGGTTGATGATGGCGCCGCCCAGCGCAAAGCCGAGGATGATGGCGACAACGGTGAGACCTTCGACCCAGGCGTTGGCGACCACCAGCAACCGGTGCGGCAGAAGCTCGGTGAGGATGCCGTACTTGGCGGGTGAATAAGCGGCGGCGCCAAGGCCGACCACGGCATACGCGGCCAGCGGATGCACATCGAAGAACAACAAGCCACAACCGACGACCTTGATGCTGTTGCTGATGAGCATGACGCGCCATTTGGGCATCGAGTCGGCGAACGCGCCGACGAAAGCGGCCAGCACCACGAATGAAATCGTGAAGAAAGTTTTAAGCAACGGCTCATAGCCCGCCGGCGCATGCATATCGCGCAGGATGGCGATGGCGGTGATCAGCAGGGCATTGTCGGCGAGCGCGGAAAAAAACTGCGCCGCCATGATGAGGAAGAAGCCGAGATTCATGGAGTGGGCATTTGAGCGGCGTGTTTATAGCATGAAAGCGATGACATTCTGCCGGTTGACAGGAATCACCGTTGGATTGCCGGAATGCTTAAAGCGTTCCGCACGGCACAATGTGAGAAACTTGCTGCTTCAATCCTACTGTCCAGCGCATGACTCGCCCGATTCGCGCCAGCATCGACCTTTCCGCACTGTGTCACAACCATGCAGTGGTTCGTCGACATGCCGGCAGTTCGCATATCTGGAGTGTGGTCAAGGCCAACGCCTATGGGCATGGTGTTGGCCGCGTGGCACGTGCGCTGGCCTCTGAAACGGACGGCTTTGCCCTGGTCGAACTGGACGCAGCAGTGGCATTGCGCAAGAGCGGCATCACACAGCCCATCCTGATGCTGGAAGGTTTTTACGACGCAGATGAGTTGTCGCTGTTCGTCGAGTTTGGATTGACAGCCGTGGTGCACTGCGTTGAACAAGTCATGATGTTGGTTGAGGCATCGCTGCCTGTGCGGTTGCCGGTGTATCTCAAACTTGACACCGGCATGCATCGACTTGGCTTGAGCACCACTGAACTGCAGGACACGCTGAAGGCGCTGCGCAAGAGTTCGACCGTGTCTGACATTACGCTGATGACGCACTTCGCCGACGCCGACGAACCCCGTGGCATCGCAGATCAGATGCAAGCGCTGAGTACGATGACGGATGGACTCGATCTGCCGTTGTGCCTGGCCAACTCAGCCGCGCTGCTGCGCTTCCCCGACACGCGCCAGGCATGGGTGCGGCCGGGCATCATGCTTTACGGCGCTTCACCGTTTCCACAGATGAAAAGCGCCGCCGATCTGGGCTTGCGTCCGGTGATGACCTTACAGAGCGAGCTCATCGCGGTGCGCGATCTTGCAGTTGGCGACCGCATTGGCTACGGCGGCGCCTTTGTCGCCCACCAACCAATGCGCATTGGCGTTGTTGCCTGTGGCTACGGTGATGGTTATCCACGCCATGCACCAACCGGTACATCGATCCTGGTTGCGGGCAAACGTACCCGCACTGTTGGTCGCGTGTCGATGGACAAGATTTTCGTCGATCTCTCGACGATTCCTGAAGCCGCCATCGGTACCGTTGTAACCTTGTGGGGAGAAGGACTGAGCGCCGACGATGTAGCGACTGCGGCGGGTACGGTGAGCTACGAATTGTTTTGTGCACTGGCCAATCGCGTGCCGGTGACGGAAGTTTGAAGCTAGAATGCGAAAAGGAGGTTGCCATGAGTCATCTTGATCGTATTACCGTGAATTCCGAGCAGTGCGGGGGCCGTCCGTGCATTCGTGGCATGCGCGTCCGGGTGAGGGATATTCTCGACCTTCTGGCGGCCGGGGCAGGCAGGGCGGAAATTCTGTCCGATTACCCCTATCTTGAGGACGAAGACATCACCGCCGCGCTTGAGTTTGCCGCGAGTCAATCCGACCATCCCGTCCTGAAAGCCGCGTGACGCTGCGTTTTATCGTCGATGCGCAGCTTCCGCCTGCACTGGCGAAATTCCTGACCGACTCGGGCTACCCATCGGAGCACGTTCACGACTTCGCCGCAGAGGCTTATCCCGATGCGCAATTGTGGAATCGTGCGCTGGCTATGAATTCGGTCATCGTCACCAAAGACGAAGATTTCGCGATTCGCAGCGTGCGTGACGGCGCACCTCCTCCAATTGTGTGGGTGCGTTTTGGAAATACCCGTAACAAGGCATTACTCGATAGTTTTGTCCTGTTATTGCCAAAAATAATCATGGCTCTTGAACGGGGCGAGAAAATTGTTGAACTCGTCTGATCGTGGCTAAAGCAAAGACGCTCTACACCTGTCCCGAATGTGGCGCTACTGCGCCCAAGTGGCAGGGCCAGTGTCCGGGCTGCGGACTGTGGAACACACTGGTTGAAACCGTGGCGGAAACGCCTTCGGCCAACAGCAATCGTTTCGCCGCCATCGCCGGTGCCGGACGTTTGCAAAAACTTTCCGAAATCGATCCGCGCGAACAGCCGCGTCAGCCGACCGGCATCGAAGAGTTTGATCGCGTACTCGGCGGCGGACTGGTGGCGGGCGGCGTGGTGTTGATCGGCGGCGATCCGGGCATCGGCAAGAGCACGCTGTTGTTGCAAGCGTTGGCGCGACTGGCCGAAGCCGGCCAGTCGGTGCTTTATGTTTCGGGCGAGGAGTCGGGCGAGCAGATGGCCCTGCGCGCGCGACGCCTGCAGCTCGGCGCCGAACACATGCAGTTGCTGGCCGAAATCAATCTCGAAAAAATTCTCGCCACCCTGGGCCAGGTAAAACCGTTGGTGGCGGTGATCGACTCGATTCAGACCATCTATTCGGAAGTGCTGCATTCGGCGCCGGGTTCGGTGGCGCAAGTGCGCGAGTGCGCCGCGCAATTGACGCGATTGGCAAAGCAGAGTGGCATTTGCGTGATCCTGGTTGGCCACGTCACCAAGGACGGTTCGCTGGCCGGGCCGCGCGTGCTGGAGCACATCGTCGATACCGTGCTGTATTTCGAGGGCGATACGCATTCGAGTTTTCGCCTGGTCCGCGCTTTCAAGAACCGCTTCGGCGCCATCAATGAATTGGGCGTGTTTGCAATGACCGATCGCGGGCTCAAGGGCGTGAGCAATCCCTCGGCACTGTTCCTGTCGCAGCACGGTCAGGACGTCGCCGGCTCCTGCGTGATGGTGACCCAGGAAGGTACGCGCCCGCTGCTGGTGGAAATCCAGGCGCTGGTGGATGAGGCGCATGCACCCAATCCGCGGCGGCTGACGGTAGGGCTGGAAGCGCAGCGATTGGCGATGTTGCTGGCGGTGTTGCACCGACACGCCGGCATCGTGTGCTACGACCAGGATGTGTTCGTCAATGCCGTGGGCGGCGTCAAGATTGCCGAGCCTGCAGCGGATTTGGCGGTGCTGCTGGCCATCGTTTCATCGTTGCGCAACAAGCCTTTGCCGGCCAAGCTGGTGGTGTTCGGCGAAGTCGGGTTGGCCGGTGAAATCCGCCCCGCACCACGTGGTCAGGAGCGGTTGAAGGAAGCGGCCAAATTGGGTTTCACCCGCGCCATCATTCCCAAAGCCAATGCGCCGCGCACGCCGATCAAGGGCATGGAAGTGATTGCGGTTGATCGTGTCGAGCAGGCGGTGGAGCAGATCAGACACTGATGAACAGTACCCTGCGCCTCATGCTGCGCATGCTGTGGCGCGACTGGCGTGCCGGTGAGCTGATCGTTCTGGCTTTTGCGCTGGTGCTGGCCACTGCGGCGCTGAGCAGCGTGTCGTTTCTCACTGATCGCGTGCAGCAGGCGCTGACGCTGGAATCGCATCAACTGCTGGGCGGCGATCTGTTGCTCACGGCGGATCATCGCTGGTCCGCACAGCGCCAACAGCAAGCGGTGCAAACTGGTTTGCAGATTGCGCGCAGCACCAGCTTTCTCAGCATGGTGAGTGCGGGTGGCACAACACAGCTCACCGACATCAAGGCGGTGTCGGCGAATTATCCGTTGCGTGGCACGCTGCGCACTGCGTTGGTTCTCAACGGACCTGATGCGGATACCAGGGGAGTTCCGACGCCGGGTACTGTGTGGCTGGACGAACGCCTGATGGCTGCGCTTACGCTGCAAACCGGCATGCAGGTACGCTTGGGCGTCCGGCAATTCACGGTCGCGGCGGTGCTGACGCTGGAGCCGGATCGCGGTATCAACGTGATGGCGCTGGCGCCACGGCTGATGCTCAATGAGCAGGATATGGCGTCGACCGGTTTGGTGCAGGAGGGCAGCCGGGTGAGCTACCGGCTGCATCTTGCCGGCGAACCCGATCAAGTGGCTGCGTTCAGGCACATCGCCGAAGCACATCTGGAGCGGGGCGAAAAACTTGAAACACTCGACAACGCCCGACCGGAAATCCGCAATGTGCTGGAGCGTTCGCAGCGCTTCCTGCGGCTGGCTGCGTTGCTCGCCGTGGTGCTGGCCGCAGTGGCGGTGGCGCTTGCCGCCAATCGCTATGTACGGCGGCATATGGATGGCTGTGCGGTGCTACGCTGCCTTGGCGCCAGCGGCAATCAATTGCTGGTAATCCATGGCGGTGAATTCATTTTGCTGGGTGCCATCGTGACCGTTGTCGGCTGTCTGGCCGGCTTTCTGGTCCAATACGGTTTGCAGGTGTTGCTGGTCGATCTGCTGCGGCAGCAATTGCCTGCGCCGGGTTGGGCACCGTGGGCGCAGGGTGCGGCGGTGAGCATGACGCTGGTAACCGGCTTCGCCCTGCCGCCGCTGCTGCGTTTGCGCAAGGTGTCCACGTTGCGGGTGCTGCGCCGTGAATGGAATGCGGTGGAACCGGTTGCGCTATCTGCCTGGGCGGCGGGTGCGGTATTGCTGGCGTTGCTGATGCTGTGGGTGGCGGGTGAGGTGGGGTTGTGGGCGATCGTACTGGGCGGATTCGTCGGCGCCACCTTGATTTATGCGCTGCTGGCGCGCCTGTTGCTGGCAGCACTTTCCCACCTGCGGCAGGGTGGGCACGCCATCGGTTGGCGTTACGGTGTCGCCAATCTGCGCAGGCATCTGCGCGCGACACTGGTTCAGGCAGTGGCGCTCGGCCTGAGCATGACGGCGCTGTTGCTGCTCACCGTGGCGCGCGGTGATTTGCTCGCCGCCTGGCAAGGTCGTGTGCCGCCGGATGCACCGAACCGTTTTGTCATCAACATCCAGCCTGATCAGTTGCAGGCCATCACCGACTATTTTTCCAGCCAGGGTTTGCCGCGGCCGTTGCTGGAGCCGATGGTGCGTGGTCGTCTGGTCACTATCAACGGCCGCAATGTCGAACCAGGTGACTATGCGAACGAAGGTGCGCGACGCATGGTGGAACGGGAGTTCAATCTGTCATGGACTTCGCAATTACCTGGCGGCAACGCCGTTACACAGGGACGCTGGTACGGCGATACACGCGAACCGCAGTTCTCCGTTGAGCAGGGCTTGGCCGAAACGCTGGCTCTCAAGCTCGGCGACGCGTTGACCTATGACATCGGCGGCACGCGTGTGACTGCAAAAATTACCTCGCTGCGCAAACTCGAATGGGATTCGATGCGCGTCAACTTCTTCGTCGTCGCGCCGCCGGGGTTGATCGACCGATTGCCGACGAGCTACATCAGCAGCTTCCATCTTCCACAAGACAAGGTGGCGATAATCGCAGGGTTGGTTCAGCGCTTTCCCAATCTCACGGTGATCGATGTCGAGGCGATCATGCGGCAGTTGCAGGACACCATCAACAAGGTGGCGCGCGCGGTGCAGGGTGTGTTCGGTTTTGCGCTGCTGGCGGGACTGGCGGTGCTCTATGCGGCATTGCAAGCGACGGCGGACGAGCGCGCCCACGAGATCGCCGTGCTGCGTGCGCTGGGCGCGCGCGAACGGCAGTTGCGAACGACGCTGATCGCGGAGTTCGCGGTACTCGGCGCAGTTTCCGGAACGCTGGCCGGCGGCGGCACGGCGCTGATCAGCATGGCCTTGGCGCACTGGGCTTTTCATCTGCCCTATACGCCGAACCCCATGCTGGTGATCGTCGGGCTGCTAGGTGGAGTGGTGTTGGTGGTGAGTGCGGGATTGCTTGGATCACGTACTGCAATGCGCAGCAGTCCGCTGCAAGCGCTGCGCGAAGCAGCGTGATTTTGTCACATGGGACTTCCGGTGGTCGTAGGAGGCCCGCCCTCGGGCCGATGCAGTGATCGCGGCGAGTACCTCTTCGGGCATAAAGGCGCCGCTCCTACGGAAGAAGATCTTGCGGCGTATTGATGTTGACGAAAGCCGACTCGTCGGGAAATACCACTTTTACCGCATTCAGTTCATCCTGCCAGTAAGCGATTTTGCGATGCCCCTGTGCAAGATAGTCCTCCAGCGCAGGCAATACTTTGCGCTGGCACAGCATGAACACCGGATGCGTGCGTACCGAGGTCGCGGCGTAAGCAAGCGGCGCGTTGCTGATGGTCATTGCCAGCGCAAGTTTTTCAACGAGGTCTGCGGGAAATTGCGGCGAGTCACAGGGTACGATTGCCAGCAGCGCTGTTGCACATGACAGCAGGCCGGCCAGCACGCCCGCCAACGGGCCGTCATAACTGTCCGGATCAACATCGCTGACGACTGCCGGGCCAAGCGCCGCATACTCAGCAATGTTTCTATTGGCGCTGATGATGACTCGGTTGACCTGGGGCGTCAGGCGGTCCAGCGTGTGGGCTATCAGCGGACGTCCCTTGAAAGACAACAGTCCCTTGTCGGCGCCGCCCACGCGCGACCCTTGGCCGCCGGCGAGAATCAGGCCGGTGATGCCTTGCGGTGTGCGTATTGCTGGCATCTTTGACGAAACATCATCAGCCGCCGATGTAGGACATCTCGATTTTTTTAAGCGGTGCGTTGCCGCTGCTGCGCAACTCCGAATAATGATCGCCGCGTGCAGTCCAGAGTTTGGTGATGAATGAATTGATTTCCTCGTCGCTGCTGCCGGAATGCAGCAACGCGCGCAAATCGTGCCCCGACTCGGCGAAGAGGCAGGTATACAACTTGCCCTCTGTGGATAGCCGCAGCCGGGTGCAGGTGGAACAGAACGCCTGGGTCACCGACGAGATGACGCCGATTTCGCCGCTACCGTCGCGATAGCGCCAGCGTTGGGCGACCTCGCCGTTGTAGTTGGGGTCGATGGCTTCGAGTGGAAAGTGTTCATGGATGCGGGCAATGACATCGCCCGAAGGCAGCACTTCATTCATGCGCCAGCCATTGGAACTGCCGACGTCCATGTATTCGATGAAACGCAGGATGTGGCCGCTGCCGCGAAAGTGGTCTGCCATCGCCAGAATGGCGTGGTCGTTGGTGCCGCGCTTGACCACCATGTTGACCTTGACGGGGGCGAGGCCGGCATCGGTGGCCGCAGCAATTCCCTCCAGCACACGACTGACAGGGACGTCCACATCGTTCATCTTGTGGAAAGTTTCTTCGTCCAGCGCATCAAGACTGACCGTCACGCGGTCGAGCCCGGCATCTCTCAGCGCCCGTGCCTTGCCGGCCAGCAGCGAGCCGTTGGTGGTAAGGGTGAGTTCGATGCCGGGAATCTGCGCCAGCATCGCAACCAGGTCTTCAACGCCATGGCGCAGCAGCGGTTCGCCGCCGGTGAGCCGTATCTTGGTAACGCCGTGGGCCGCAAAAATACGGGCGACCCGGAAAATTTCCTCGAAACTGAGAATTTCGGCTTTTGGCAGAAATGGGTAATCGCGACCGAATACTGCTTTCGGCATGCAATAGACGCAGCGAAAGTTGCAACGGTCGGTGATCGAGATGCGCAGGTCGCGCAGTGGTCGTCCGCGTCTGTCGGTCAACGTTGCTGCGAATGGCACAATCGTGTTCATGGCAAATCAACTGCCTCCAGATATTGTTTTTTGGCAATTATAGGCCCCGGTCGATTGCCAGGAGGAGAAAAGGTCTTGAATCAGTAGGGATTTTCGGCTATAGTCCGCGGCTCTTTTCACCTTGCCCCACCCGTACGCATGCGGGAGGGCATATCCCATAAGGAGATTGCATGCGCCACTATGAAGTCGTATTTATCGTCCACCCGGACCAGTCGGAGCAGGTTCCGGCGATGATCGAGCGGTACAGGACGCTGGTCACCGGTCACGGCGGCAACATCCACCGCATGGAAGATTGGGGTCGGCGCCAGATGGCCTATCCGATCCAGAAAGTTCATAAAGCCCACTACGTGCTGATGAACATCGAAGCCGATCAGCCAACCCTGACCGAACTCGAACATGCATTCAAATTCAATGACGCTGTACTGCGTCACCTCATCATGAAGACGGACAAGGCGGTCACCGCACCTTCGCCGATGATGAAAGACGAAAAGGCCCGCTCGCTGACGCCGTACACGGCGGAGGCACCAGCGGAAGTTCGTACGGAGGCGCCGGCTGCCTGAGGCATCGCCTGACGCCGCTGCGGCAGCCAACCTGACTTTGTTGTCGGGCCGGTTGCTGGAGCGGGGGGCCTTGCGGCACACACCTGCCGGCGTTGCGGTTGTCGAATTCCGCATTGGCCACGTTTCCGAGCAGATCGAAGCGGGCACGCCAAGGCGGGTTGAATGCGAAATGTCCTGTGTGCTGTTGGGTCCGATGGCGAACCTGCTGACGGATGCAAAGCCCGGCGACGGATTGAAAATTGGCGGCTTCCTCGCAGCGAGGAGCCTCAAGAATCCGGCCCCGGTGCTACATGTGAATACGATGGAATTTTTGGAAGGAATCCAGAATGGCTTTTAAATCGAAGAGTGGTCTCAAGAACAAGCGCAAGGACGACAAGAAAGGCAACAGCCTGTTCAAGCGTCGCAAGTTTTGCCGCTTCAGTGCCGAGAAGATCGAAGAGATCGACTACAAGGACGTCGAATTGCTTAAAGACTTCATTTCCGAGAATGGCAAGATCATGCCGGCGCGCATCACCGGCACCAAGACCGGTTATCAGCGTCAGTTGTCGGCCGCCATCAAGCGCGCACGCTATCTTGCGCTGATGCCATACACCGACCTTCACAGCGCCTGAGAAAGAGACCGCCATGCAAATCATATTGATGGAAAAAGTGGTGAACCTCGGCAACCTCGGCGATATCGTCAAGGTGAAAGAGGGCTACGCCCGCAATTATCTGATTCCCCAGGGCAAGGCCAAGCGCGCCACGGATCAGAACAAAAAAGTGTTCGAAGAGCGTCGTGTCGAGCTGGAAGCCACCCAGGCCACGCAACTTGCCGCTGCCCAGACGCTGGCTACCAAGGTTGAGGGCCTGATGGTGCAGATCACCTGCAAGGCCGGTGTCGATGGTCGTCTGTTCGGGTCGGTGTCGACGATCGATATCGCCGAAGCCTTGAAAGCACAGGGCATCGAAGTGCCGAAGGCCGCCATCCGGCTGCCGCTGGGTCCGCTGAAGCAGGTGGGTGACACGCCAGTCGAAGTGGCACTGCATACCGACGTGGTGGCCACCATCACGGTGTCGGTGCTGGGCGAACACTAAAAGCGTTTTGCAGCAAATTTGAAAGGGCCGCTTGATGCGGCCCTTTTCATTGGTGATGTTGTCTTCTTCTATTGAAAGATGGCAGACGGTAAGCTAGCATACGAGAATTGCCTCATTGGCAGAATGCGGAGGTTTGAAAAATGATTGCGCGCAGTTTGTTCAACGAAGAGCACGAGATGTTTCGTGACACGGTACGCAAATTCATCGATCGCGAGATCCGGCCGCACCACCAGCAGTGGGAGCAGGACGGCATTGTTCCGCGCGAGCTGTGGCTGAAAGCCGGCGCAGCCGGCCTGCTCTGCTGCACCGTGGCGGAAGAATACGGCGGGCTCGGGCTGGACTACTTGTTCGACGTGGTGGTTTTCGAAGAAATGGCCAAGAGCGGATATACCGGGCCGGGCTTCCTGATTCACTGCGATCTGGTCGCTACCTACGTCAAGTCTTTCGGTACTGAAGAACAGAAGCGCCAATGGCTGCCCAAAATGGTGACCGGTGAAGCGATCGGTTCGCTGGGCATGACCGAACCCCATGCCGGTTCCGACCTCAAGGCAATTCGTACCCGCGCGGTTCGCGACGGCGACGACTACGTCATCAACGGCCAGAAGGTGTTCATTTCCAACGGACAACTATGCAATGTGCTGGTGCTGGCGACCAAGACCGACAGCACTGCCGGCGCCAAGGGCGTCACACTGTTCCTGGTCGACACCAGCCTGCCCGGGTTCAAACGCGGCAAGAACCTCGAAAAATTGGGCATGAAGGCGCAGGACACCTCCGAGCTGTTCTTCGAAGATTTGCGCGTGCCTGCCAGCGCCATGCTCGGCGGCGAGGGGCAGGGATTTGCGCTGATGATGACAAAATTGGCGCAGGAGCGACTGGCTCAGGCCATCCGCTCGGCCGCCGTGGCGGAGGAGGTTATTGCGTACACGGTCGAATATACGGCGCAGCGCGAAGCATTCGGCAAGACCATTGCCGATTTCCAGAACACCCAGTTCAAGCTGGCCGAACTCAAGACAGAGTCGGTCATCGGTCGGGTGTTTGTCGACCGCTGCATCGAACTGTTCATGAATGGCGAGTTCGATGCGGTGGACGCCGCCATGGCCAAGATGTGGTTGTCCAACATGCACTGCAAGGTGGTCGACGAGTGTCTGCAGTTGTTCGGCGGCTGGGGTTACATGTGGGAGTATCCGATCGCTCGCGCCTATGCCGATGCGCGCATCATCAAGATTGCCGGCGGTTCGATCGAGATCATGAAACAGATTATCGGGCGCAATCTGTTCGGCATGGATAAAAAGACGGCACCCCGCTCCGCTGGCTGACTGATAGGTCAGCACTTGCCTCTTGTTGTGATTTAACAACAGTTAACCCTAAGAAGAGGGGGAATTGGGGGGGGTGTTGTAACCAAACGTTACAACTGGCCGTATAGTCCGGCGCAGGATAGGGAGTGGCTCCAATTTTTAACAGCCCATCTGAAGCTGAGTAGTTCCAGATCAAACACACAGGAGGCGGAGAAAATGAGTAAATGGAATTCTGCGTTGGTGCGCACAGGAGTTGCTGCGGCAATTACTGTGGCGCTTGCCGGACAGGCATTCGCGACAGACTTTGAAATCGGCGATTGGAAAGGCTCGTGGACCGGCTCCGCTTCAATCGGTTCTTCCTGGCGCGCGCACAACATCAGCCCGGCGCTGGTTGGCGTCGATGCCCCTGTGGTTGGTATCACGCCTATCGGTAAGAACTCGGTGGATGAAGGTGATCTGAACTACAAGAAGGGCGATGCCTTTACTACGCTAATGAAAGTGATCACCGAAGTCGAAATGAAAAACGGTGACATGGGTTTCCTGGTGCGCGGCAAGGCATGGTACGACTACACGCTGAAAGACACCAACCCCAAGTACGGTAACGAGGCCAACGGCTACTCGCCCCACACGCCGTTGAACGATTCGGGTCTCACCTCCCTGCAAAAGTATTCGGGTACCTATCTGCTGGACGCCTACGTGTACGACACGTTCCAGGTCGGTGGTGAGTCGTTGCAAGTCCGAGTCGGCAATCAGGTGGTGAACTGGGGTGAGGCGCTGTTCATCCAGGGTGTCAACTACATCAACCCGATTGATGTCCCCTCCTATCACAAGCCCGGCGCACAGTTGAAGGAAGTCTTTCTTCCAATTCCGATGGTGTTCGTCAACCAGAGTCTGGGTGGCTACGGCAACCTTGAAGCGTTCTGGCAGTGGAATTTCGTGCCGACACCGCTGGACTTGAGTTGCGGCGCGTACTGGTCGGTGGCTCAGGGGAATATCGGAACCAACCAGGGCAAATGCCAGAACAGTGCCAACTTGGGAACTGAGTTCGGCATTCTTCCTCCCGGTAGCACTGGCGGCACTAACTTGGCAGCAGGGACCTATATTCCTGGAGTCCGAGGCCCAGAGGCCAAGGATAGCGGCAACTGGGGCCTGTCTTATCATTTCAACTGGTCAAAGCTGGATACGGAGTTCGGGTTCTATTTTGAGCACCTGACGGCACGTACGCCAGTGGTCGGAGCGCAGTACGTTCCGGGTCATGGCGGCTCCATTGCGCAGTTGTTTACGCCGGGTTCGGGAGTTCTCGCTGCTCCCGGTCAAAATGGCCATCCGCAAGGCTTGAGCACGATCTCCGCAATCTGGGAATACCCATCCGACGTCAAGGTACTCGGTATCAGCGCGGCGACTGTGATCTATGGCTGGTCGACCAGCTTCGAGT
>JANYCD010000085.1 GCA_025360425.1 Sterolibacteriaceae bacterium
TTGGCTTCGCCTCCAAACAGCTTCGACAGCACGGTGGTGATCGCCGCCGTCAAGGTGGTCTTGCCGTGATCCACGTGTCCGATCGTCCCTACATTCACGTGCGGCTTGTTCCGCTCAAATTTGCCTTTTGCCATGATCGATTACCCCAATAAACTTAGAATTCAGAAAACGCCTAAACGGCTGCTATGCCACGACTGGTGCCCTTGACGTGGATCGAACACGTGGCCTCTCCCTTACCAAGGGAGTGCTCTACCACTGAGCTACAAGGGCGAATCTACTTGCTCAAGTCTCACCGATCTTTGGAGCGGGCGACGAGGTTCGAACTCGCGACATCTTGCTTGGAAGGCAAGTGCTCTACCAACTGAGCTACACCCGCTTTGCCGCCAATCATCTACATCTACAAGTCCTGCCTTCACCGGCCAGCCCATTTTTTGCTTGGTGGAGGGGGAAGGATTCGAACCTTCGAAGGCAGAGCCGACAGATTTACAGTCTGTTCCCTTTGACCGCTCGGGAACCCCTCCCAGCGAAACCGGTGATTATCTCCGGTTGCATAAATCCTGTCAATCAAAGAGTTTGCCCCAGTCAACATCGGTTCATCGTACAGTCGGGCAACGGCCCTGCTTCGGCTAAGATAGGCACATACTGACAACAGGAGCGCATGATGTCCGACACCACAAATGACCCAATGGCTTTCCTGCGCAATCTGTGGGGCAGTGCCGGTGTTCCTCTCCCGGGTTTGGTTACGCCGACTCTCGACATCGGCGAGTTGGATAAACGCATCACCGACATGAAGGCCGTTGAAGGATGGCTCAAGCTCAATCTCAACATGCTTCAAATGAGCATTCAGGGCTTGGAGATGCAACGCGCAACGCTGGCCGCGCTACAGGCAGTCAGCCAATCCGCCACAGGAGCAGAAGCAGGCGCTAACCCTTTTGCAAACCCTGCCCTCTGGCCTTGGAACCTGGCACAACAGGGTACTGCTGCAGCTGAACCATCTCCCGGTCCAAAACCGAAACGGCCACCAAAAGCCTGATCAATAGGTATAGAAGCCGTGCCCGGTCTTGCGGCCGAGATATCCGGCAGCAACCATTTCTTTCAGTAGCGGTGCCGGCCGGTATTTCGAGTCGGCAAAGCCGTCATAAAACACCTCCATTACTGCCAGTACGGTATCGAGACCGATCAAGTCGGCAAGCGCCAGAGGGCCGATGGGATGGTTGCAGCCCAGTTTCATTCCTTCGTCGATCTCCACTGCTGACGCGAGACCTTCCTGGAGCGCGAAGACCGCTTCATTGATCATCGGACAAAGAATCCGATTGACACCGAAACCGGGGCTGTTCTTGACACTAATGGGTGCTTTACCCAGCTGCCTGGCGAGCGCCTCGGCGGTTGCGTGAGTCTTGTCGGAAGTTTGAAGGCCGCGAATTACCTCAACCAGCGCCATTACCGGCACCGGATTAAAAAAGTGCGTCCCGATGAATTGATCAGGGGTTTTTGTCGCTGCGGCCAGACGGGTAATCGATATCGACGAGGTATTGGTGGCGAGGATCACATCCGACCTCACCGCAGCTTCCACTTCCTTGAGTATCTTGATCTTGAGCGCCTCGTTTTCCGTAGCGGCCTCGATCACAAAGTCCACATCCCGCAAATCTGCGTACTGAGTGGTGGCCGTGACGCGGCCCATGGTGTCAACCTTCTGACTTTCGGTAAGCTTTTCTTTGCGGACCAGACGATCCAGACTGCTGGAAATGGTTGCAAGCCCTTTTTGCAAGGCCACTTCATTGACATCCAGCATCACTACACGAAGTCCCGCCGCCGCACACGCTTGAGAGATGCCGTTGCCCATGGTGCCGGCGCCGATGACGCCTATGGTTTGAATTGCCATGCCCTTGCTCTCCGCTTCAGAATGAGGGCACACTTTACACAAAACCGGCGGTCAATGCTGCATTGCGGAAAAACGAGACGCCGCCAAAACAGCATCGCTTGTCTGGACAAGTCACTTTTTCTGCTTCACCGGCCGTTTCCATCCGGCAAACGAAACCTGCTTGGCACGCGACACGGTCAATTGCCCTGGCGGTGCATCACTGGTCAAGCTGGTGCCGGCACCCAGCGTCGCGCCACGGCCGACCGTCACCGGCGCGATGAGTTGCGAATCGGAACCGATGAAGGCGTCATCCTCGATGATGGTGCGATGCTTGTTGGCGCCATCGTAATTACAGGTGATGGTCCCCGCACCAATGTTCACCCGCTGTCCTATGGTTGCGTCGCCGATATACGCCAAATGGTTGGCCTTGGAGTGGTCGGCGATGGTGCTGTTCTTGATCTCGACGAAGTTGCCGATATGCACCTCAGCCCCCAACTCAGCGCCGGGGCGCAGACGGGCATAGGGGCCGACAATGCTCTGAGGGCCAATCACTGCACCTTCGATGTGACAAAAAGCATGGATACGTGCGCCGGCACTGATGGCAGCATCCTTTAATAGACAGTTGGGTCCGACAACGACGCCATCGCCCAGTTCCACCTTGCCTTCGAACACACAATTGACATCGATGCTCACGTCGCGGCCGCAAATCAGTTCGCCGCGTACATCAATACGCGCCGGATCAGCCAGGGTGACGCCATGATCGAGCAGTACCGCAGCGATGTTGCGTTGATGAATGCGCTCCAGTTCCGCCAGTTGCGCTTTGCTGTTGATACCTTGCATCTCCCACTCATGATGTGGGTGTACCGCGCGCACTGCCATGCCTTCGTCGACGGCAAGAGCGATGATGTCGGTCAGATAGTACTCGTTCTGGGAATTAAGGTTACCAAGGCCCGGCAGCCATTGCCGCAATTTTGCTGTGGGCGCAACGAGTATTCCGGTATTCACTTCGGTAATGGCGCGCTCGGCATCGTCAGCATCCTTCTCTTCAACGATGTACTGGATCGCACCATTTTCGCGGACGATGCGACCATAACCTTTGGGGTTCGTCAGATATACCGTAAGCAACGCCAATACATCGCTGGAAGCCTGCGCGATCAATTGTGCGAGCGTCTCGCGCCGGATCAAGGGTACGTCGCCATAAAGTACTAGCGTGCTCGCATCGCCGTCGAGATGGGGTAAGGCTTGCAGCACCGCGTGGCCGGTTCCAAGTTGTGGTTCCTGCTTGATCCAGATGACATCGGATGCCTCCAAAGTCTCCGGTACCCGCTCGCCGCCGTGACCGTAGACGACGCAAATTCTTTCCGCACCCAGACTACGGGCGGTATCGAGCACATGGGCCAGCATCGGTTGGCCTGCAATCGCATGCAGCACCTTTGGCAAGTCGGAATACATGCGCTTACCTTGTCCCGCAGCAAGAATCACCACATTCAGCAGTTTTGGTTTCATGGCTTGATCAATAAAAAAGGCGCGGAGGAATTGTAGTTCTCTCCGCGCCCTTTGCGTCCATTTCGGCAACAGTCTATCTGGGCAGAATGCTGCTCCCCATCAAAAACTCATCTACCGCCCGCGCGCACTGGCGACCCTCGCGAATAGCCCAAACGACTAGCGACTGGCCGCGACGCATATCGCCCGCAGCGAATACCTTGGGTACATTGGTGAAATAGGACTTCTCGCCCTCGGTGCCAGCCTTGGCGTTGCCGCGTACATCCTTCTCCACGCCAAGAGCATCAAGCACGCCACCAACCGGAGCCACAAATCCCATGGCGAACAGGACGAGGTCAGCTTTCATGACAAATCCCGAGTCTGGAATTTCGCTCATTTTGCCGCCCTTCCACTCCAGCCGAACACCTTTCAGAGCCTTGACCCTGCCATTCTCGCCGATGAATTCCTTGGTGGCGATGGACCAGTCGCGACTGCAACCTTCTTCGTGGGAAGAAGAACTGCGCAGCTTGATCGGCCAATAAGGCCAAACCAAAGGCGTGTTCTCCTGTTCAGGTGGCTGCGGAAGAAGTTCGAACTGGCTGACACTGGCGGCGCCGTGGCGGTTGGAAGTCCCGACACAGTCCGAGCCAGTATCGCCACCACCGATGACCACGACATGCTTACCGGCGGCATTAATCGGATTCTTGCGCCCGCCGGCGACTTCCTTGTTTTGTGGCACCAGGAGCTCAAGGGCAAAGTGAACGCCATCCAGATCACGGCCGGGTACCGGCAAATCGCGCGGCACTTCGGCGCCTCCAGCCAACACTACTGTATGAAACTCTTTGAGCAGTTGGTTCGGCGTAACAATCTCAGTTGCGTCACTGGCAACACCCTTGGGCAAGGCGCTCTTGGTGACCATGACACTGGTGCGAAACTTGACACCCTCGGCTTTCATCTGCGCCACACGCCAGTCGATGAGCCGCTTGTCGAGCTTGAAGTCAGGAATGCCGTAACGCAGTAGCCCGCCAATGCGGTCGCTTTTTTCAAACACTGTCACATCATGGCCAACGCGCGCCAATTGCTGCGCTGCTGCCAATCCGGCAGGGCCGCTGCCGACAACAGCGACTTTCTTGCCGGTCTTGTGCGATGGTGGTTGCGGCACAACCCAGCCGTTCTCTCCGGCCTTGTCGATAATCGCGCGCTCAATTGATTTGATCCCCACTGGCGCGGTCGGCGGAATATTCAGCGTGCACGCGGCTTCGCAAGGCGCCGGACAGATGCGGCTGGTGAATTCCGGAAAGTTGTTGGTCGAATGCAGTACGTCAATGGCTTCACGCCAACGTTCGCGGTAGACCAAATCATTCCAGTCGGGAATGATGTTGTTGACCGGGCAACCGGTGATGCAGAATGGAATACCACAGTCCATGCAGCGCGCGCCTTGGACTTTCGCTTCTTCGTCAGCCAAACGATGGACGAACTCATGGTAATTCTTGCGCCGTACTTTAACCGGCTCATAGGCTTCAGCCAGACGCTGGTATTCAATAAATCCAGTGGGTTTGCCCATTAAGCAGCTTCCTTCTGTTCGATTTTTTTGGGGGCTGTAGCGAGGCTGGTCAGGACACGCTTATATTCATGGGGCATGACCTTGACGAACTTGCCGCGCCAAACGGACCATTTTTTTAGAACAGCCTCGGCGCGCGCACTACCGGTATAGCTGGCATGTTTCTCGATCAGCGACTTGAGCAACTCTTCGTCAGCGCGACCGAGGTGACGCACATTGACTGGGCCGTTGCCTTCCAACTCGCCAGTTTCCGACATTCCGTGATCTTCGGAGACGACCTCCAGCGCAACCATGGAAAGATTGCAACGCTTCTCAAAGCTGCCATCTTCATCCAATACATAGGCCACACCACCGCTCATGCCAGCAGCGAAGTTGCGGCCGGTCTGTCCAAGCACGACAACGGTGCCGCCGGTCATGTATTCGCAGCCGTGATCGCCAGTGCCTTCCACCACTGCAGTAGCGCCGGAATTGCGAACCGCGAAGCGCTCGCCAGCCACACCGCTGAAGTAAACTTCGCCCGCGATCGCGCCATACAACACGGTGTTGCCAACAATGATGTTTTCTTCTGACTTGCCCTTGAAAACAGCTGGTGGTTTGACCACGATCCTGCCGCCCGACAAGCCCTTGCCAACATAATCGTTGGCCTCACCTGTCAATTCCATTGTCACACCGCGCGCCAGAAAGGCGCCCAGGCTCTGTCCTGCAGTACCGCTCAACTTTAAGGTGATGGTGTCATCCGGCAAACCGGCGTGGCCATAACGTTTGGCAACTTCATGGGAGAGCATGGTGCCGCAGGTACGATTGAGATTTCTGATCGCGGCCTCAATGACCACTTTCTCCTTGCGTTCCAATGCCGGCAGCGCCTGTGCAATCAGCGTGTGATCAAGCGCCTTGGCCAATCCGTGGTCCTGTACTTCGCATTGGTGACGCGCCACACCGGCGGGCACGGGTGGCATGTAAAAAATCCTGGAAAAATCCAAACCCTTTGCTTTCCAGTGTTTGATGCCGTGCCGGGTATCCAGAAGATCAGCGCGACCGATCAGATCGTCGAACTTGCGAATGCCGATCTGCGCCATCAGTTCGCGCACCTCTTCGGCGACGAAGAAGAAAAAGTTGACGACGTGTTCCGGCTGGCCGGTGAAACGTTTGCGCAATACCGGATCCTGCGTCGCGACACCAACAGGACAGGTATTGAGATGACACTTGCGCATCATGATGCAGCCTTCGACCACCAGCGGCGCAGTAGCGAAACCGAACTCGTCGGCGCCAAGCAGTGCCGCGACCATCACATCACGTCCAGTCTTCATCTGTCCATCAGCCTGCAACCGAATACGCCCGCGCAACCTGTTGAGCACAAGCGTCTGCTGCGTTTCGGCCAGACCGAGTTCCCAAGGCGTGCCGGCATGCTTGATCGAGGACAGGGGAGAAGCACCGGTACCGCCGTCATGGCCCGCGATTACAACATGGTCGGCCTTGGCCTTGGTTACTCCTGCGGCCACAGTACCGACACCGACTTCAGAAACCAGCTTGACGGAAACACTGGCGTCCGGATTCCCATTTTTCAAATCATGGATCAACTGCGCAAGATCTTCGATCGAATAAATATCATGATGCGGCGGCGGCGAAATCAAGCCGACCCCAGGTACCGAGTGCCGCAGGAAACCAATGTATTCCGACACCTTGTGACCTGGTAACTGCCCACCTTCACCAGGCTTGGCGCCTTGCGCCATTTTGATCTGTAGCTGATCGGCGCTGGCCAGGTATTCGGCAGTAACACCAAAGCGGCCAGAGGCTACTTGCTTGATTTTGGAGCGCAACGAATCGCCTTCTTTCAGGATCAAGTCGCGCTCAATGCGTCCTTTGCCAATAATTTCAGCGAGGGTTTGCCCTGCCTTGACGGGCTTGAAGCGCATCGGATCCTCACCACCCTCTCCCGTATTAGACTTGCCGCCAATACGATTCATGGCGATGGCCAAGGTGGTATGGGCCTCGGTGGAAATGGAACCCAGCGACATGGCGCCAGTGGCAAAACGCTTGACGATCTCCTTGGCCGATTCGACTTCATCGATGGGTACCGGCGAAGCGGCAGGCTTGATCTCGAACAGGCCGCGCAAGGTCATGTGCCGCGTGCTCTGGTCGTTGATGAGCTTGGCATACTCCTTGTAGGTGTCATACTTGCCGGAACGCGTCGCGTGCTGCAACTTGGCGATCGTATCCGGCGTCCACATATGATCCTCGCCGCGAACGCGGAAGGCATACTCGCCGCCGGCATCAAGCATTCCGTTCAACACCGGGTCCTCGGAGAAGGCCCCAAGATGGGTGCGCACTGCCTCTTCAGCTACTTCTGCCAGGCCGATGCCCTCGATCTGGCTTGCAGTGCCGGTGAAGTATTTTGAGATAAAGCCGGCATTGAGACCGATGGCTTCGAAAATCTGTGCGCCGCAATAGGACTGGTAGGTGGAGATACCCATTTTGGACATCACCTTGTTCAAGCCTTTGCCCACTGCCTTGACGAATTTTTTCTGTGCGTCCTTGTAGTCTGCGCCAGAAAAGTTGTTGATCGTCTCCAGTGCAAGCCAGGGACAAACCGCTTCGGCACCATAGCCCGCCAGCAACGCAAATTGATGGACCTCGCGTGCGGAACCGGTATCGACTACCAGGCCAGTACTGGTGCGCAGGCCTTTTCCGGTTAGATGGCGATGAACGGCGGAACAAGCTAGCAAGGCAGGAATGGCAACACGACTGCGACTGATATTGCGATCCGACAGAATCAAGACGTTGTATCCATCGGCTACAGACTGTTCAGCGGCAGCAGACAACTGCTCAATAGCGTCCTCGCAGCCGGCAGCGCCTTCACTAACTAAGTAGGTGATGTCGAGGACAAGGGACTTGAAACAGCCTTTGGTAAGCTTGTTGATATCACGCAGCTTGGCCATATCTGCATTCAGCAATACCGGCTGATGAACTTCCAATCGCGGCGCGGGATTGGTTTCATCAATGCCGAGCAGATTGGGCTTCGGCCCGATAAAACTGGTCAGCGACATTACGATCTCTTCGCGGATCGGGTCGATCGGCGGATTTGTGACCTGGGCAAAGAGCTGTTTGAAATAGTAGTAAAGCTGCTTGTTCTTCGAGGACAATATGGGCAGCGCAGAATCGTTGCCCATGGAACCGGTGGCTTCCTCGCCCTGTGCCGCCATTGGCTCCAGAATGAACTTGAGATCTTCCTGGCTGTAGCCAAAGGCCTGTTGAATGTCGAGCAGGCTTTCCTTGGGTTTCGGCCCAATTTTGCCTTCCGCCAGATCGGCGAGGAAATAACGCGACTGTTCGATCCAGTGCCGGTATGGCTTGGCGGTCGATAGTGATTTCTTGAGTTCGAGGTCGTCAATGATGCGGCCCTGTTCCAAATCGATGAGGAACATCTTGCCCGGCTGCAAACGCCACTTCTTGACGATCTTGTTTTCAGGAAATGTCAGCACGCCCATTTCGGACGCCATCAGCACAATGTCGTCATCGGTGACCAAGTAGCGGGCAGGGCGCAGACCATTGCGATCCAGCGTGGCGCCGATCTGACGACCATCAGTAAATGCTACTGCCGCTGGGCCATCCCACGGTTCCATCAGCGCTGCGTGATATTCGTAGAAGGCGCGACGTTCTTCATCCATCAGGGGATTGCCGGCCCATGCTTCGGGAATCAACAACATCATGGCGTGGACAAGCGAGTAGCCACCCATCAACAACAGCTCCAACGCGTTGTCAAAGGAGGCCGAGTCCGACTGACCCTCGACGATCAATGGCCAAAGCTTGTCAAGATCCTTGCCCAACAGCTCCGAAGCCATGGCCTTTTGCCGCGCGGCCATCCAGTTGATGTTGCCACGCACGGTATTGATTTCGCCGTTGTGGGCAATCATGCGGAACGGATGCGCCAAATCCCAGGTTGGGAAAGTATTGGTGGAGAAGCGTTGGTGCACCAACGCTAAAGCAGAGACAAGGCGTTGATCCTGCAAATCAAGGAAGTACTCACCTACTTGGTGCGCCAGCAGCATGCCCTTGTACACCAAAGTGCGCGAGGACAGTGAGGCTATATAGAACATCTTCCGATCGGCAATACTCAGCCGGCGCACTTCATGTTCTATGCGTTTGCGGATGACAAACAGTTTGCGCTCGAAAGCGTCCTGATCGTCGGACTCGCTGCCCTTGCCGATGAACACCTGGCGAATAACCGGTTCAATGTCCCGAGCCGCAACAGCCAGCCCGTGATTGTCACGAGGAACATCGCGCCAGCCCAGAAAGTTCTGGCCCTCTTCACTTACGATGCGTGCCACGACCGATTCACAGGCAGCCCGGCCGTTGGTGGACTGTGGCAGAAACACATTGCCGCAAGCGTAGCCGCCAGCCACCGGCAGGCCTATGCCCGCCTTGACGGGCTGTTTGGAAAACTCTGCTCGCAGAAAAGCATCGGGCATCTGGATCAGGATGCCAGCACCATCCCCGAGCAATGGGTCATAGCCCGTGGCACCTCGATGGGTCAGGTTTTCAAGAATACGCAAACCTTGCTTGACGATGTCGTGGCTTTTCCTATTTTTGATTTGAGCAACAAAACCGACGCCGCAGGCGTCGTGCTCAAAAGACGGGTCGTAGAGACCCTGCCTGCTCGGCAGATCCATCAGTCTTTTCCTTGAAATTGATGCTTCAATCCCAGCAAAACACAGGGCAGTGGCAAAAAAGCCGGGGCACAAGCGGCTCCCGGCTTCAGGCCATCAACCCTGTGTACGGATTTGTGAATATACCGTCGTTCGGTTGCGAACTCAATACGTTGCAGCGCAACAAGCCGACAACGATCTGCTAGATCTCCCCGACTGCAAACAGCCGCCGATGCTCCCTGATGGCATAACGGTCGGTCATCCCGGCAATGTAGTCAGCAATCGCACGGGCCTTGTCCACGTCGGCCATACGCTGATACTGGAGGGGCAGCAAACGTATTTCAGCCATGAATGCCCCGAACAGGTCGGTCACAACGCGGCGCGCCTTGTTGGTCATGCGCAGTACTTCGTAATGATGGTAGAGGTTGTTGCGCAAAAAGGTTTTGAGCGCCCGGTTTTCTTCGGCCATTGGAGCACTAAAACCGATCAGCGGCGGCGACTGATGCACGTCGTCCAGGGTGTTTACATTTGCCTCCGCGATACCTCTGGCCGATTCCGCGAGCAAGTCTGTTACCTGAACATCAATCATCCTGCGGATGGTTTCGCTGATCATGCGACGCCCTGCAATCTCAGGAAAATCGCGGCGAACCCCAGCAATATGGCGGGCAAACAGGCTTACTTCTTCAAGTTGCTCGACGCTGATCAATCCCGATCGCAGCCCATCGTCCACATCGTGGTTGTTGTAGGCCACTTCGTCGGCAAGGTTGCAGATCTGGGCCTCCAGCGAAGGACGCTTGTCCTTAAGGAAACGCTCGCCCAGCTCGCCCAGTTCTCTGGCCCGCTTTGGCGAGCAGTGCTTGAGGATCCCTTCGCGCGTCTCATACATCAGGTTGAGGCCATCGAAAGCACCGTAACGCTCTTCGAGCCGATCTACAGTTCGCAGAGATTGCAGGTTGTGCTCGAAGCCACCTTGCGCCTTCATGCAGGCGTTCAGTGCGTCTTGTCCAGCGTGACCGAAGGGCGTATGGCCCAGGTCATGTGCCAGTGCAACGGCTTCCGTCAGGTCATCGTTGAGATTGAGTGCACGTGCGACAGTGCGGGCGATCTGGGCCACTTCAATCGAATGAGTAAGCCTTGTGCGAAACAAGTCGCCCTCGTGGTTGACGAAGACCTGAGTCTTGTATTCGAGCCGCCGGAAAGCTGTGGAATGCACAATGCGATCTCTGTCGCGCTGAAACTCGCTGCGCGCTTTGGGACGCGGTTCAACGATAACGCGTCCGCGAGAAGTTGCGTCGGAAACAGCATACGGCGCATAGTCAATCATTGCAGCAAGCTTCAATGGTGGCCGTGATATCGGACTGCGAAGCATCGGCCCAAGTCACGGCCTCGCCGACATTTTTTAACAGCACCAAACGCAGACGGCCAGCGATCACTTTCTTGTCGTGACCCATCAGATCCAGATATTGTGCCGCGCCCAGCTTTGGTCCTGTAGTAGGCAGTCCGGCACGTGAAATGAGAGTGCGGATGCGTGTCATGTCACTTTCTTTCAACCAGCCGAGGCGGCGGGACAATTCGCCGGCCATCACCATGCCAGCACCTACCGCTTCCCCGTGCAACCATTCACCGTAGCCTAGACCGGTTTCAATGGCGTGCGCGAAAGTATGTCCCAGGTTCAGCAAGGCGCGCCCTCCCTCCTTGGCCGTTTCACGCTCGTCCCCCGCCACCACTTCAGCTTTATTTGCACAAGAACGCTCAATCGCATAGGCCAGTGCATTCGGCTCGCGACTAAGGAGCTGGTCGATGTTTGTTTCCAACCACTCGAAAAATGATAAATCGCGGATAAGACCATACTTGATGACTTCTGCCAAACCCGCAGAAAGCTCTCGTACAGGAAGCGTTTTCAATGTATCCGTGTCGGTCAGGACCAACTTTGGCTGCCAGAAAGCGCCGATCATGTTTTTACCGAGTGGATGATTAATGCCCGTTTTCCCACCTACCGAAGAATCTACTTGCGACAACAAAGTTGTCGGAACCTGAATAAATGGCACACCGCGCTGGTAAGTCGCCGCCGCAAAACCTGCCAAGTCGCCAATTACTCCACCTCCAAGAGCGATTATCGTTGTTGACCGATCACATCGCTGCCGTAGCAGCGCTTCATAAATGAGGCTGAGTGTGCCGGTATTCTTGTGAGCTTCGCCATCGGACAGTGTAATTTCATCCAGACGAACTCCAGCCAAACGCAGCGAACTGGTCAAAGCATCAAGGTACAACGGTGCAACAGTATTATTGGTAACCACCACCGCGCGCGGTGTGACCAAGCAGTTAACAATGGGTTCCGCATACCTTATCAATCCGGACCCAATCAGAATCTGATAACTGCGACCGCCCAACTGAACCGTCAGTTCGTGCATGATCCCGGAATTGCCTTAAGTATGCGCCGCGCAATCTGGCTGGCTTGAGTGTTGCCGACCTCGATAACCATATAGGCAATTTCGCGATAAAGTGGATCGCGCTGAAGATAAAGCTTCTGAAGTGTCGCGAGGCGATCATCCACTTGCAGCAATGGCCTTGCCCGATCATGGCGGGTACGTTCGTTCAATGTTTCGGGACTTGCGGCAAGATATACGACTATGCCATTTTCCCTCAAGCGGTTTCGATTGTCAGGGTCAAGCACCACGCCGCCTCCGGTCGCCAAAACAATGTTGGATTCGCGAGTCAACTCGTCAATGACCTGACTTTCTCGCCGTCGGAAGCCCTGCTCGCCTTCAATTTCAAATATTGTGGGTATATCAACGCCGGTACGTAATTCGATTTCGTGATCCGTGTCGACAAAGCGGTGCTTCAGTTCCCTCGCCAAAATGCGGCCAACAGTTGTTTTGCCGGCCCCCATCAAGCCGATCAGGAAAACGGATCGGGTCACCGGTGGTGCGCGACGCTTACTGTAGCGTCAACTCCTCGGTGACAATGCGCGGGGTCAGGAAAATCAGCAACTCGTTCCGGCTCCGCGTCTTGGTGTTTTGCTTGAACAGAAAACCCACGTAGGGCAAGTCGCCGAGAAATGGGACGCGTTCGGTCGAATCACTTTCTTGGTCGCTGAATACCCCACCCAGCATCAAGGTGCCGCCATTTTCGACTACTACATTGGTGACAACCTGCTGTTTGGTCACACTGGGGCCGGCTAACGTGTTTACCGTGCCCACACCACCCTTATTGACGTCGACCTTAAGCGTAATTCGCCCATCGGAATTGATTTGGGGCGTGACATCGAGTTTGATTGACGCGTCGACGGCCACAGTGGTCGGTCCGGAAGTTCCACCGCTCAATTGGTAGTAAAGCGTCTGGCCGTCTGTAACGAGAGCTTGACGTCCATCCTGCGTCAGGATTTTCGGGTTAGCAATACTCTTGGAAGTTCCGTCATTTTCCGATGCCGTGAGCTCAAGGTTCAGCAGGCGGGTTTTACCAGGATTGAATAGTGAGAAAGAAACCGTTGAAGAAGCACCAGAGGCTGCTTTGCTGAAACCCGCATTGACCGGACCCAATTGACCTAAATTTCCACCGACTGACCCGATGTTGATGGGTTTGGTTGTTATAAAACTCAGCCGCGATCCCAAAGACTTTGCATAGGTAGAGGCCACGCTGATAATTCTGGCTTCGATCATCACCTGTCGTACCGGAAGATCAAGGGCGACAATTCTTTCGCGTATCTTGTTCAGTTGAGATTTGGTTTCTTCAACGAAAACCATGTTGGTCACTGAATCGAAAGAAATGTTGCCTCGCGCAGAAATTAAAGACTTTCCAGCCGCAGTGTTCGTTGTCGCAGGTGTGGTTGTTGGCGCTGTACCATTTGCCGCTGGCTGAACCGCTCCCGCCGGCGCCGGAACTCCGGTGAGCGCCGCAACAATCTCCGCCGCCGGACGATAGCGAACCTTAATGGCTTCCTGTTCGATCGGTTCGGAATCCGCACGCGCCGCCTGCAAGTCCCTGTCATCTTTCTCGTATTTGGCCAAGTCAGTGGCTTTGCCTACGACCACCACATCGCCATAGCGACGCATTGATAATCCGTACATTCGCGAAACCACGCTGATTGCCGTCTCAACTGGAGTGTTCTCCATCTTCAGACGCTCGATTTCCCCAGTCACGCCAGGCATCATCACGAAATTGAGTCCGGTAATATCTTGGAATATACCCATCATTTGCCCGACTGGGATCGGCTGGGTAAAATTGAAACTGATCGTTTTTCCTTGTAGTTCCTTGGATCCTGAAAGACTATTGGCATCCTGAATCAAGCGCCTCACTTCCACCCGTATCGAGCTTTCGAGTTGAGTGACGCTGTAATCCCAGTCACCACGGTTGGCAATAACTATTTGGCTGCCTTGACCCGCCTTGCCTGTGGTAGCAGTCATCATCGGCGTACCAAAATCACGCACATCAAGTCGCCGCGCCAATCGATCGGGGAGAGATACCTGTGGCAACACGAGCACAAGGCTTGAACCTTGACGCTTCACGTCGACCATCGGGTTAGGATCTGAAATGTCTATCCGCAAAGTTGCGAGATCGGCCGACTCTGCATGAAATTCAACGTTCTGCATTGAATTCATTTGCTCCGTCATCGCCGCGGCTGATCCTGTCATCGCCCCGGGAGACTTTGTTGTGGTCTGCATTGGTGCAGATGTCTGTCCAGATGACGATGAACTCAGCGAGATCAGCAGTACTTTTCCATCGAGCCGGGAACTATATTGCGAGGATTTGTTCAAGTTCAAAACTAAACGGGTTCGCGATCCGGCTTGAACCACATTAAAACTTTGCAAGTCTGAAAGTGCGGCCTGCTTTTGTGTGACGCCGGACACATTTTCCGTATCAATAAAGTCGAAGAACAAGCGGGGTTGAGGGCTATAGAGCGTATAGGGTTCCGGTGCGCGCGATAATGGATTACGCATCGTCACCTTGATTAAGGTCTGGCCTGAAATCTGGGAGAACTCGACTTGTTCAATGGCGTTTTGTCCGAGTTGGGCCGCATCTTCAGCAACTGCACAATTGCATTGCAGACATAGTATGGTCAACAGGGTAAGCGTCGTTGCAAAAATGCGCTTCAAATTTATCGAATTCATTTTCTATCTCCTTTGATCTAGCGGAGGAAGTTGCGTTTCCCGCTCGATCCAGATCCCTTTGTCGAGCACTACTTCTTTCAACATGATATGTCCCTGATTATCGCCGGCGGCTGGCTCAATGGCCGTAATTCGGCCATGATTCTGGCCGAGATAGTCCCCAATCCGAACTTGACGCACGGGCTCACGCTCAGATGCGACGATCGCGCGAAGTTCCTTGCCGACCAGGATCGTGCCAACCAGACGAATCGACTCAATGGGGTATTTGGTCATGGGTTGGGCATCGGGATTAATCTCCTTCGGGCCACCACTGACTGACGCACCTCCGCCAATTCCCATTTTCGTATCTCCGGCAAACACCTTGTCCGGGGCAAAGGGTGTCGTCAACTCTCCCGGTTCGTAGGCAAGGACGGGCAGCGGTTTGATTTGTGGCAGATCAGGAACCCTGCCTTTAAGATCTTTGGATTGCTCCTTCATCCACTCGCGAATATCCTGTTCGTCGCTTCCCGCACACGCCATCATGATGAGTGTTGTAGCGGATAGCGCAACAAACAATTTGGAAGAAGGCCTGCGCGTCATTTATTCTGCCCTCCAGGGCCGCCTTTCTGCTGCTTCTTCTGGGCTGCCACCTCGTTTGGATCGAGGTAGCGATAAGTGATGGCAGTGGCGTCCATGGACAGAACTGCAGCGGTTTTCGCATCCTTGGGACGAAGCTTTATATTGTTGAGCGTAACGATTCGGGGCAGCCCTGCAATATCACCCGTAAACAACGCCAAATCATTGTACCCGCCTGACATAACGATGCTAATGGGCAACTCGGCATAAAAGTCCTTTCGCGCTTCACTGCCGGGCTTGAACAACTCCACCTTGAGGCCCCGGGTCAGTGCTGCCTGACTAATATCCACAATCATGGCGTCCATTTCCGCCTTGTTGGGGAGCTGCTTAAGCAGTTCACCAAAAGATCGATCAATTTCAGCAAGCTGCTTGCGATGGGCCTCAAGATTTACGGCCTGCTTCTTTTTGTCGAGCCACTCTTCTTTTAGCGAAGCCTCTTTTGCTTGGCTTGCGCTAAGTTCCTCCAGTTGCCCACTCCAGCCGAGAAAATATGCTGCGGACAGCAAACCCACAAGCACCCCGACCAGAATAAGCATCTTCGGTAGTACCGGCCACTGGCCTGGATCCTTGGGATCCAGTGTCTTGAAGTCATCAACAAGGCTGTTGAAATCAAGCGTCGGCAACTTGACCTTGGGCATGGATGGTTTTTTCATGATTTCCCATCCTTGGCCGGGGACTTTCCGGCAATTGATTTACCGTCCGCCGCAGCCGGCGCTTGGCGCTCGACCTGCATCTTGAGTTGGAACAGGAATATCTGACGTCCAGTGGCGGCAGCTCCGGCCTTGATTTCCACTGCCGAAACCTGCTGAAAGAGGGGGGAATCTTCAAGATTCCGCATCAGCGAGGAAACCCGTGCTTCCGACACCGACTCACCATTTAGATCAATATTGGTAGCGTTCTGGTTAAGATTTACGATTCGAACTCCGTCAGGAACCCTGCGTAGCAACTCATCAAACATCCGCAATGTTTCCGCTCTATTCCCCTGCAAGGACTCAATGACCTGCTTGCGCTTCAGCAAGGCATCGGTTTGTTCCTTGAGACGGGCAATTTCCTCAATGTCTTTTTTCAAGACATCAATCTCCTTCTGCAGGAATTCATTCTTGACCTGCTGGGTGCCGATCTCGCTGCTGATGATGGTGAAACCCATAAACCAAATAAAGCCGGCCAATACCGCCAATGCGCCCAGCAATGCATAGAACTGCTGCCGTCTCGCTTTACGCTTCTCCTCCCGGTGCGGAAGCAGGTTAATGCGCATCACTTGTCGAACCTCCGCAAGGCCAAGCCGCAAGCGACAATCAGGCTCGGAGCATCGGCTTCCAGATTTTTCGCTCGCACCCGGGACGCAGTCGTCATGCGGGCGAATGAGTTACCCACCACCGTATTGATCTGAGTATGTTCGAAGACCGCTTCCTGGATTCCGGGAATCACAGCACAGCCTCCGGAAAGAACAACGTGGTCAACCTGGGTAAATTGACTTGAGCTAAAAAAGAACTGCATGGCACGCGCCACTTCCTGCGCCAGATTTTCGCTGAAAGGTCCGAGGATCTCCGCTTGGTAATTATCTGGCAGTGAACCAGATCGCTTCGCGATTTCCGCTTCCTCGGTGCTCATGCCATAGGCGCGCATGATGTCTTGGGTCAGCAACCCTCCGCCAAAGGCTTGCTCCCGCGTATATATTGGCTGATCATTTCGCATAACCGTCACGTTTGTGACGTTGGCGCCGATATCGACCAAAGCGATGATCTGATCGCGACCGCCATCAGGAAACTGCTGCTCGACAAGCTCGAAGGCCGCTTGCGCGGCATAAGTTTCAACATCCATTACCAGGGGCTTTAACCCTGCGGCCTCAGCACAGGCGACGCGGTCTTCCACCATTTCCTTGCGTGACGCAGCAATCAATACCTCGACTTCATCCGGGCTGGAGGGCGCGGGACCTACAACCTGAAAATCGAGATTAACTTCTTCCAGCGCAAACGGAATATATTGGTTCGCTTCAGACTCAACCTGTAGTTCCATTTCCTGCTCGCGCAGATTGGCGGGCAGGATGATTTTCTTGGTTATTACGGCGGCCGCAGGAAGCGCCATGGCGACGTATTTGGTTGTCGCACCCATGCGCTTCCATGCCCGGATGATGGAATCGGAAATGGCCTCGATGTTCACTACCTTCCCATCTACCACGGAATCACGGGGCAACGGCTCAATCGCATATCGCTCTACGCGATAGCCACCCTTGTCATCGCCGGCAAGCTCGACCATCTTGACTGATGACGAACTGATATCCAGCCCGATCAGAGGACGGTTGCTTGGATTGAAAATCGAGAGATCAACCCTCAAAGAAAATCCCTTTAAAAATATTGGGTTATATACACTACAGATAATTCACATCAAATCCTAGCAGCAACTAATTCGACTGTAAAGCAAATTTTTCACGGTAACAACCTCCGAGGCTGGTGGCCCGGGGGGTGGCAACCGCACGTCGTCTATAATGGGCGGCCGCATTGTCGCAGTATCCAGCCATCCCGTGCCAAGTCACTTTCGTTGGTTTGCTTATCCACTGATTTTCCTGCTCGGGCTGGTAACCATAGTAACGGCTCTGCTTGGAATAGTCGTGATCTTGGCGTACCCGCAGTTGCCATCACTGGAAACCCTGACCGACTATCGACCCAAAATTCCTTTGCGGGTCTACTCCGCCGACGGCCACCTGATCGGCGAATTCGGTGAAGAACGTCGAAATGTCGTCGCGATCAAGGATGTGCCGGATGTCATGAAACACGCAATCCTCGCCGCCGAGGACGAACGCTTCTATCAGCACCCCGGGATTGACGCCCAAGGCATCCTGCGCGCCGCATGGTCCAATCTCGTCACCGGAGGCAAACGCCAGGGGGCATCGACCATCACCATGCAGGTCGCGCGAAACTTTTTCCTGTCCAGTGAGAAAACCTTGACGCGGAAAATCTACGAGGCCTTGCTCGCCTTCAAGATCGAAAACAATTTGGGTAAGGATGAGATCCTGCAGCTTTATATCAATCAGATTTACCTGGGACAACGTGCCTACGGATTTTCCTCGGCGGCGCAGATTTACCTGGGCAAGCCACTCAAGGACATCAGCATTGCCGAGGCCGCCATGCTGGCCGGATTGCCAAAGGCACCTTCGTCTTACAACCCGGTGGCAAATCCCAAGCGGGCAAGACTGCGCCAACTGTATGTACTGCACAGAATGCGTGAGCTCGGCTTCATCAACGAGACACAGGACAAAGGTGCCGAACTCGAACAACTTCACGTCAAGCACTACTCCAACGATTTCGGCGTCCACGCCGACTACGTTTCAGAAATGGCGCGTCAAATCGTCTATGAGCGCTACGGGGAAGACAGTTACAGCAAGGGATATCAGGTCATCACCACCGTCGACTCCAAAAACCAGGAAGCTGCTTACAAAAATCTTCGCAAGGGCGTGCTCGACTATGACCGGCGTCATGGCTACCGCGGTGCCGAGAACTATGTGGACATGGAGGACATTACCTCCGATCAGGACGAACAATTGGAAGAGTTGATTGCTGATTTTGATGATTCAGACGACCTGCTCGCAGCGATTGTTCTTGATGTCAGCCCGACGCATGTTCGTGCCTATCTGCGTGGCGGCGAGATCCTGACCTTGAATGGGGATGCATTGAAATTTGCTGCGCGCATGCTGGACAACAAGGCACCCGCCAACAAACGGCTGCGTCGCGGTGCCGTGATCCGTGTCAGCAAGGATGAAAAAAACAACTGGCAGATCACCCAATTGCCCGAAGCCGAAGCTGCCATCGTAGCCGCCAGCCCGATTGATGGTGCTATACAGGCGCTTGTTGGCGGATTCGATTTCAACCGCAGCAAGTTCAATCACGCGACGCAGGGGTGGCGACAGCCGGGCTCCAGTTTCAAACCATTTATCTACTCGGCGGCGCTGGAAAAAGGTTATACCCCGGCATCGGTCATCCCGGATGAACCCATTGTCATCTCTGCCACGGAAACCGGCAGTCAGGCTTGGGAACCGAAAAACTACGAGGACGAGTACGAAGGTCCAATGACCTTGCACACCGCGCTGAAGAAATCCAAAAACATGGTGGCCATCCGCCTGCTTCGCTCCATCGGCACTCAATACGCCCAGGAGTACATCGGTCGTTTCGGCTTTGATCCGGAAAAGCATCCGCCCTATCTGACCATGGCACTTGGCGCCGGCTCGGTCACGGTATGGCAGCAACTGGCCGCCTACTCCATTTTCGCCAACGGCGGCTATCGCATTCAACCCCATGTCGTGAAACAGATTCTCGACGACAAAGGCAAGGTAATGGCCGAATTTGATCCGCCCGTCGCCGGTGACGAATCCTTGCGCGTCATCGATGCACGCAACGCATATCTCATGGACAGCATGATGCACGACGTCACCCGCAGTGGTACTGCCGCAGCTGCGGCCAAACAATTGAAGCGTTATGACATCGCGGGAAAGACCGGCACCACCAACGACAACGTGGATGCATGGTTCTGCGGATACCACCCCACCATGGTCACCATTACATGGATCGGCTTTGACCAGCCCAAAAAACTGGGTAACAACGAAACCGGCGCCCATGCCGCGCTACCTTTCTGGATCGGATTCATGGACCAGGCGCTCAAGGGCGTGCCGGAAAGTTACATGGAATCACCGGAAGGTCTGACCGCGGTTGACGCAACAGACCCGATCAGCAAAAACCACGTCAAGGAACTCATCTATAGCGAAGGAATCCCGGCACTGCCGGAAAATAGCGAAGCGGAGCCAAAACCGCAGCAGGCGCCCGCACCAGTGGTCGATGCAAGGCCCAAGCCGGTCGACAAAAAGAACTGAGTTAATCCAGACGGATTACCTCACCGGACTGCTCGGTCAAACAGCGGGACAGCAACTGCATCAGCTCTTCACCATCGCGTGTGCCGACCCAGCGTCCATCTTCCGGCTTGAAATGGAAACCACCGGAACGGGCCGCTACCCAGATCTCCCGCGCAGCACGATGCTTGTTGACAATGACCTTGCTGCCGTCCTCGAAATCGATCTCAAGGATGCCACCATCCTTGGCTTCGAAGTCGATGTCTACATCACTGGTTTCCAGCGCATGCTCTAGGTTCGCCATGGCTGCATCGGCCAAAGTATCGAATTCCCGTTCATTCATGACGTGTTACCATTTTTTCTTTTTCCAAAATCGAGTGCCATGCGCCAGTTCCTGCATTTCCTGAGCATCGTCAGCCTGCTGTCCATGCTCACAGCCTGTGGCACCAAAGGGCCTCTGTACCTTCCCCGGAAGCCAGTCACTTCAGCCAAGACTGCTGCCCCGCAAACACCTCCAGTCGATGATAGCACCGCGCAGGAACAGGCTCGATGAACCTGGCAGCATTGCGCGTCGGCGCGTTGCATGTCGAAGACGTAGCGCTTGAAGAAATCGCGGCGCGCTTCGGTACGCCTTGTTATATCTATTCGCGTGCGGCGCTGACAACTGCATTCGAAGGCTATCGAACAGCACTGCATGGGCGTAATGCGCTCGTCTGCTACGCAGTCAAGGCCAACTCAAATATCGCCATCCTCAACCTCTTCGCCAAGCTCGGGGCCGGGTTCGATATCGTTTCCGGTGGCGAACTGGCGCGCGTGATTGCCGCAGGAGGCGATCCGGCCAAGGTGATTTTCTCCGGCGTGGGCAAGACCCGCGACGAAATGCGCACAGCTCTTCAAGCCGGCATCTATTGTTTCAATGTCGAGTCTGCATCGGAACTTGAACAGCTCAACGAAATTGCTGGAAGTGTCGGCAAACAGGCGCCCATCTCTCTGCGGGTGAATCCGGATGTCGACCCCAAGACACATCCTTATATTTCGACGGGATTGAAGAGCAGCAAATTCGGGATTGCCTTCAATGAGGCGCTTCTCCTCTACCAACGTGCCGCAGCGCTGCCACATCTAAAGGTGTGCGGTATCGATTGCCACATCGGCTCGCAACTGCTTGACCCTGCCCCGGCTACCGAGGCCGCCGGCAAGTTGGTGGCGCTGATCGAAAGAATGGCAGCCGCAGGAATTGTCGTTTCGCACATTGACGTCGGTGGTGGCATGGGCATCCGCTATCAGGACGAACATCCGCCCACGATCGCTGAATACCTCGCGCCTGTGCTCAAGGCGCTGGATGGGCGCAAGGAAAAACTGTTGTTTGAACCGGGTCGTTCGCTGGTCGGCAACGCCGGCCTGTTGCTGACGAAGGTTGAGGTTTTAAAACTGGGCGCGGAAAAAAACTTTGCCATTGTCGATGCGGCCATGAACGACCTGATCCGCCCCGCACTTTATGATGCGTGGCATGACATCCTGCCGGTGACACCGCGCAGCGATAGTCCGCGCAGCTACGAAATCGTCGGCCCGGTCTGCGAATCCGGCGATTTTCTCGGCCATGATCGCGAGCTCGCGCTGCGTGAAGGTGACTTGCTGTCCATTATGTCGGCAGGTGCTTATGGCATGACCATGGCATCCAACTATAACTCCCGCCCGCGTGCGGCCGAAGTGATGGTCGATGGAGACACAATGCACCTCATTCGCCGCCGCGAGGAAATCGCGCAACTGTTCGCAGGCGAAATCGTTCTGCCTTAAGATTAGTGATGATGCTCGTGTGTTGACGGCATGACCGTCAGGTCGCGCACCTCTGCTTTGACCTGAACCTTCTCGGTTTTCTTGTCCGCCGTTTCAATGGTCAGCGTGATGGGCACGAACTCCCCCTTCTTCAACGATTGATTCAGGTTCATCAGCATCACATGGTAACCGCCGGGCCTGAGCGCAACCACTTCCCCGGCCGGCAATGCCAATCTGGGCGCAGCGCGCATTTTCATCACGCCATCCTCCAGCGTCATTTCGTGAATCTCGGCAACGCTGGCAACGGGTGTGGAAACACCGATGACGACAGCATCAACGGTGCTTCTCAGCACCATGAATGCACCCGATGCCTGCTGCCCCTCAACCGTGCCACGCACCCATGGTGCTTCGACGGTGACCCCCGCCCATACAGCCATTGAAGAAAACGCAAGCGCGATAGCCGCCAATTGTTTGCGCATCACTTATCCTCTCTCTGAAAAAATAAAGCTAACCGGCCAAGGCCGATGCGTGAGTAGATGCCTATAACACCAGCGCCAGCGCGATCGGCAGAAACACCACGGACGCAAGGTTGCCGATCAGCACGATAGCTGCCACTTTTTCGGGCTCCTGATGATAGCGCTCAGCGAAGACATAATTCATTACCGCCGGCGGCAGCGCGCCGTAAAGGAACAGCAACGCACTCTGGCGTGGATCAAGATGCAGCAGGCGTGCCATTGTCCACGTGATCGCCATTCCCGCCGCCGGGCGCGCAACAGCGCCCAGTACGCCAATGCGCCAGTACCTGAGCCCGCCCTCCGTCAGGCGCACACCGAGACCAAACAAGGCCAGTGGAATCGAGATATCACCGAGCATGCGAACAGTAAGTAACAACGGCGGCCAAACCTCTGTCCCGCTGGAACCCACGGCAAAACCAGCAATGGTCGCCAGCACGGCGGGAATGCGCCACAGATTGGTCAACTGCGCATGGTGATCGAGCAGCCATACGCCCAGCGAAAAATTCAGCAGGGTGGATACGACGAAGAGCATGATGGCGAGCGGCAGGATGTCGTTGCCAAAGGTGAGGACTGCAAGCGGTACACCAAGATTTACACTGTTGTTGAACATCATCGGTGGTGCCAGCGTCAACGCCTGCACCTTGAAAACTCGCGCCAGCAGCCAGCCCACGGCGCCCGAGCCGAGGATCATCACCGCCATCGTGAAGGCCAGCCCACCATAGGTGGCCAGATCATAGGACTTGGTAGCCAGGGCCGAGAAAATCAGCGCCGGTATGAAAATTTCCATGTTCATGTGATTCGCTACCGTCATGTCCGAAGAATGACGCCGGCCATAGGCATAACCTACGGCGACCAGCGCGAACATGGGAAAGAGAATCGAGACGATGCGAAGGATCATGGCTTGTGCGCGGAAAATTGCGCATCGGGCGCAAGAGGCATGCGCCGAAAGCGTACGAGTATCATCAAAGTACGTAGCGTGACAGATCTTCGTTATGCGCGAGTTCGGCAAGCCGGCTATCTACATAAGCAGCATCAATCTTGATTGTCACCGCACCGTGCCGGCTGGCATCGAAGGAAACTTCCTCCAGCAACTTTTCCATCACCGTGTAGAGCCTGCGCGCACCGATGTTTTCGGTCTTTTCGTTTACCTGGAAAGCAATCTCGGCCAGCCGCTTGACGCCGTCCCCGGCAAATTCCAACGTCACTGATTCCGTCGCCAGCAGCGCCTGATACTGGCGTGTGAGGCAGGCATCGGTCTGCGTCAGGATACACTCGAAGTCGTCGACCGAAAGTGAATCCAGCTCCACGCGAATCGGAAATCGTCCCTGCAATTCCGGGATCAGGTCCGATGGCTTCGATAAATGAAAAGCGCCGCTGGCAATGAACAGGATGTGGTCAGTCTTGATCATGCCGTACTTGGTGGATACCGTGGTGCCTTCAACCAGCGGCAGCAAGTCGCGCTGCACGCCCTGGCGCGACACATCGGCGCCATGCATTTCGGAGCGCGAGGCGATCTTGTCGATCTCGTCGAGAAAAACGATGCCGTTCTGCTCCACGTTCTTCAGCGCCTGTGCCTTTACTTCGTCGTCATTGATCAGGCGCGCCGCTTCCTCATCAGCCATTGCCTTGAGCGCTTCGCTGATTTTCATCTTGCGACTGCGGCGCTTGCCACCTCCCATGTTCTGGAACATCCCTTGAATCTGCTGGGTCAGATCTTCCATGCCTGGCGGCGCAAGAATCTCCATCGGGGCGGAAGGTGCAGCGACCTCAATCTCGATTTCCTTGTCGTCGAGTTCGCCTTCACGCAACCTCTTGCGAAACTTCTGCCGTGTGGCCGAATCCTCGCTGGCCGGCGCTTCGTTGAAACCTACCGGCCGGGCGGGTGGAAGCAGAACGTCGAGCACACGATCTTCCGCCGCATCCATGGCTCGTCCAAGCACACCACGCATGGCATGTTCACGACCATCCTTGATGGCAGTTTCAGCCAGATCACGGATGATGGTGTCCACGTCGCGACCGACGTAGCCCACTTCAGTAAACTTGGTTGCTTCGATTTTGATGAAAGGTGCGTTAGCCAGCCGTGCCAGGCGCCGTGCAATCTCCGTCTTGCCCACACCGGTGGGCCCGATCATCAGGATATTCTTGGGCGTGATCTCGGTCCGCAGCGGTTCATCCACCTGGGCGCGACGCCAGCGATTACGCAGGGCAATCGCCACGGCGCGTTTGGCACGTGCCTGACCGACAATATTCTTATCCAGTTCAGAAACAATTTCCGATGGGCTCATCTCACTCATGGTTGACGTCCGTGTTGCACTAATTTATGACTCATCAAGATTTCTGGAATACTGTGCTGAAAGCTCGGCACGACGCAATTTTCCCGTCAACGTGCGCGGCAACGAAGTCAAGACAAAATATCGGGCCGGCGCCAGTGGCCCGAGTTGGGTGCGGACATGCGCTTCGATCTCGCCTGGCTGGCTGTTTGCGCGCCATACCACAGCAGCAGCCAACATCTCATTCCCCTCCACACCAGCAAGGACAAATGCGCCGGCTTCGGCGACACCCGGATGCGCGGAGATGATTGCTTCGATCTCCTCCGGATTCACTTTCAGACCACCGATGTTCAATTGTTCGTCAGCACGGCCTTCGATATAAAGCAATCCTTCTTCATCGAAGCCACCAAGATCGCCTGGATAAAACCAACCGCCACGGAAGTAATGCTGAGTAAGTATTTCGTCCTTAAAGTAGCCGGACACCTGATGCTCGGAGCGAATTCGCACCATCCCGACGGTTTCTGCTGGCACGGGGCGATCACTTTCGTCGACAACTTGAATCTGCGCCCAGGGACATACCTGGCCAACGCTGCCCGGGTGTCGATGCAGAATTTTCGGGGTAGCGGAAGTCAACAATCCAGATTCTGTTGACCCGTAGCTGACATACACGTTTGGAGTGATCTTCTCTCGTACTTCATCCAGTAACGCCGTGCCAAGCGGGCCGCCGCCGATTCGCAGACAAACCAGGCTCGGGCAATGCGCGCTCCCGGCGGCCAGCAGATCGACGACACTATGCGCTTGTGCGGGCGAAAGGTAGATATGCGTCACCGCGTGCCTGACAATCGCCTGTAGCAACTGTTCGGCTAGTATCGAGCGTGGCATTACTAAAGCGCCCCCTTTGGCAAGGGCGCTGAACGCGGGCCGAAAACCCACAATAAAATTCAAGTCCATCGGCAAAGTGCGCGAAAGACTGGAGTATTCCGGATCCGGTCTATCGATTCGCAATTTCATCAGTCCATGCGTCAATATCATGCCTTTCGGGTCACCCGAAGTTCCCGAAGAAATAGCGATGCGAAGCGGAGTATCGCCGTGCGCGGGGTACATCTCGGTATCGGGCGTCACTGAAAGGCCGTCGAACGGCAATCCGGCGAGCGATAGAAACGACAGCCCCGTCAGTGCCATGTCATCACGCCCTGAAACCACGCAGCATGCGCCAAAGCGACTTGCCGCCAAGGCGCGACGTTCAGCAGGAACAGCGAGATGTAGAGGCAGCGAAACCGCACCGACCTGGGCCAGTGCCAGCAAGGTGATGACATGCAGCGCATTTTGGCCCATGGATACGCCGACGACTTGCCCGGGCATCACGCCATGCTGCCGAAGACGGCGGGCGACGATCCCGACCGCAACGCTCAACTGCCCATAAGTGATGAGCGTGTCGTGCGTGATGATGGCCGGACTCGCGGATCGCAACCGCGCTTGCTCGCTTATCAGTTCAGCAACATTGAGGCCCATCTCAATCCAGGGTCTCGATGATGTGACTTTGATTGGTGTAGATGCACAGGTCGCCGGCGATGGTCAGCGATTTCTTGATGATATCGGCCGAAGTGAGTTCGGTATTCTCCAGCAGAGCACGCGCCGCCGACTGCGCATAGGGCCCGCCGCTGCCGATGGCGACGATGCCCAGCTCCGGTTCCAGGACGTCGCCGTTACCGGTGATGATCAACGAGCTTTCGTGGTCGGCGACCGCCAGCATGGCTTCGAGCCGGCGCAACATGCGATCAGTGCGCCAGTCCTTGGCCAGTTCTACCGCCGAGCGGACCAGGTTGCCTTGATATTTTTCCAGCTTGGCTTCGAAACGCTCGAACAGCGTGAAGGCGTCGGCCGTTCCACCGGCGAACCCGGCAAGAATTTTTTCGTTGTAGAGCCGCCGCACTTTACGCGCTGTGCTCTTGATGACGATATTGCCCAGTGTCACCTGGCCGTCGCCGCCGAGCGCGACATTGGCGCCGCGGCGGACTGAGAGAATCGTAGTGCCGTGGTATTGCTCCATTAATGCCTGCTCCTTGATGCCCGCTCCTGGCGAGCAGCCATTCTAGCGGCGAATTTGAGTAAGGGTGCGCGACCTCAGCCCCACGCATGCCAAACCACACAGAACACAGGCAATCGCCGCGCCCGAAGGCAAATCCCACCACGCCGAGGCAGCAAGGCCGAGGGCGTAACCCGCGGCGCCGATGGCATAAGCAAAACCCAATCCACGCCATCCTGCGCGATTGCGGCTGG
The DNA here is from genome assembly GCA_025360425.1 of Sterolibacteriaceae bacterium. Classification (GTDB taxonomy): domain Bacteria; phylum Pseudomonadota; class Gammaproteobacteria; order Burkholderiales; family Rhodocyclaceae; genus JANYCD01. The sequence continues at coordinate 26,943 of JANYCD010000085.1, forward strand.
CGAGCGCCGGTGCGATGAGGCTCGTGAAGACCAGGAACACGCCCACCAGTTGTACCGAAAGCGTTACCGTCAATGCAAACATCAGGTAAAAGCCGCCATCGCCGAAACGATGACGCAGAAAAAACCACAGCGCGAGAATCACGGCATAGATCGCCGCGGGCAAAGCGAGCTGCGCCCAGTTCACCCAGAGAATCTGTCCGGCCAACATGTCTTTGAGATGCTCGCCGCCATGGGGGTTGTGTGCCAGCAGCAGTATTCCCGCAGATGCCGCGAAAACGAAAAGCAGACCGATCAACGCCTCCTGAATCTCGGGCCAGCGCTTGCCGCTCCAAGTAAGCAGCATGGCACCGGCGCATGCCGCAACAGCAGCGGTGATCTGCGTCGCGGGATCCGTACCGTTATCGCTATGGCTCCACTCAAGCAATTGCGCCAGCATCACACCAAGCCCCGCCACTTGCGCAATCGCCAGGTCGATAAAGATGATGCCCCGGCGCAGCACTTCACGACCAAGCGGGACATGTGTCGCCAGCACCAACAGCCCCGCTGCAAACGGGGCTGCCAGCAAACTCCAATCGAACTCGTTCACTTGATCGCCTTCAGCAATTGCGCCACGGTGTCGTCGAACAGTCCAAACAAATCCTTGGCCTGATCACTACCACCCACAGTGAAAGGCAACGTCACCGCCGGCACATGGGCGTGCTCACTGAACCACTCCGTCGGGCGCGACGAATTCCATGCCGCGCGAATCACCATGCGCGGCTTTTTGGTCTCGACATCGGCGACCACCTCACCAAGGTAGGACACCGAAGGCTCGACGCCGGGCTTCGGTTCCAGCGTACCCACCTCGACAATTCCCAGCCAGTCGTAAAGATAAGGAAATGCCTTGTGCTGTGTTACCACATGTGCTCCGCGTAATGGCGCGGCGGCAGCTTCCCACTTTGCGATAGCCATCTTCCAGCGTTCGGCGAAGTTCCTGAAGTTGGCCTGATATTCGTTCGCGTTGGCCGCATCGAGTTGCCCCAGTCGGGTGGCCAGCGCTTCGCCGATTTTCAGATAATTGCGCGGGTCGGTCTGGATATGCGGATTACCGCCTGCATGCACATCGCCATCGGCGCGATCCAGCCGTGTTGGCACTTCCAGCATCCGTACATGAGGCGCTGCTTCAAAATAACCTGGCTGACCAGGTTGCACATGCGGATTGCCGGAATTGCGCAATACCACCGGCAACCAGCCGACTTCGAGTTCCGCGCCAGTGGCCACAATCATGTCGGCATTGCGCGCGCGCGCAATCAGCGAGGGCTTGGCTTCGACATGATGCGGGTCTTGCAAGCCGCCAGTTGCGGTGAACACATCGACATGCTTGCCGCCGATTACCGAAGCCAACGCACCCCATTCGGGCACGGTGGCGAACACTTTGAGATCGGCATGGGCCGCGAGTGAAAACAAACTGAACAATAGTAAGAAAAGTCGTTTCATGTTGGCTCCATTCAGAAGGAGTGAGCACCATGGGTGCCCAAACTGAAGATGTATTGCAGGAATAACTGGTTGTCAGTGGCGCCGATTCCCGAATTGTCATGCGCCCATTGCAGCCGGAAGCGGGTGAACTCACTCGGGCTGTAGTCGAGCATCGCGGTATTGCGCTTCGGGTCATGCGCAGCCAGTAGTGGAAAATCGGCCGCATTCAGAAAACCACTATTGACGAGGCCAATATTGACGGTGCCGTAACTCAGTGCGTCATGACGCAGGCCAAATCGCCAGTGAGGCATGAACTGATATACGCCCTGCAAGTACCAGCCGCTCTGTTCGCTGTCGTAACCATTGACACAAGCCCCGGCGCAAATGCCTGCCAGTGAATTGCTGCTCAGCGTGCCATCTTCCTTGCGCTGGAAGTACTCACCCTGCAACTTGAAATTGGTGACTGTGCTGTTGCCTTCCGGCGCCCATTTCCAGATGCCGTCAGCAATCCACAGGCGACTCTTGCCGTTGAAGCTGTCGCTTACCGCAGCGCCCGTGCTGCTAACGTCGTTGTAAGCACGATTGTCTGGTGAGCTTCGTAGCAATGAGACCCCGATACGCCATGCGTTGCTCACGTCAATGTCATCGCCAAGGTGCGCAAACACGGTTCCCTGGGAAACACCGTTCTTGTTGTCGTTGGCGCCGGGAAAGGCACGGCCACGGCCGGCTTCCGCCCCAAACTCGAGGAGCATATTGGTCGGCGCCAGCCACTTGATTTGCACACCGTCGTCACCGAGTTGTCCACCCAGGAAAGCCTTATAGGCGAGTGGTGCATCGGTGAAGTCCCAGGCATGAGCGTGTTGCTCGTTCATGTAGCCAATGCCGGAAAAAAAGCGGCCGCCTTTGACGCTGAGGCCATTGCCGAGCCCGAGACTCTGGAAGAAGGCGTTCTCCATAGCGACGCCGCCTTCCGGCTTGAGCGAGGCAATCGCCGTCCCGCGCCAATCGGGATCGATGTTGGCCGAGATCGTGAGTTCGGATTCACCGAGACTGAAGCCGCGCGTACCCGGTCCGACATCGCCCAGCGTCGGCACGAAACCGGTGATCTGGTAGGCGTTCGGATCTTGCTTGAGATTATTGTAGGCACCTTGCAGGATCATTGAGATCTCGGGGTTGAACGCATTCGACTGGGTTGGCTGCGCTGCGGGCGGTTGAGCCGCCAACTGCTGCGCCACAGCCTGAGCCTGATCAGCCTTGGCTTCGGCGCGCGCAGTTTTTTCATTGGTCGCAGTTTCAGCTTGCGACAGTCGTTTTTCCAGGGCGTCGATGCGCTGTTCGTACGCTTGTTTCATTTGCGCGATTTCCTCGCGCAGTGCTTTCAAATCAGGATCGGTAGCGGCCGACGACAAAGCCGGAAACCCCGACAGCGCAAAGCCGACGGCGACGGCGAGCACATTTTTGCGGAATGGTTTCATGAGTGTTCTCCAAAGCAATGACGAGCGCGACCCGATGCTGCGGGTGGCGAATTCAGGCGGGCTTTAGAGCACTACAGGTGGAGCGCGGGCACGGCAGGTAATGATGCGCCGCGCCGGAGAGATGGATTCAGAAGTATCGTGGAAACACTCACCGACAGTGGCAGCGAGCAACAACGGCGCATGACTGCTCGCCGGACCGCCACTCGCCAGTGCCGCGAAAGCGATGCACGTGGTACACACATGTGAAAGCGTGAGCGCCGCACCATGGCCGCTGCCTTCCTGCTTGGCGACCGATTCGGTGGTCGCGCCAAGGTGGCCGATCAGATGCGCAAACGCGGCCTGCTGTGAACCAAGCAATAGCAGCGCAAGCAACAACGCAAAAAATGGGTGGCGGAAACGTTTCATGGGGCGGCCATCAAAACACACGCAGTTGGATTAATCAACCGGCAACATTCAAAAAAACATTACCGATTCGAAGCGCGTGATCAGCAGGATGGCCAACATTTCCTTGCGATATCCTGACCATCCTGTGCATTCGCCAATGAGGAGAGGGAAATCCAATGAACGGATTGAATCGAGGGCGAATAAACCCATCGCCTGTGCGATATTCACCTGATTGTTGAATGTTTCAGGCTGATGCACGTTGCGCAATCAATCAACCTGCACCAGCAAACCCTTCAGGTACTCACCTTCGGGAAACTCCAGCGCGACAGGATGATCAGCCGCCCCTTGCAGGCGTTTGACGATGCGCGTACTGCGGCCTGCATCCAGTGCCGCACCGGCAACGATCTTCTGGAAATAATCAATCCCGATGCCACCGGAGCAGGAGTACGTCATCAGCATCCCCCCCGGCGCGAGCAACTTGAAGCCGTGCAGATTAATGTCTTTGTAGGCACGTGCGGCCTGCTCGGCATGTTTGGCTGACGGCGCGAATTTTGGCGGATCAAGCACGATGATGTCGAAGCGCTCGCCCAACTCGCGCAAACGACGCAGTTCATCGAACACACTGGCATTGCACCATTCAGCACGTGTCGCATCGAGTTGCGGATTGAGCGCAAGGTTGTCGCGCGCCATGACCAACGCCGGTTCCGAGCTGTCGATCGATATCACCTGCGTTGCTCCGCCGGTCAGTGCCTGTAAGGAAAAGCCGCCGGTATAACAAAAACAGTTAAGCACTCGCTTGCCCAACGCGAGTGTGCCTAATAACAAGCGGTTGTCACGCTGGTCAAGATAGAAACCGGTCTTGTGGCCGCCGGCGATATCGATGCCCAGCTTCACGCCGTTTTCGTGGATGGTCACGATGGCCGAACCATCACCCAGCAGCCAACCGCTGCGTGGTTCCAATCCTTCGAGCCGGCGCACATCGGAATCGGAGCGTTCATAGATACGCGCACAACCGGTCGCCTTGCTTAGCGCGCCGACGATGGCATTGCGCCACTTCTCCGCGCCGGCGCTGGTGAGGGCCAACACCACCGTATCACCATAGCAGTCGGCGATCACGCCGGGCAGGCCGTCGGACTCGGCGTGGATCAGGCGCAACCCTTGTTGTCCATGCAGTTCCGGCAACGCTACACGCCGCGCCACGGCGGCCGCCACGCACCGTTTGAAAAAAGCGTCATCGATGATCTCGTCGGCATCAAAGCTCCATACCCGGGCGCGAATCTGCGATTCAGGGCTCCACGCCGCCTTGGCCAGCAGCTTGCCCCGACTCGACACCACCTCCACCGTGTCGCCGGCACGGGCGCGCCCGGACAGCCGCGCAACAGCACCGGAAAATATCCACGGATGATGACGAACGACGGAGTGGTCCTTATCGGATTCGAGTATCAGTTGCGGCATGGCGGGTGGTGTTTGGTATTTCTTGAAGATGCGCATGATGGCTGCTGTTGCCGCGCATGGCAAGGAGATGGCTCCAAAACGTGACGATGCGCTATAGTCTTTGCGGCAAAGCATGACGCTACGCTCACCTCAATCACCCCGACTGGAGGCACCGCAAGAATCATGATCACTATCTATCATCTATCGAACTCGCGATCCGAACGCATCATCTGGCTGATGGAAGAACTCGGTCTGCCGTATCGGGTGGAAAAATTCCATCGCGATGCCAACATGCTGGCGCCGGCGGAAATGCGCGCAATTCACCCGCTGGGAAAGTCGCCGATGATCCGCGATGGTGACATCGTTCTGATTGAATCCGGCGCCATCGTCGAATACATCATCAACCGCCATGGCGGCGGAAAACTGGTCCCTGCAGTCAGTGCCGCGGATTACCCGCGCTACCTGCAATGGCTGCATTTCGCCGAAGGATCGGCGCTGGCGTATCTGGTCGGAAGGATGTTCCTGGGCGACGGATCGGGAATGCTGGGGCAGGTTTCGTCGAAAGATTTTCTTGATGAAAATTGCGAGCGCTACATCGATTACATCGAGTCAACGTTGGGCGAGCAGCCCTATTTTGCCGGAGCCAACTTTACCGCGGCCGATATCATGATGATCTACGTGATTGACTTTCTGAAACGCTTCGAGCAACGGGATCTGACACCCTATCCGAACATGGTGCGCTATCTCGCACGCATCGGTGAGCGTCCCGCCTTTCAAAAGGCTATGGCCTTCGCCAACCCGTCCCCCTGATGCCCAGCGGCGCAGATTTATTCGGATCACTGCTGTTCGGCATCGTCGGTTTTGCTGCGTTTAGGTATGGAAAAAAGACGGCGCGCTGGCAGCCCATGACCATCGGTGTTGCACTAATGGTCTATCCGTACTTTGTCACCGAAACCTGGCTGATGTACGCAATTGGCGCCATATTGTGCGCCAATCTGTTTCTTTTCCGCGAATAGCAGAACACAGGCGCGATGATGCCGAAGGAAACCGAACCGACCACTCAACCAACGCTGGACCACTACAACCAGCGTGCGGAAGAGTTCTGGGAGGGCACGCGCGATCACGATGTCAGCCAGAACATCGCGGCGTTGCTACAGCACATCGAAGGCAAGCCACCATTTCGTATTCTTGATTTTGGCTGCGGTCCGGGACGTGACCTCAAGACATTTTCGTCACTCGGTCATCAGGCAACTGGCCTGGACGGCGCAGCCCGCTTCGTCGCAATGGCACGTGCCCATAGCGGCTGTGAAGTGTGGCTGCAGGATTTTCTCAAACTCGACCTGCCCAGCAATCATTTCGATGGCATATTCGCCAACGCTGTGCTGTTTCACGTGCCGAGTAAAGAACTGCCGCGCGTTTTGCTGGCGCTGCGTGCAACGCTGAAGCCGGGTGGCGTGCTGTTCAGTTCCAATCCGCACGGCCAGAACGAAGAGGGCTGGAACCGGGGCCGCTATGGCGTCTATCACGGCATCGACACTTGGCGGCGCTATGTAACGAAAGCCGGCTTCATCGAACTCGCGCACTACTATCGTCCCGAGGGACAGCCAAGAGAAAGTCAGCCCTGGCTGGCGACGCTCTGGCGTGCGCCCTGAACGTCTCACCGCCTATCAGTTACACGCTGCCCGTATAATGGCGCAACGAGCATGGGTCCATCTGAGACGGTTTTTCCCACGGGATGGCGTTTAATCACTAAGCAGCTGCACAAAGGATAAAAATTGGCCAAACCAAACTATCAGTACGAAAAGCGTCAGAAGGATCTGGCCAAGAAAAAGAAGAAAGAGGAAAAGCTGGCTCGCAAGACGCAAAAGACCGATGTGCCGGGCGCTGAAGCCGCGGACCCGCAGGCAGGCGAAACTGGCCCCGCGCCGACGCAACAGGATAGCTAGCACTACAACTCAAAGCCGGCACAGCACCATAAGACAACTGCTGGCACCACAAACAAAAAAGCCCGGCATGCCGGGCTTTTTTGTTGAAGCAGGGCTTGCGACCCTTATTCGACCGGGCGAATATTCGCCGCTTGCTTGCCCTTCGGGCCAGTCGTTACATCGAACGAAACCTTTTGGTTTTCGGCCAGGGTCTTGAAGCCTTGGCTCTGAATTGCTGAGAAGTGCGCGAACAGATCTTCGCCACCGCCATCGGGGGTGATGAAGCCGAAGCCCTTCGAGTCATTGAACCACTTTACGGTACCAGTTGCCATGTCTATGCGTCCTAAAAAATTAAAGAATTCGGGCGTATGCCCGTTTGCACGAGAATCAAGACAGAGGGACTGACGAACTGAATTACCGATGAAAGGATGACATCCAGACGAGCAATGCACTACTTGAAAATCCTGCGGCTCGCACTATAGGCTGCAGGATTAATAGGTGCAAGCTTTATTTTGCCGCTAGGAACAGCAGGCTTGACTATGTGAATGCGAATTATTATCATTAACGTACTTCTGTCGGGCTCACTTTCAAGCGCGCTAAAACTTAACGTGAAACACAATCAGTGGATCTGGTTTCCTGTCGCTGCCATCTCAACCTCGATCTATGCGACGACCTATTTCAATGTCGAGCAGGCGCAGCAGGCGATCTTTCCCGGAGGAAAACTCACACCGGCAGCGGCAACGCTAACCGACGAGCAGATTGAACGAATCGAGAAACAGAGCGGTGTCAATGTCCGCCATAAGGACATTCAGGCCTGGAAAGTAGCGGCGGGTGGCTGGTTCATCCTCGACGAAGTGGTGGGCAAGCACGAGTTCATCACCTATGCCATCGGCCTTAATGCGGACGGCAGCGTCAAGCAGGTTGAAATCATGGATTACCGCGAATCCTATGGTTACCAGGTGCGCGATGCGGAATGGCGCCAGCAGTTTGTTGGCAAGACAGTTGCCGATCCACTGAAGCTCAATCAGGATATCCGCAATATCAGCGGCGCAACGTTGTCAAGCAAACACATTGCCGACGGCGTGAAACGCGTGCTAGCCACCTATGCCATCGCTCTCAAATAAACGGCGCCAGGCGCGGCCGCTGCTCGGCACCATTGTGGAAATCACCGTGATGGGGACAGACGTCGACTCAGCCAAAGCGATCCAGGCCGCATTTGGAGCGGTCGAATGCGTTCAGCAACTGATGAGCTTTCATGATCCTGAGAGCGACATCTCCCGCATCAATGCGGCGGCCGCACATGACGAAATCACCATTGATGTCCAGACCTATCGGGTATTGGAATTCGCACGTGAATTGGGGAATTTGTCCAATGGGTTTTTTGACATCGCCACGGCCGACGTTCTGGTTCGTCACGGGTTTCTGCCATCGCATCAACACACCGTGAAGATCAATGCCAATGCAACCTATCAAGACCTGGAACTGCTCGGTGATCAACGCGTGCGCTGGCGGCGCAAAGGCTGTATCGATCTCGGCGGGATTGCCAAGGGTTATGCCGTCGATCGCGCAATAGCCTTACTGCGATCCAGCGGTGTCCATAGCGGGGTGGTCAATGCCGGCGGGGATTTGCGCTGTTTTGGTGACGCCCAGCCGATCAGCGTACGCCACCCTACCGACTCCGCATCGCTGATGGCGTTGGGATGGCTTTCGAATGCGGCGATCGCCACCTCCAGCGGATATTTCTCGGCCGGATCGGGCAATGATGACGCAATCAACCCGTTGGTCGATCCACGACGGCGTGTCTGCACGACATGGAATGAAAGTGTCAGCGTGCTGGCGCAAGCGTGCATGACGGCTGATGCGCTGACCAAGATTGTCCGTCTGGCGCCCGAGGCAGCGCCTGATCTGCTCGCCCGCTTTGAAGCCCAGGCCGTGGTTATTGATGGTCAGGGAATGCGCAGCTGCGGCGTATCGCTGCTACAGCAGGAGGCCATGGCGTGAGATCACATGCAAGACTGTCGATGCGCTTGAGCCAACGACACGAGCGCTGGATATATTTGACCGCCGCGATACTTTTTCTTTCCGGTCTCGGTTGGTTGATCGCTCACTATTTCCTCGCCGGCCCGGCGGAATTCGGCGAACGTCACCAGGTGTCGGAACCCTGGTGGATGCGCGTTCATGGCGCGGCAGTCATGGCTTTCCTGATGGCGCTTGGATCACTCTTTCCGGGCCACATTGTGCGTGCCTGGAAAGCAAAAAAGAACCGTCGCACAGGGTTGCTCCTGCTCACCCTTCTGGCGCTGCTAATCATCACCGGATACGGGTTGTATTACGTCGCTGACGAAGACCTGCGTCCCTGGCTCAGCCTGACCCATTGGGGCGGCGGGCTCGTCGTGGTAGCGGGACTGTTGCTGCATGTAGTGCAAGGCCGAAAAACCCGCGCCAAGCCACGCGTCACTGCAACGCATCCAGCCCAATCAGAGGGTTCCGATTCCGTGATTGCCTTCCCCAAACCTCAACGCGGACCTCGACGTCGCGGTTGAGTTTTTGCCATTCAATTATCTATATCTCCTGGAATTGAGCCATGAAAAAAACGACTCTCGCACTCATGATCGCCTGCGCACTATCGAGCCCGGCCTTCGCCGACGAAGCTGAACTCAAAAAAGAAATTGATTCACTCAAAAAACTACTTGAAGCACAGTCGGCACAATTGCAGAAACTGCAAACTCAGGCCAATGCGCTCGCCGATCAGCAGGCAAAGATTGCTGCTGCTCCGGCGCCCACGCCTGCACCCGCAGCGGTCACCAATACTGCCAGCGCGTTGCTCGCCGACACAACCATTGGCGGCTATGGCGAGATCACCTACAACAATTACCGCAATGACCGCAGCCGCAATCAGGCAGACCTTAAGCGCTTCGTCCTGTTCTTCGGGCATCGCTTCAACGACCAACTGAGTTTTAACAGCGAAGTGGAATGGGAACATGCCGTCACCAGCGCGACCGACAAGGGTGAGACCGCACTTGAGCAGGCATATCTGAATTACCAGTTTGCCAGCGGAGTCAATGTCAAGGCCGGATTGTTCCTGATGCCGTTTGGGTTCCTTAATCAATCTCACGAACCGCCAGTCTTTTATGGTGTCGAGCGTAACGAGGTCGAGACCCGCATCATTCCGTCGACCTGGCGCGAAGGCGGCGTTGGCGTCTATGGTTCAACCGATTCGGGACTCGCCTGGGATGTCGGCGTTGTTACCGGCTTTAATGGCGCCAAGTTTGACGATCCGGGCCAGCCGCTCAGAAGCGTTCATCAGGAATTGCAATTGGCCAAAGCCCATGACCTCAGTTATTACGGCGCGCTTAATTACCATGGCGTACCCGGCCTAACCGTTGGCGGCGCAGTGTTTTCCGGCAACTCATTTCAGGGTAACGCCGATTTCATTGCCGACAACACCAAGCCGAATTTCTCGGGAATCAATGGTCGCGTTACCTTGTGGGACGTGCATACGCGCTGGCAGGACCACGGCTGGGACCTGCAAGCGCTTTATTCCAAAGGCAGGATCGGCGATGCTGATCGAATCGATTCGGTGCTGCTGGCATACAACATTGCCAACCCCACCGCAAACCTTCCTTACGTATCCAGCGAGTTCTATGGCTGGCTGACACAGGCCGCTTACACGGTATGGGAAAGCGGTGACATGAGCCTGACCCCGTTTGTGCGCTACGAGAAATTCAATACGCAGTCGAAAATGCCGGACGGTTTCGCCATTGACCCTGCCAACGCCGATCGCGTCACCACCGTGGGTCTCTCTTTCAAGCCGCACCCGCAAGTGGTGTTCAAGGCGGACTATCAGAAGTTCAAGGACAACTCGATCAATGACCGCTTCAACCTCGGCATGGGGTACATGTTCTAGGGTTGTTCCCGTTCAGGCGACGCTACGCTAGCCACGCAGTGTCGCCATTGCCCGCGATTAATACCAAAGCGGGTTGAAAAACTGACAGGTCAAGTACCAGGGGAGCTACGCCGTCGTGGAATACGCGTGGCAAGAATTCCGATCAATGCCAGAACCAGCGCAACGCTGTTGCCCGCGAGAACATAAGGCGTTGCGCCGCTATACCCAGTCACCGTCACCGTCAGCGCATCGCTGACAAAAGCCGGCAACACGGCCAACACCTTGCCGTCAACCGCGATAGCGGCGGTCATGCCGGTATTGGTGGCGCGCAACATGGGCCGGCCGGTTTCCATCGCCCGCATTTGCGCGATTTGCAAGTGCTGCGGTTGCGCCAGCGAATGGCCGAACCAGGCAGTGTTGGAAACGTTGATCAGCAACGTGGCTTGCGGTAGCGCGCGGATAAGTTGTTCACCAAACAGATCCTCGTAGCATATGTTCGGTCCGACTATTTGCCCAGCGATGGCCAGTGGCAGTTGATGCGCCGGTCCGGCGCTGAAATCGGACATCGGAATATTCACAAGATCAAAAAACCAGGAAAACCCCGGCGGTACATATTCGCCGAACGGCACCAAATGTGTCTTGGCATAGGCATTGACGTGCAGTAAATCGGCACTCACCGCTACCGCTCCGTTGGCATACCCACCTTGCCGCGCCTTCAACGCAACCCCCATCAACACGTCGCCATTACGGGTCAACTGGCGGATAGTGTCGCGCGGGATTTGATCGAGGAACAGGGGGATGGCGGTTTCCGGCAACACGGTCAATTGCGCGGGATGTGCCGCAACGAGACGGGTATAGGTATCGACGGAAAGCGGCAGGCGTTCAGGATCCCATTTCAGGCTTTGCGGGATATTCCCCTGCAACAGGCTGACCGTGACGGGCGCGCCTGTCGGCGTCGTCCAGTCAACAAAACGCAGTGCTCCGCCGATGCCCAGTATCGCGACGATTGCGATAACAGAGTGCCAGCGACGACCTGCCATCGCAATCAATGCTGCCATCAGAACCAACAAGAAACCGATGCCGTAGCTGCCGATCAAGGGTGCATAACCCGCAAGGGGACTGGGCGGCGTTTGCGAGTAACCGAGCGACAACCATGGAAAACCGGTGAACAAATAACCGCGCAACCATTCGGTCAGTGTCCACAGTCCAGCCAGCAACAAGGCATCGCGCCATACCACGCCGCGACGCAGACGAACCCATGCATAAATCGCAAGTGCAGGAAACAGCGCGAGCCAGGTGCAGAAAAGTAACGTGGCAAATGCTGCGATGGGCAATGCCATGCCGCCAACATCATGCAGGCTGACATAGACCCAGGACACCCCGGTTAGAAAAAATCCCAATCCCCAGTTGAACCCGAGCAAGCCGGCGCGGCGCGGGGAGGTCGTGTTTCTGTTGAGCCAGAACAGCAGGGCCAGCGTGGCAACCGGCAGCGGAAAAACCTCAAGGGGTGCGAACCCCAATACCGATACAGCGCCGAGCAGAAACGCGCCGACTACTGAGCGCATCAGCGAAAGAAAAGGCCGCGCGACCGCAAACGCTTCATTCGTTGCCGTCCAGCGGTAGGCTGCGTTGCTGGTCGATCAACAGTGTGTGCACGCGGCGACTGTCGGCACGCAATACCTGGATGCGGAGGTTGTCCAACATCAACACCTCGTTGCGTTTCGGCAGCCGTCCCAGCTGGTGCATGATGAGTCCGCCGACGGTGTTGTAGTCGTCATCATTGAAATGTGTTTCGAAGGCTTCGTTGAAGTCAGCAATTTCGGTGGCGGCCTTGACGCGATAGCGCCCGGCATTGTCGAGCACGATGTTGTCTTCGGTTTCATCGAAGTCGTACTCGTCCTCAATGTCGCCGACGATCTGTTCCAGTACATCCTCGATGGTCACCAGCCCCGCCACCCCACCGTATTCGTCCACCACGATGGCCATGTGGTTGCGGCTGGCGCGGAACTCGCGCAACAGTACATTGAGTCGTTTGGATTCAGGAACGAATACCGCCGGCCGCAAACTGTCGCGCAGGTCGAACTCCTTGCCGGAGAAAAATCGGAGCAGATCCTTGGCAAGCAGGATACCGATCACGTCGTCCTTGTTCTCACCGATGGCGGGGAAGCGCGAGTGCGCCGCCTCGATCACGAAATCGATAAATTTTTCGGGCGCATCGTTGATGCTCACCACGTCCATCTGGGCGCGCGGCACCATGATGTCGCGCACCTGCATGTCCGATACCTGTAGCGCGCCCTCGATGATGGACAGGGCATCGCTGTCGAGCAGGTTGCGTTCAAAGGCACCATGCAGCAATTGGAGGAGTTGCTCGCGGTCTTCCGGCTCGCGCATGAGCAGCGCCGAGAGACGTTCAAAAAGTTTGGGGCGACTCGGTAATGGATCCATTCTTGGAATGCTGAGGAGTGAGGGGTAAGGGGTGAGGCGAACGCCTCCTCATCCCTTACCGCTTACCGCTCTATCAACCGTATGGGTCAGGGTAGCCGAAATGCACCAGAAGCTCGCGCTCTCTGGCTTCCATGCGTTCTGCTTCGGCATCGCTGGTTTCGTGATCATATCCCTGTAAGTGCAGCATACCATGCAGAGTCAGGTGGGCAAAATGCGCCATCACCGGCTTGTGCTGCTGCGTCGCCTCACGCACTACTACTGGAACACACAGGGCCAGATCACCAATCAGCAGCGGCTCGGTGGCGTAGGGAAAGGTCAGCACGTTGGTCGCGTAATCCTTTTTGCGGTAGTCGCGGTTGAGTTCCTTCGCTTCGACTTCATCAACGAAACGTATCGTCACCTGCGCCGGACAGGCACAAGCGGACCGCACCCAGCGCCGTATCTGCGAACGCAAAGGTAGCCCGTCTTCGTTGCAAGCGTATTGCACTGTGAGAGTGAGGAGTGAGGAGTGAAGAGTGAGGAGCGAACCCTGCGCAGATCGACGGCCGGCAGTCTTCACCATGAGGGTTGGGTTGCTACCGGCTTTACTCTTCACTCCGCACTCCTCACTCCTCACTTTGTATCATTCGCATGCTTCTCGTACGCTGCCACGATCCTCGCCACCAGCGGATGACGCACCACATCGGAAGCGTCGAAATCGGTAAAGGCAATCCCTCTCACCTCGGCGAGCACCTGCCGCGCCTCGACCAGTCCGGAGCGCTGACCGCGGCCCAGGTCAATTTGTGTTACGTCGCCGGTGACCACCGCCTTGGCGCCGATGCCGATGCGGGTGAGAAACATCTTCATCTGTTCCGGCGTGGTGTTCTGCGCCTCGTCAAGAATGATGAAGGCGTGGTTGAGGGTGCGGCCGCGCATATAGGCCAGGGGAGCAATTTCAATGTGGCCTTTCTCGAAGGCCCGCGCCACCTTTTCGAAACCCATCAGATCATAGAGCGCATCGTAAAGCGGACGCAGATAGGGATCGACCTTCTGCGCCAGATCGCCGGGCAGAAAGCCGAGTCGTTCGCCCGCCTCGACCGCGGGCCGTGTCAGCACAATGCGCTGCACGAGATCGCGCTCAAAGGCATCCACCGCGCTTGCCACCGCGAGATAGGTCTTGCCGGTTCCGGCCGGCCCGATGCCGATGGTGATGTCGTGTTCCTGTATCTGCTGCAGGTACTGCACTTGATGAGTGGTACGGCCGTGCAGATCGGCCTTGCGCGTCAGCAGTCCGGCCACCGATTGCTGGGCGGGGTTGCGATTGGTGATTTCTATCAGCCCCAGTTGAACCTCATCTATCGACAACGGTGCGGTCGCCAGATCGTAGAAATGTCGCAAGGCATCGGCCGCAAGCCTGGCCTGCGGTGTATTACCCGATACCCGGCAGTGTTCGCCACGCCGGGAGATTGTTACGTCAAAAGCCGCTTCAATCTGGCGCAGATTATCGTCGATGGCACCACACAGATTCGCCAACCGCGCATTGTCGATGGGTGAAAACGTAACTTCGACCACCTTTGGTTTTACGACATTCATCCGGGAACCAACTCTCCACGCAGCGTGTGCGGAGAAACTGCCGTGATGTGAACATCGATGAAGTGGTTGATCAGGTGTGCCGGACCGGCAAAGTTAACCACGCGGTTATTGTCGGTACGGCCCGCCAGTTCCGCTGCATCCTTGCGCGCCTGGCCTTCTACCAGCACGCGCTGCACCGAACCCACCATTTTTTGCGCAATGGCGAACGCCTGGGTATTGATGCACTTTTGCAAACGCATCAGTCGTTGTGCTTTGACTTCAGCCGGCGTATCGTCAGCCTGATCGGATGCGGGCGTACCGGGACGCGGACTGTAAACAAACGAGAAGCTGCCATCGAAATCGACGTCCGCGATCAACTTCATGGTCTTCTCGAAATCCTCATCGGTCTCACCGGGAAAACCGACGATGAAATCCGAGGTCAGCGATATGTCGGGCCGCACCGCCCTGAGTTTTCGTACTAATGATTTGTACTCAAGCGCGGTGTAACCACGCTTCATCGCGGCGAGAATACGATCCGATCCGGCCTGTACCGGCAGATGCAAGTGGGAAACAAGCTTGGGCACTTTGGCGTAGGTCTCGATCAGACGCGCACTCATCTCGCGCGGATGCGAGGTGGTGTAGCGGATGCGCTCGATGGTCGGCATTTCGGCGATGGTCTCGACCAGGAATGCCAGATCAACGTGCTCGTCACTACCCGTCATCGGCCCACGATAGGCATTGACGTTCTGTCCCAGCAGTGTGACTTCCTTGACGCCCTGCGCGGCCAGTCCGGCGACCTCCGTCAACACGTTCTCCAGCGGCCGCGAAATTTCTTCGCCGCGGGTGTAGGGGACAACACAGAACGTGCAATATTTCGAGCAACCTTCCATGATGGAGACAAAAGCCGAGCCGCCTTTTACCTGCGCCAGCGGCAGCGCGTCGAACTTTTCGATTTCGGGAAATGAAATATCCACCTGCGGCCGGCCACTCTTGCGTCGTGCCGCGATCATCTGTGGCAGACGATGCAGGGTCTGCGGCCCGAACACGATGTCGACATACGGCATGCGCTCAACAATCGCCTTGCCTTCCTGGCTCGCCACACAACCACCAACGCCGATCAGCAGATCAGGATTTTGCTGCTTCAGGTGCCTGATCCGACCCAGATCGTGGAACACCTTTTCCTGCGCTTTCTCGCGCACCGAGCAGGTATTGAACAGGATGATATCGGCGTCTTCGGGAACGCCTGTTTTTACGGTGCCCTCACTCACCGCGAGGACATCGGCCATCTTGTCGGAATCGTATTCGTTCATCTGGCAACCGAAGGTGCGGATGAACAATTTCTTCGCCATGGCAAATCTCGTGATGGGTAAGTGGGGCCGCGATTATACGACGTCTCCCGTTCCAGCCTGTTCCCTGTAACGGTGCCCCGACCGCTCCAAATATCATTTTTGGAAGCATGCAGCTACGGCATTAACTGCCTGCGTCGTCATTGCTTCGTCACGGATATCCACGCAGCGCAGCGGCTTGGTGCCAGTCCGGCGTTTTAAATGTGCGCAAACCAGTCATCCATGCAGCCGCGAGCGTGTACGACTGCCTGGCACGCCCCTTCATGCTGGAGCCGGTACGACGAAGGTGGGCCACTATTTCGTGCCCAGGGTCGAACCGAGAATTCCAATGATCGTGGCCTGAACTTCATCTCCAAGCACCAAACCTGACAATCTGCAAACAACGCGTTAACCGATCATCACCGTCAGCGGATCAAGGCCCTGCACCGTGGCCTCCAACTTGTCACCCTTGACCACCGAGCCAACACCGGCGGGCGTACCGGTGAAGATCAGGTCACCCGGGCACAGCTCCACTAGTTGCGACAAGCGGTTGATGATTTCGGGAATCTTCCAGATCATGTCGCCAACATCACCGCTCTGCCGCAGTTGGCCATTGACCTTGAGTTCTATTCTGCCGCGCATGATCACGCCCGATTGAGCCTGTGACGTGATCGCTGAACACGGCGCAGAGAAATCGAAACCTTTGGCCATGTCCCACGGCTGGCCTTTGGCCTTGGCGGCTGCTTGCAGGTCGCGCCGCGTCATGTCGAGGCCGACGGCATAGCCGAAGATGCAGTCGTTGGCCTGGTCCACCGGAATGTCGCGACCGCCGGATTGCAACGCCACCACCAGCTCCACTTCGTGATGCAGATTTTGTGTTGCTGGCGGATAAGGCATCACCGGGTTGCCATGCAGGATCGCACTGGCCGGCTTGGTGAAAAAGAACGGCGCCTCACGCTCGGGGTCGCTGCCCATTTCACGTGCATGGTCGGCATAGTTGCGGGCTATGCAATAGATGCGGCGCACCGGGAATGGTTTGCCCGAAACAACCGCAAGCGTGACGACAGGTGTCGGCGGGAAAGCATAGTCCATGAATGAAATTCCTGAAACATAGTCAGGCCGGATTTTAGGGCAGCGAGCCGAACGCAGCCGTAGCGCCGACCACGTGCTCCATTACATCTTCAACCGTTGCGGCAACCGCCTCAGACGTAAAACGAGAACAACTCGGGGCGTTTCTGGCGGTATACCCGCAACCACATGACGGTGGCCGGGACCAGCGAGCGCACCGCGAACCATAGTGCCTCGTTCGCTTTGACCTTGCTGCCTTTAAATGCGCGGGACGTCGCATTCCAGCCCGACCATTCCAACTCCGGCATGCGATCACGGGTCTCGGCGGAAATCTCCGCAATCATGCCGGTCATGATCAGCAACAGGCGCTTTACTTCGCCACAGGTCAGGCGCGAAGCCAGCAGTTCGTCCTTGTCCGCGTCCTCGGTTAGTATCAATACCTTGCTGGCGGCATCCTCGATAATTGCGAACAATACGGCGTTCAACATTCGAATGCTCCCGACTATGATGTTATCCCGATTCATGCAAGCCCCGTGCCGATCAACAGAGACACCCATCCGCGATGAATGACAGAATTGATCTCGCCGTATGGAGTGCGGCACCACTCGACCCGTGTTATGCGACGCTGGGTGCACCCTATCATCAGCCGGTCGCCCCCACACCCCTGTCACAACCGATACTGTTGCACCATTCTGCAACACTGGCCCGTGAGTTGGGACTTGATGGCGCAGCGATGGGTTCGCCCGAGCTGCTTGCCACGCTGGTCGGCAATAACCCATGGCCCGGCTACGTACCCCATGCCTCAGTGTATGCCGGGCACCAGTTCGGCACTTTTGTACCGCAATTGGGCGATGGCCGTGCGCTGATGATTGCCGAGTTGCGGACTCAGGACGGCCGCCACCTCGAACTCCAGCTCAAGGGCGCCGGCCGCACGCCCTACTCACGTGGCGCCGACGGCCGCGCCGTGCTGCGCTCGTCGATCCGCGAATATCTGTGTTCGGAAGCCATGCACGCGCTGGGCGTGCCCACCACACGTTGCCTCAGCGTGGCAGGTGCAGCCGATCCGGTGTTTCGCGAAACCACCGAAACCGCGGCGGTGGTATGCCGCGTCGCACCCAGTTTCGTGCGCTTCGGCCACTTCGAATTCTTCTACCATCGTGGCGCGCACCAGTACCTCGCGTCGCTGGCGGATCATGTCATCGACACACACTTCCAGCATCTGGCAGGACAGCCGGATCGCTACGCCGCATGGCTGGGCGAGGTCGTCGAGCGCACCGCGCGACTGATGGCGCAATGGCAGACGCTGGGTTTCTGCCACGGGGTAATGAACACCGACAACTTTTCCATTCTCGGTCTCACCATCGACTACGGCCCGTTCGGTTTCCTGGACCACTTCAAC
Organism: Sterolibacteriaceae bacterium; assembly: GCA_025360425.1. GTDB lineage: Bacteria > Pseudomonadota > Gammaproteobacteria > Burkholderiales > Rhodocyclaceae > JANYCD01. The sequence continues at coordinate 45,290 of JANYCD010000085.1, forward strand.
CCGCACCATATCTGCAACCACTCCGACGACGCCGGCCGCTACGCCTATAGCGCGCAACCGGAAGTCGGGCAATGGAATTGCGCGCAGTTGTTGCAGGCCACCCTGCCCCTGTTGCCGGGCACACCGGAGCAGGCAGTTGAAATCGCCCAGGAAATTTATGCGCGTTATGCCCCGGTATATTCGCAGGCGGCGCTGCGAGGCTGGGCCGACAAGCTCGGCCTGCGTGAGTTGCACGATGGCGACGCCGACCTGCTCAACAGTTTTCTGGGCGTCCTGCATCGCGGCAAGAGTGACTTCACGCGCAGCTTCCGTCACCTCGCACGCGTGCGTACCGATGCCGACACCCCAGCCATCGGCGTGCGCGAGGAAATCGCCGACCTTGCCGCCTTCGACGCCTGGATTACGGACTATCGCGCCCGCCTCACGGCAGAGCAAAACACCGACGACGACGCCCGCGCCGACGGCATGAACCGCGTCAACCCCAAGTACATATTGCGCAACCATCTGGCCCAGGCGGCCATCGAACAAGCGCAGCAGGGAGATACCGCAGAACTCGACCGGCTGGCGAAACTGCTGGCCCGCCCCTTCGACGAGCAACCCGAGATGGAGCGCTATGCCGCTGAACCACCCGAGGGACAGCGCCATATCGAGGTGAGTTGCTCGTCCTGAAACCGCGGGTCTCAGCGAGAAAAGCGCCGAGGTCTTGTCGAAGCGACCACCGGAGATGAAGGTGCACGCCGGCCGCAGATTGGCGTAAAGCTTGAATTCCTTCACGCAGGCGCACATTCGACGCGCGGTAGCCGCCGCCGACCGGCGTTTCCAGCGGACTACTGGTGATGGATGAACGGCGAGCACCTTCCATGCCCCCGACTTAGATCAAAGCGGTGATCTGTCCTTTCGGTTACGATCCGCGAATGGAATTAACCAACGCCGACCTTGATGCAATTGTTCTGACGCTGCGTCTGGCAACAGTCGTTACGATCCTGCTGCTGCTGATCGGAACACCCATCGCATGGTGGCTGGCGCGCACGCGCTCGCGACTCAAGGGCGCGATTGGAGCAATTGTGGCGCTACCGCTGGTACTGCCGCCGACGGTGCTGGGGTTTTATCTGTTGGTGGCACTGGGGCCACACGGCCCTATCGGGCATATCACGCAGGCATTGGGGTTGGGCGTATTGCCATTCACATTCGCCGGGTTGGTAGTCGCCTCGGTGTTCTACTCCATGCCCTTCGTCGTGCAGCCCTTGCAGAATGCATTCGAAGCTATCGGGGAGCGTCCGCTGGAAGTGGCCGCGACATTGCGCGCTGCTCCGCTCGACCGATTTTTCAGTGTGGTGTTGCCGCTGGCAAAACCCGGTTTCATCAGCGCCACCATCCTCGGCTTCGCCCACACAGTGGGCGAGTTCGGCGTCGTGTTGATGATCGGCGGCAACATTCCAAACCAGACCCGCGTCGTCTCCGTGCAGATCTATGACCACGTTGAAGCACTCGAATACGCCTCGGCGCACTGGCTCGCGGGCGGCATGCTGCTGTTCTCTTTTCTGGTATTGGTGGCGCTGTACACCTTCAATCAGAGCGCACGTATCAGACGAAGCTGATTAACTGCTGATTGCCGAAGCGGTGATCTGCCCTTGGGACACATCGGTCGCGGTGCATGCGTCCGCTGACGCACACTGAACGCTGAAGACGACCATATCGCCAAAAGCGGTACTCCCGACATACACGTTTCGCCCCTTTTGCGACGCGGCGGCGGCAGCATAGAAAGTGGATTTATCTTCGCCAGACAGGATGACGTTGTTGGAGCATCTGGGCGTAAATGCAACCTTTATAAAAGCACCCGGCGGAATGGGCGCCGCAATCTGATTAACGCCTCCGCCGCAGATCGGCAAAGGAGCCGCATGAATGCAGAGTGAAGCCGTCACCAGAAACAGGCCCGTCAGAATATGCGTTTTCATGGATCCCTCTGGTCGCTTTCATAATCCTGCTGCGGGACAACCCTGTGTTTTTGGGCAAGGGGAAATGCAGACCCACTACTACGCGTCGGTTGTAGTCAGTGTCTTGGGTGGAATACGCTGCAGCGCGGATGCGTCTTGCTCGCTCTTGATCGCCTGCGCACACTGAACATTCAGATTGACTTCCATGAGATAGGGATCTTGTCCACCGAAGTGGTGTTCAGTGTAGTTATGGCAGCCGCCAAGATCTTCCGCGAGGCGTCGCGCCGCGCCTGCGTAGAATTGAGGCGTTTTCATGACCAGGTCTTCGCCGGAATCAAACAGCACGGATTCCCCGCCATCGGGATTACGTTTGCGTGCAATACCGCCGGCGACAAACTCGGGGTACAACCGGTCGCGGCATTTTTCGAGATAGCAGCGATCCGACATCTGCGCAATGATATCCGCCGAACCGAGCAGGCTACCGAGCAGCTTGTGGCGCAGGGAAGGTACCTTGATCTGCGCAACCGGCTTCTCGAAGCCGGTGAAATGAATCAGCGCTGCGGCAACATCGGCCATTTCGCCCAAGCCGATCTGCGGCAGATACTTCTGCAAAAAAATGGCGCCGCGCGATACATGGGTGAGGGTCATCTCGGCACCATTGCGATGCTCGGTATCGTCCAGCGTGCGGACATAACCGCTGTCGTGGAATAGCGCAGTAATGACACCGATGGAGAACAACGGAGCATCGAAGGGTTGCCCTCCGGTTTCGGCGCGCTCATATCCGTCCATCAAACGCGCCATGGCGAGTGTGACATCGAGTACGTGCTGGATATCGTGATAGGCGGTATCGCAAGCGTAAAAACCCGGAAATTTGCCGCGATACAATGCCTCAAAATCCCGAAACGACCGGTCAATCACTGTGGTGGGGGCTTTTGGATAAAGATCGTGGAAGATCCGCACGACCTCGGCCCTGACGTTCGCAGGATCGGTGACGTCGATACTGTTCGTCACGTCGTAATTGTTTCGTTGTGAACTCATCTTGCCTGGCGCCTCAAAAAGATTTACGTGGGGTGTTCCCAGTCCGGCTTTTTGTATAGATATTTTAGTGAATTGTAGTCCATGTTCCGATGACAATCCATGCCGGTGCGAAACCAGATTTTCCATGCGAACTCCGCGCCAAACGCCAATTTAATGAGGACACTGATATTGTCGTGCCTGCACCCCTATCCCCTCTTCAAACGCTCCCAACGATGAGCATCCATGCCCGCTTCCGCAATGCCTATGCCGATTTTTTGCTCGACGTCGACCTGAACCTGCCCGGCGGGGGCATTACGGCGTTGTTCGGCCCGTCCGGATCCGGCAAGACCACGATCCTGCGCTGCATCGCCGGACTGGAAAGAGCCGCCAGCGGAACCCTGAAAGTGAATGGGGAAGTCTGGCAGGATGACGCTCTGGAGATATTTTTGCCGGCGCACAAGCGCGCCATCGGCTATGTATTTCAGGAAGCCAGCCTGTTTCCTCACCTATCGGTGGCCGGCAATTTGGACTATGCGCTAAAACGCGTTGCCGATACGGCGCACAAGATATCGATGGATCAGGCGGTGATGCTGCTGGACGTTGGTCCGCTGCTGCCGCGCATGCCGGAGCGTCTTTCGGGAGGGGAACGGCAACGCGTGGCAATGGCACGCGCCCTGCTCACCAGCCCCGACCTGCTGTTGCTGGATGAGCCCCTGGCGGCGCTGGATCTAAAGCGGCGCAACGAAATTCTGCCCTATCTGGAGCGTCTGCATGCCGAACTCTCGATTCCGGTGCTCTATGTCAGTCACTCCCCGGACGAAGTGGCGCGCCTGGCCGATCATCTGGTCGTGCTCGACGCAGGCAGAGTCGTGGCGAGTGGGTCGCTGGCCGACACGCTTGCGCGTCTCGATCTGCTCCATCTTTTCGGTGACGATGCCGGGGTGATGATAGAAGCCAGGGTGGATGCACATGACGACCACTACCAGCTCACGTGTCTCGGCGTTTCCGGTGGTGAAATTCATGTCTCGCGACGCGATGCGGCCATTGGCCAAATGGTGCGAATACGTGTTCTGGCGCGCGATGTGAGTATCTCCACCAGCGCGCCGATACCCGGCAGCAGCAGCATCCTCAACGCGTTGGCGGCAACCGTCGTACAGATGACGACAGCCATCGACCCGGCCCACATGCTGCTGCGTCTGGATGCACAAGGGACGCCTCTGCTGGCGCGCATCACCCGTCGTTCCCGCGATCAGTTGGGGTTAATCCCTGGCAGCGCGGTGTGGGCGCAGATCAAGGCGGTAGCGGTACTGGCCTGACCTGCTTATTGATACGGTGTAGGGTCCACGACGCCGGCATCGTGAAAACCGGCATGGCGCAGCCGGCACGAATCACAGACGCCGCAGGCGCGGCCATTTGCATCGGCCTGATAACAGGAGATCGTCAAGGCGTAGTCGACACCGAGCCGCTTGCCGACAGCGACGATTTCTCCCTTGCCGAGATCAATCAACGGTGCATGCAAATGCAGCGCACGTCCCTCAACCGCTGCCTTGGTCGCAAGATTGGCCATGGCTTCGAAGGCGCGAATGTATTCGGGGCGGCAATCGGGATAGCCCGAATAATCGACGGCATTGACGCCCACAAAAATGTCCATTGCGCCCAATATCTCGGCCCATGCCATGGCCAGTGAAAGCATGATGGTATTGCGCGCCGGAACGTAGGTAACAGGAATACCGGGCTGCACACCCGTCGTGGGCACAGCGATGCTGCTGTCAGTCAGCGCCGAACCGCCAAGCTGTCCGAGATCAATATGCAACACGCGATGCGAGGCGGCGCCGAGACTTGCCGCAACACGGGTTGCGGCTTCCAGTTCGACGCTGTGGCGCTGGCCATAGTCCACGGAAAGGCAATGGCAGCTGAAACCCTGCTCATTGGCAATGGCCAGCGTGGTGGCGGAATCAAGCCCGCCGGAAAGAAGAACGACCGCGTGTTTCATTTCGATAACAATTGAATTTGTTCAGCGCCCCGCCACATTGCCCCACAGCACCTTGTGCAGTTGCAGCTGGAAGCGCACTGGCAAACGGTCACGCAATATCCATTCGACCAGTTGTCCCGGATGGAGTTGCCCCTGAACCGGCGAAAACAAAACGCTGCAATACTGATCGAGCCGACGTTGCTTCAATAATTCAACAGCCCACGCATAGTCATCAGCCGAAGCCAGCACCAGCTTGAGTTCATCGCGCGGCGTCAGATACTCCAGATTGCTCCACAGATTTTTTTCTGTTTCGCCAGACCCGGGCGCCTTGAGATCCATGATTTTCGAAACCCGCGCATCGACCGTCGAGACATCCAGCGCGCCGCTGGTTTCAAGCGAAACCGAGTAGCCCGCATCGCACAAGGCGGTGAGCAGATCCGGACAGGCCTTTTGCGCCAGCGGCTCGCCGCCAGTCACACACACTGTGGGGCAGCCCTGGCTGGCGACTTTCTGCAGCACATCGCCAACACGCATCGCTTCACCTCCAGTAAAGGCATATTCCGTATCGCACCAGCTACAGCGCAGAGGACAGCCGGTGAGGCGAACAAAGACCGAGGGCAGACCGACGCGAGTGGACTCGCCCTGAATCGAATGGAATATCTCGGTGATCCGCAGCGTAGCGGACAGCTCGGCCGGCACTGCTATTTTCTTTTTGCCGGCTTAATTCGCGGCCGGGCTTTTTTGGCGGCTTCGCTGACAGGATATTTCTCGACCAGATTTTCCAGCACCTTGCGCGCTTCGACATGATTGCCGGAAATATCAAGGCTGTTGGCCTGTTCCAGCAAGGCATCAGGCGCTTTCGGATCATTCGGCCAGGTCGTGGCAAATTCCCCGTACATCTCCGCAGCCTTGGCCGGCTGCTTGATCTGTGAATAACAATACCCGCTCCAGAAATGTGCGCTGGGCAACATAGTGCTATTGGGGTATGTCTTGATGAATGCAGCAAAACCGACCGATGCCTCGGCAAATTTTGAGGCTTTGAGTGCCGTCAACGCCGCTTCATAGTCACGTGTTTCGGCGGCGGGGTCAGTTGTTGCCGACATATCCGGCTTTTCACCCAGCGTCGAAGACTCGATCTTGCGCAGGCGGTTGTCGAGATCGACGTAAAAATCCTTTTGCCGCTTCTGCGTCGTATCAAGATCGTTTGTCAGGACCTCAAGCTGGCCTCTCAGCGCAGCAATGTCAGCCTTGATCTGTTCTACCTGATTGGCAAACTCAACCTGATTCTTGGAGGCGGAGTCCACGCGCTGGGCGATATCGCCCAGATCGTTCTTCACGCGCGCTACCGCCGCGCGCGCCTCATCGTCACTGAACAGCCCTGCGCTCGCCGGCAGCGCAAACAAACCGGCGAACAGCAGAACCAGCAGACGCGACATCAATCAGTACTCGCCTGTGTAGAGAATGTCGTCACGACGATTCTGTGCCCAGCATTCCTCGGTTTGCCCGGTGCAGCGCGGCTTTTCCTCACCCAGACTGACGGCTTCGACCTGTTCTTCCTTGACGCCCAGCAGCAGCAACGCCTTCTTCACGGCTTCAGCGCGCTTTTGTCCCAACGCGAGGTTGTACTCGCGACTGCCGCGCTCATCGGCATTGCCCTGAATCAGCATCTTGACACTGGGGTTGGCAACCATAAGCCTGGCGTGTGCCTCAACCAGGGGCTTGAACTCATCCTTGATCACATATTGATCAAAATCGAAAAAGACATTGCGTTTCGAAAGAATGCTCTTGGGGTCTTTCAGTGCAGCCAGACCGTACGGATCCATTTTTTCGGACTTGACTAAGCCCGGCTCGGCCATGGAAGATGCATTCCGCTCCTCAACCGCAGCGGGCTTTTGCTCCGGTGCGGGTGGCTGCGAACTGCAAGCAGCGAGAAAGACAGCGGTAAGGGTGGCGAGGACGAGAGACTGGTGCATGATTTGGCTCCTGAGTGAAGTACTATTTGACGTATGGGCCCCAAACAGGTTCCCTGACGTCCGCAGCCTGCACCGAAAGTTTCTGTTTGACGCGCCCATCACTGGACACCGCCGCCAGAACGCCCCGGCCACCGACTTCGGTCGCATAGAGAATCATACGGCCATTGGGGGAAAAAGTGGGTGATTCGTCCTTGACCGAGTCGGTCAATATCTGGGTCTGTTTCGTCGCCAAATCCATCAGCGTCACATGGAAGGTACCGCCATCGCGCGCAACGTAAGCCATGCTTTTGCCGTCCGGCGAAGGGCGCGGTGTCACGTTGTAATTGCCTTCAAAGGTGACACGCTGAACATCGCCGCCACTTGCAGGCAGGCGGTAGATTTGCGGGCCACCGCCGCGATCGGATGTGAAATAGATCCATTGCCCGTCAGGCGAATATCGTGGCTCCGTATCAATGCCGGCAGACGTGGCGAGACGCACGATGCCGCTACCATCGGCATTGACCAGATACAGCTGTGATCCACCATCCTTGGTCAACACCACCGCCAACTTCTTGCCGTCAGGCGCCCAGGCTGGTGCCGAGTTGGAACCCTTGAAGTTGGCGGCCACCCAGCGGCGCCCCGTGGCCAGGTCGTGTACGTAAACCACCGGCTTCTTTGCTTCGAACGAAACGTAAGCCAGTTTGCCGCCATCGGGCGACCAGGCCGGTGAGATGATCGGTTCGCGAGAACCCAGCGCCGTTTGCGGATTGGCACCGTCGGCATCGGCGATTTGCAATTCGTAGCGACCGGTGCTCTTCACCACATAGGCGATGCGGGTCGAGAACACCCCGCGCTCGCCGGTGAGTTTTTCGTAAATCACATCAGCGATGCGGTGAGCCGCCGTACGCAACTGCGATGGCGCCGAGGTATGCATGTAGCTTTGTCCGCCAATCGGCGATTGCTTTTGCACATCATGCAACTTGAAGCGGGTTTCGAAACGTCCGTCAGCGTTCGCCAAGATGCTGCCCGTGACCACGGCGTCAGCCTTGCGGCCGCGCCAGTCGCCGTAATTGACGGTGGCACTTTCTGCAATCGCTACGGCGCCCGGGTCGATTAGATTGAACATGCCGCTGCGGTCCAGATCAGCACGGATCACAGAAGTCAGCGCCGTCGAGATAATGCGATCGCCATCAAAGTTGGCGATCGCAATCGGAATGCGGTTGGCACCGGCGCCGGTGACTTCAATCGTAAGTTGGGCGGCGGCATTCAGGGCGGCACTGGAAAGCAGCACTAATGCGATGACGCGAAGGATTTTCATAGGGGGATTATAGAGGGTCACTCTTCGAAGGGCCGGACCTTGAGTTCCAGCACGCGTTGAAAGATGCCGGGGTCATCCGGCTTGGGCAATGGACTGGATTTGAGGATGGCTGATTCGATGGCGCCGTCCAGCGCCGGGTTGCCGGTGGACTTCTTCTGTCGCGGCTCACCCACCAGGGATCCATCCGGCAATAGGGTAATCTCGTAGATCGCCTCTGGATTCCCGGTGGTGCTGCCGACACGCACGATATTACCGCGAATTTTTGCCTTGACCTTGTCGGTCCACGCCGCCAATGCGGCAGAGGTTTGCCTGGCCTTGATGTTGTTCACCCTTTGCTGGTCAGCATTGACCTGCTTCTGCTGAACAAGATGCTCTGTCTCGCTTTTCAGCCATTCAAGCGGATTCATGGTCGATGCAGGTTCAGGCTTGGCGACGGGCTTTGGTTTTTCCGCAGTCTTCAGCGCGATGTCGGGCTTGATGCTTGGCGGCACGGGTTTAGGCTCGGGAAGTGGTTCGATACGTTCGGGTGCCGGACTCGGAATGCTGCGCACCAGCTCTACTTCGATCGTTTCCGGCGGCGCGGTCTGCCAGTGCACGCCATAGATCAACAATGCAGCCAGCGCCAGATGCACAGTCAGCGCCATGACGACCGAGATACGCTTGCCCGGTTCCTCCGGCCGCAACAGCAGTCCGCCCGCCAGATTCATTTTCCAGGTTGCACCAACAGACCGATTTTCGCAACCTGCTGACGTTGCAACATGTCCATGACGCCCAGCACCGCTTCGTACCTGACACTCTTGTCGGCCGCGATCAATACCGCCTGATCAGGATTGGCAGCACGTGCTTCCTTGATGCGGGCCGGAAGTTCGTCCCGGCTCACCGCGATTTCAGCATCTCCCCTAGCGCGATTTTTCGTGGCGATGCTCTGATCGGCATGGATGATCACCTCCAGCGGCGCCACTTGGGGCTGGGAGCTCTTGGCAACACTGGGCAGATTCACGCTACCAGTCTGAATCATCGGCGCAGTGACCATGAAGATGATCAGCAACACGAGCATCACATCGATATAAGGCACCACATTAATTTGATTCATCAAGCGACGCTGACGCATGGCTCAAGACTCCCCACGATCAAGGAAATAAGCCTTCAGTCGCTCATAAAGGCTGTGAGGTGCAAAGATTCCATTTTTGTCGAGGAAGTTGCGTCGCCATATTTCATTCCAGAAATGTACCGCGTGGCAATCACCCGGGAGTGTTGTGATGCCGCTGAGAAAGGCGTCGATATGCCAAAAGCCGAATGGGCAAAATACATTAGGCACCAGCAAGCTGGCATTGAGCCCGTGCTTGGGTACCAATTGATTCAGCAGATGCGGACCAATCGCACCCCACGGGGCACTGGCAAGGTCTGTGCCGCGCGCAATAGCAAGACATTCTGTTGTCAAGGGACTGCGTGCAGGTACCTTGATAGCGCAACTCGCCACCATGGCCTGCTTTTGTGTGGTGCCCGGTGGGGAAAACACCGGCTCGGTCGCGAAAAAACTTTCCATGCTGTCGGCAAAATGAAGCGGCTTGACGCATACCACGTCCGTGTCACACCAGATACCGCCTTTTTCCAGCAGAAGGGCAAAGCGAAAAATATCGGAAAAAGGGGCAAGACTGCCGAAACCCTCTCGCGACGGTGCAAGAAAGACTTCGGACTCCGGCAGGATACCCCGTGCGTCGAGTACATTTGCTCCGGCTGGAACATTCGCTGGCGGCTCATAGCTGTAGAGGTCGACCGAATGCCCGTTGCGTAGAAAAGAAGCAATCGACAGTTGCTCAAGGCGGGAAAGCGGCCCGCGCACCCACAACATCTGAACGGTCGGCAAAGTCATCAACTACCTCAGTTGTCTTTGCAGAATGTTGGCGAACTCTTCCATGAAGCTTTCAAAGCGCACGGAAAGGCGATCCACATCATGAGCAAAGCGGTTGTAGGCAACAACGGCAGGTATCGCCGCGAACAGGCCAATGGCGGTTGCCACCAGTGCCTCGGCAATGCCGGGCGCCACCGCCGCCAGCGTGGCGGTGCTCATATTGGACAAGCCGCGGAATGCATGCATGATGCCCCACACCGTGCCGAACAAGCCGACATAGGGCGACACCGAACCGACCGAAGCGAGGAACGCCAGGTGCGAGTCAAGATCGTCGAGTTCTCGTTGATAGGTGGCGCGCATGGCGCGGCGAATCCCGGCCACAACCGCCGAGTGATCGAGCGTATTCTGTCCGCGCAGCTTGGTGAACTCGCGGTACCCGGCCTCAAAAACACGCTCCAGAGCGCCGGTGCTGTGCCGATCATTTATCGCACTTTGATACAGATTATTCAGATCGCCGCCGCTCCAGAAATCGCGTTCGAACTTTTCCGTCCGGGTGCGTGCGTCGCGAATCGCGAATCCCTTGCGAAAAATCCAGTACCAAGACATCAGCGACACGACCATCAACAGCAGCATGACCAGCTTGACCACCAGACTGGCATTGGAAACCAGCTCAAGAATGGACAGATCTTGCGTGATATTCATAAGAGCGCCTTGAATTTTTCGTAGATTTCTTTTGGCATCGCAACGGCTTTGCCCCGTATCGGATCGAAGCTGGCAATGCGCATCCTGGCTTCGACGATCACCTCTCCCGCGCTTGCCGCTCTCTGGGCGAATACCACCTGGGCACGACCAACAGACTCGATTCCTGACGAAATGTTCAATTCGTCATCCAGCTTCGCCGGTTTCAGATACTCGATTTCAGCGGAACGGGCGACGAAAGCGACCCCGGAATCCCGCAGCAGGGTGCCCTGCTCGCAACCCATCGCACGCAGCCATTCAGTGCGAGCACGCTCAAAAAATCGCAGGTAGTTAGCATAGTAGACCACGCCGCCAGCATCGGTGTCTTCGTAATACACACGGATGTTGAACGAAAAATGTGCTCCAGAGGATAGCTTTATTATTGACTGCACCACTTTATTTTACTGCCTGCCGCGCGCCTGACAAAACCACCTGCGCTTTCAACACGCTCGGGTCCGACGACAAGGTGTTACTCCCGCCTGTCATTGCCTCATTGAGTGGATCAAGGAATGGCCGTCAAAATATCGATGACCGGAGAAAGCGTAAACACCAGGCGACGTTGCAAGTGCCAACCCTGCTGGACAGGAATGCTGGATTCAACCGGCATGGTCACTTCTAGCAGGCCTTCTCCGGCATCACCTGCCGCATTGACTGCCCGCCAGGCTTCGTTAAAAAGTACCTGCCTTTCGTCCTGATTGAGCGGACGCCCGAGCAGTCGCCACGCGTCGGCCTTTGCCGCGACATACAAACCGTTGGCGCGTTGGCTCGTCAGCATGTTTGGCACGTCGCAAAACCGTACTCGCATGTCATTATCATGCGGGATTTCAGACAACCATTCGGCCGGATATCCGATCTGGCGAACACCGAGCAAGGCCAGACTTAGATACAAGTCATCATCCTCTGCACCATATCCCTTGATTACCTCATCGTATCCACCCAGATGATCAAAGTCCGCGCGGGAAACCAGTACGGTCCCCCAATTCTGCTTGGCTGCCGGGAACGGCCTGTAGAAACAGCCGGTCACCAGCGTTGGCGCCAAGTTGGGAAACAAGCCTTCGGCCATCAAAATATCGGCATCCACGAAGAACAGCCAGTTTCCTGATGCCGCCGCCGCACCGACGTTACGTGCATTCGCTTGCTGAAACTGGGGTGCGGAATCTACCTTGATAACACGAACAGCCGGGTAATTTTCCTTGACCCAGGCTGAGGTTCCGTCGGGGCAATCGTAATCGACGACAAGGACTTCGCTGGGTTGCTGGGAGATGGCATAAGGCAAGGTGCGCTTGAGGTGTTCCAGCCGTCCCTTGCAAGTCATGATGATGGAACATCTTGTTTTCGTCATAAAACAATGGCCTCCATCAATGAGCGGCTGGATTCATTGCAGAGAATTCGGCGAGAACTTTCTGTTTTCGTATTCATGCCAAATCACTAGTGTCCGGTTAAATCCGGGGTTTAACAACTGAAAGCCAAGACTGAAGCGGGATTCCGAGCGATGAAGGGTGGTGTCGATTTGAACGGTGAAAGCCGATTCGGGCAGTCTGCCGGGTTTTATCCCGGAGGTCG
>JANYCD010000005.1 GCA_025360425.1 Sterolibacteriaceae bacterium
GCTTGTCTTCCTGACCAACAACTTTACCTTGCCGGCAGCCACCATCTGCGCGCTCTACAAGGCGCGATGGCAAGTGGAACTGTTCTTCAAGTGGATCAAACAGCATCTTCGTATCAAGAAGTTCTACGGCACTTCAGAAAATGCGGTGAAAGCGCAAATCTGGATTACTGTGTCGGTCTATGTCCTCGTCGCTATCATCAAAAAACGTCTCAACCTCGACGCCTCGCTCTACACTTTGCTACAGGTTCTGTCAGTCACTCTGTTCGAGAAGATGCCCTTGCAGCAAGCCTTTCCGCGCAGCGACGACAAACCAGTAACCAACAACATCAACAACCAATCGAATCTCTTCGAGTTTTAACCGGACACTAGTGTGAGAAAATAAAGTCGATTACGCAGTACTTGACATAGATGTCAAACGCGCCCATCCTGCGAAACGACAATCATGGCATCAGAGTTGATTTTAGGGTCGTTGATCTGTTCATGGCGGGCCATATTCATTGTGTAACTCCTTAGGTTGATTGTTGCGAGGATTGGTTAACATGTAACGAAATACTTTTCCAGTTCAGTTTTGCATATGGATCAGTTGTCCATAGATACATTCGCCGAGCGGGAAGCGATAAGTGTGAGCTGACGGAACAGTTCGATCCGTGCGGTCGCGCACGTTCATCCAAACTTTCTTGGTACAGTCGGCACCTTGATGCCGGTAGGGTTTTACAAGGGGGCCGAAAGAGGAAAATGGCTGCCAACACGGGTGCAGATGATCGGAACTAGGTTTACCCGTTAAAGCTTGGTCGGCAACAGATCGCGTTTGCTATTCCGGAAAAGAGTCCGGTTAGTCATAAGGCCAGAATGCTTAAATAATTGGGCACATTGGACTGTTATTTTATGAATGCTTGTTCCGAAGAGGTTTGGCCGAAAGCGACATTTGCGAACGGGCGGGAACGATCTGGAAGTCCGCTTTGCTGCTGTCCGTGCTGCAATATTTCAGGTACACGGCGGCTAAGCCATGGATAGTTGGGATGGTTGTACCAGGTAGTCGGGGTTATAGTCAGGCCTCACTTAATGACGGCATAGCGGCGCTAACCGCAAATCACGATGTCAACCGGCAAGCCCCCCGATAACGCCAGACTGGATCGTCTTGTTGCAGACGCACGTCGTTCGGCTGACCAACGTGATCAGGATTATCGGCAGCGGGCGCTAAAAATTTATCCGTGGATTTGCGGTCGTTGTGCCCGCGAATTCACGCGCACCAACCTGCGTGAATTGACGGTTCACCATCGCGACCACAACCACGACAACAATCCCGCCGACGGCAGCAACTGGGAATTGCTGTGTTTGTATTGCCATGACAACGAGCACCAGCGCCAGGTGGCTGCGGGCGGCGACGGGACAATGCAAGCGGAAAAAAGCGCGACCGCGACCCACTCGCCTTTTTCCAACCTGAAAGACTTGTTGCAGAAGAAAAGTTGATTCGCTGGAATCGCCGCCTGATTTTGATGTTGGTATCAGCCCGATCGTTTCCGTTCGCTACCGAACGGAATATTTACCCATCCCGGCACATGATGGACGCTCCCAGTTTTCCCTTCCGATAGTCATGACGATACCCAAGCTGTCCAAGCCATTTTCCATGATCCGCGAGTTCCATCTCGCCGATTGGTTCACACTGGCGAACGCGGTCTGCGGTATGGGGGCATTGTTTTCCATGATGACCTATCTGCAAACGACGGACGTGAGCCACATCTACTTTGCCTGTGGGCTGGTTTTATTGCCCTGGTTTTTGATGTCTTCGACGGACGGGTGGCCCGTTGGCGGCAGACGACTTCGGCCTTGGGGCGTGAGCTCGACTCGCTTGCGGACATCATTTCCTTCGGCGTAGCTCCGGCGGTGATCGCGTACGGTTGCGGCATGCAGGGACTGTATGACCGTATCGTCCTGGCTTATTTTGTGGCGTGCGGTGTGTCTCGTTTGGCACGCTATAACATCACTGCCGAAGCGCTGTCCGGCGGTGGGGATAAAGTTAAGTACTTCGAGGGAACGCCGATTCCAACGTCGCTGTTGCTGGTGATCGTGATGTTCGTGGCGGCCACACAGGGGGCATTGGACCAGTCTCTTTGGTATGGGCATGTCGTGTTGGCGGGCTTCACGCTGCATCCGTTGGTTTTGCTGTTCGCCCTTAGCGGCTCGCTCATGGTCAGTCGAATACATTTTCCAAAACTCTGAGCTGGCGCACTATTGGCAGTAGAGGCAGCAGTGGTGGCATCGGCGTTGTAAGGATTGCGTGGCCGATCCGACTATCTCAAGTGATCCTTGCGAGTGAGGCCAACGTGCACCGACTGATTTTCCTGCTGATTGTTGTCCTGCCGACGTGCGAGGCGTTGTCGGCGCCGACCTGTGCTGTCAAATCCGGACCGATGACTGCCGCTTTGGTAGAGCTATATACATCGGAAGGATGTTCGAGCTGCCCGCCGGCTGATCGCCGTCTGAGTCAACTGCCGGATCGCGAATTTAGCGCCGACAAGCTGGTGCCGATCGCCTTGCATGTCGACTACTGGGACTACATCGGCTGGCGTGATCCTTATGCCAAGGCTGCTTTTTCCGAACGCCAGCACTGGTTGGTGAATGTGAATAATCAAGCCACGGTCTACACGCCACATTTTTTTGTCTCTGGCCGCGAACTTGGAAACTGGAGCAGCGATCTGGTGAGCGAAACCCGGCGCATCAATCGTCAACCGGCACGCGCCAATGTGGGCTTGCGCAGCAGCAGTAGGCCCGGCATATTGAGTCTGGATGTGCAGGTGTCATCGGCAGATGTTTCTGCGCCGCTCGCTCTCTTTGTGGCACTTACGGAAAGCAAGCTGGTTTCGCAGGTACGCGCCGGTGAAAACAAGGGGGCGACGCTGGTTCATGATCACGTGGTGCGTGAATGGATCGGGCCGATTGCGTTGGTGAATGGTGCAGTGACAGCGCACCGCGAAATCGTGTTGAGCACAGGCTGGAATAGTGCCGAGATTGGCGCTGTGGGTTTTGTGCAGAACACATCTACGGGCGAGGTACTGCAAGCCGTATCCGCCGATCATTGCGCAACTGCTCGGGTTATCCAGAGCAATTGAGACAAGGGAAAATCATTTGATCTGGTCGGCGTCCTGTTCGAACAACCGCTCGAGTTCCTCCACGCCTTGCCTGGCGGTGGCAATGAGCTGGGCCTCGTCCTTGTAAACCTTGTGCTGGGTGGCGAACAGGGCTTCATCGTGTTTGCGAAAGCGGCGCACGGACTCTTCGGCATCGGCGGCCGAGTGTCCCAACCCGACCAGAATGTCGCGCGCCAGTTCGATGCTCGACAGAAACGTCTCGCGAATGATCTTGTCCACGCCGGCGTCCATCAGTCGGTAGGCATGCACGCGGTTGCGGGCACGGGCGTAGATTTTGAGGTGCGGGTAATGCTTTCTAACCATCTCGGCGGTTTTGACCGAGGCATCGACGTCGTCAATGGCGAGCACGAATATCTCGGCCAGATCGGCGCGCGCCGCGCGCAATAGGTCGAGGCGCGATGCGTCGCCGAAGTAGGTTTTGTTGCCGAACTTGCGCACGAAGTCGACTTGTTCGGAATTCGCCTCAAGTGCGGTGAACAGAATTTTCTTCATGCGCAGAGTACGGCCAACCACCTGCCCGACACGGCCGAAGCCGGCAATGATGACGCGATGCTCGCGCGGCTCGATGCTATCGAACGCGCGTGACTCAATGGTGCCATAGCCGATCTTGAGCCATTTTTCGTTCAGGGTCGCGAGCAGCGGCGTAGCCACCATGGACAGCGACACCACCACGATCAGCATGTCGGCCGTTGCCTGGTCAAGCGCGTGGGCGCCCACCGCGATACCGAACAGCACGAAGGCGAATTCGCCGCCGTGCGAGATATTCAGCGCGAGATTGACGGCGGAACTATGGATGTGTTTGGTCAGTCGCGCCAGCCCATACAGCACCAATGCCTTGATCGCCATCAGTCCCAATGTCAGGCCGAGAATGACGAGCGGCTGTTCGACCACCAGCCGCAGATCGGTCGACATGCCGACAGCGATGAAGAACAATCCCAGCAGCAATCCCTTGAACGGCTCGATGTCGGCTTCCAGTTCGTGGCGATACTCCGAATCGGCAAGTAGCACGCCGGCGAGAAACGAACCCAGCGCCATGGAAAGGCCGGCCTGCTGCATCAATAGCGCGGTACCCATCACCACCAGCAGCGTCGCGGCGATGAATACCTCGTGGCTATTGGCCGAGGCCACCAGCCGCAAATAGGGGCGTAGCAGCCAGCGTCCGCCGCCGATCACGGCGACGATCACCGTCATTGTCTTGAGCAGGCCGAGCCAGTTCCAGCCATGCGCCATGCCTTCGCCGCCGAGCAGCGCGAAGATCGCCAGCATGGGAATCGCGGCGAGGTCCTGAAATAGCAACACGGCAAAGGCAGCGCGACCGTGTTGCGTGGTGAGCTGTTTTTTCTCGGCAAGCATCTGCAACGCCAGCGCGGTGGACGACAGCGACAATGAAAGCCCGACCATCAGCGCCGGCGTTGCCGGCAATCCGAACATGAAACCTGCACCGGCGAGGATCAGGCCGGTGATCACGACCTGCGCACTGCCCAGACCGAACACGGGACGGCGCAGCGCCCACAGCCGCGATGGTTGCAGTTCGAGGCCGATGACGAACAGCAGCAGCACCACACCGAGTTCGGCGAAATGCAGGATGCTGTCGACATCGCTGATGAAGCCAAACACGCGCGGACCAATGACCATGCCCGCGACCAGGTAGCCAAGCACCGCACCCACGCCGAGCCGCTTGAACAGCGGTACGGCGATCACCGCTGCGGTGAGGAACAGGACGGCTTGCTGGATCCAGGAAAGATTCATTGCGTGAGACTACCTTGCCAAGCCCGTTGTACTGCCCAGACCCTTCGGTATGCCATTGGCAAGAACGCAAGCCGATATCGAGCCGAGCGGTCCTGCAATGTCATGCAGCAGGACTGTCGATGTCGCGATCCCGGCATGGTCGGGGCGGGCGATGCTCTCGATGCACAGCCACTCTTCCTCGGGTTCGCGATGCAGGTTGAGGGTGATGTCGGCATTGATGAAACCCCCACGGGTCGGATTGGCCATGCCGCCGATGGCGTTGACGTAATCCGAGATGGCCGCAGCATATTCGATCCTGCTCAACGGACGATCGGGCAACAACAAGAACGGGATGTGAATCCACACTGCCAGTGGCTGCTCGGAATGTGTCTTCGGCACCGGGCGGAATTCGGTGGCACGATGGAACAGTTGCGGTTCCGCACCGATGCCCATCGGGTAAGGCGCCAGTTGTTCCCACGAGGGCATCAGCCGGGTTGCAGGCATTGGCGGCAGCGCGCTTTCGCTGCGCTTCAACATCAGACCCGAGGCACGTGCCACCAGTTTGTCATCGTCGAACAGCATCGCATCCGCGAGCAGAATGCGTTTGCCTTCGCGCACGATCTGCGTTCGCATGGTGAACGCCGCAGCCGTTCGAATCGGCCGCATTAAATCGATGGTGAGTCGCGTGATCCATAGCGCCGGATCGCGTCGTTCGGTGTCCAGCGCATGCGCCAGAAGCGCGGCGGGCGCGCCACCGTGCAGCGTGCTCGGGTCCCACGGGCCGCGCGCCCAGATGGTGGGGCGGTACTTGCCGCCCTCGAAAATAAACAGCGGTTCCGCCTGGCTCATCGTGATCTCGTCGCAAGACTGTAGCGGCCATACGCTATCGGACTTTCGACGTAGCGGTAAAACAGCGCGCCGGCACCGGTGCTTGCCGCCCAGGCCAGCAGCATTCCCATTGCGCCAACCAGCGGGTCGCCTGGTGCGAGCCGGTGGATGGCGGCATTGACCAGCAAGCACACCGGAAAGTGCACCAGGAAAACAGAATATGAAATCCGCCCCAGATAGGCCAGGCTGACCGGGCATCCGCTCTGGCGCATGGCATCGGAACGGCGCGCAATGCCGAGCAGCAGGGCGGTGGACAATGCGACGGCGATGCGCAGGCGAAAGTCGACCATCAGGACCGCAACGCCGGCGAACAGCAACGCCGCCAGCCAGAGCGGCGAGCGTTCGCTGGCGGACGCCTTGAACGCCAGCACGCCCAGCGCATAAGCGCCGAAGAAATACATGCCCCAGCTATCCCAGCGGTCCTGACGGTTGAAGTAGAGTAGGGATGCCAATGCCAGCAACGATACGAGTATCGTAGTTGCACGCGTACTTCCACCGCTGACCGAGCCCAATCGTTGCCCCAGCCAGACGACCACAGCCATCAGCACAAACATCTGGAAGTCGATGGCGACATACCAGACGCCGGCCGACAGTGATTCGTAGTCGAGGATGTCCTGCATCATGAGCACATGGGCCACGAGTTGCGGCAGGGTCGCTGCATGCGGAATCGAGTCGTTGTGCATCCATGTCCGCGCAATCGCCGCGCAGGCGATTGCCACGGCCAATGCCGCAAGATAGGGCATTCCCAGACGCCAGTAGCGCTTGCCGATGGCTGCCAGTGGCCACGAGATTCCTGCTGTACTGGCTGCTGCGAAACTGCGCGGTGCGAGGAAGCCGGCCACAACCAGAAACACCTGGACCGCCATGCGAGCGTAGTCGTAGAGCCAGCCAATCAGGGTCGGCGCGACGGCATTCACCGCATCCGACAACGGCCCGTAGAAGGCCAGGTGGTGCAGCACGATGAGTTGCGATGCCAGGGCTTTGAGCACGTCGATGACGGGCATCCGGTCCGTTGCGTGGCTATCAATCGAAGAATTCATGGTGTCACGATACAGACGATCACTTGCACGCGGGCGCAAGCGATCGGGGTTTTCATGGACTGCAGCTAATCTGCGGGGTAGGGCACGCCGGATGATACCGTCTGTGACGATGGCGCCCCACCACATCATCACCGCATGCCCGGTTCCGGGAATGTGATGAAGCGCGGGGTCAGACTTTGAGAGGAGGAAGCTGCTTTTCGATCGGTGGTGCGTGAGTGCTTGGATCGGTTTCCCAACCCATGTCGACTACCACGGCACGCTCACGCTCAAGTTCCGGTTTCGCCGCCGCGAGTACGAGCTTGTGCACTGAGGCCTGTGCTGCCTTGTCGCCGCTGGCATGGACAGCCTCGATCAATTCCCCGACCGTCGCACGCAGATCGAGGATCGCCTTTTCCATCTCGGCGGGTTCGGCACGCGCCCGTTCCAGCACGTTTGCTCCGTGTGCAGCGACCGCTTGCAGATTTTTGGAAGCGCCGCCGCCGGCCTTGTTGCCGACCTGGGCGATAAGGTCGCGCGAAAATCCGATATATCGGTCGAGTTCGTCGCGGTCGTAGCGATAGACGATCGGCAGAAATTTGGCCATCAACTGCAGTGTGGCGATTGCCAGATGTGTCTGTTCCTGGGCCAGCTTGTTGTCCTTGTCGACGGCCGGCAGTATCACGTCTTTCAACGCCTTGAGAATGACTTGAATTTGAATATCGGGACGTACTTCCATTTAGGCCACCTCCTCCAGCATTTTGCGCAGATTATCAAGATTCAGGTAACCGAAACCCATGATCCAGGCCAGCAGCAGATCCTGGTGGGTCTTGCCGTTGCGCGCCGGCCGGTAACCCGAAGCAATCACGATGACGGCAGAACGATACTGGTGAAAGACATCATAGTATTTGATAATCTTGGGGTTGATGGTGAAGCCGGTGGCTTTTTCGTAGGCTTCATAAATTGCCTCTCTGGTCATCATGCCGCTGTAGAGGTAGGTTTTTCCGTCTTCCGCGAGATGGCCCAGGTCGGGTCGCAAGATGTAAGACACATCTTCATGAAAATCACCCAGATGCCCCAATTCCCAATCGAGCCAGGCGGAGATGCGCTGGTCGTGTTCGGTAAACAGAAAATTTCCGGAACGCCAATCACCATGGATCAGGGACAGGCGAGCTGCCGCTGGCATGTTGTCGTCCAGCCAGTTCGCGGCCAGACGCAGCAGCGGAACGTCGCGGTTGCTGTCTTCTTCCCAGACCCGCCGCCACCAGTTCAGGTGCATTTCAAAGGTGCGTTTGCCGATCGGCGGCACGTCGAGGGAACTCAAATTTGCCTTGCTCCAGTCCCAGGTATGCATCCGGGCAAGTTGGTCCATGTACTGCTTGCTGAGTACTTTCCTCAGCTCAGGCCCGAAATTGATGCCAAGACCCGAGACATTGCTGCCGGCGCCGCTGGGTTTCACCACACCTTCGGCAAAGCCATAGATGATGGTGGGGTAGGGAAAATATTTGGGTTCATCATCGATCCAGTACACCGGCGGGACCGGGAGCACACCGTCCATCGCCTTGATGATCTGGAACTCGCGCAACCGGCTGGTTTCAACGATCGATTCGGCTGGCTCCATGCGAATCACCATGGGCGTTGTGGTGCGCCCGACGCCGGGTTGGTTCCAGTCAAGCTTGAATGCGACTTGCAACTTTGAAGCCCCGCCCGAGAGCCATCTCGCCTCGCGAATTTCAAATGGGTCTTTCAATTCGGCTCGCAGCAACGATTGCAAACTGGCATAGAAAGTTTCCAGGCTGATCGGCGTGTAGCCGGGCCCCGCTCTGCGCTGGAGCTTGCGGGTAAGCACGCGATCCATCTCCTTTTCGGTGGGGAATCGCTGGCGCAAACTGGCGATCCATTCCGGTGATGGGTTGTTCTTGTCAATGACGGTCATTGGTGCGCTCCTCGAAACTGTGGCAAGCCCGAATGTGGCTCCGGGTCTGGTGCTGAGGGAGTTTAGCGCAAATTCAGAACCGGCCGGCCCTGTTCGCCAATGCATTTGATTGATGTCGGTGCGACTGGGCACGCTGTAGATAATTGCGGAGGATCTTGGTGCGTTTACCCGACAAATTGACCATCCACGTAATACCACCGTCCCGCTTCCCGCACGAAGCGGCTGACCTCGTGCAACCGTTGGCCGCGTTCACCCTGCCGGTAGCGGGCGACGAATTCCACTATGGCTGAGTCGCCGCTGGTTTCGTGGCGCTTGACTTGCAACGCGAGCCATTTCAGTTCGGGTTCATCATCGAATCCGAGATGCGGTGGACGTGTCGAAGCATGCCAGGTCGACAGCAGATACGGTTCCAGATGCAGGACGTAAGCGCTGTAGCGCGAACGCATCAACGCTTCAGCATTGGCCGCCGCTGCACCCTGATGCAGCGAACCGCAGCAGGTCTCGTAGCCACTACCCCTGCCGCATGGGCAGGGCAGGGGATTGCCGCTCAATGAAATCCCTTGTTACGCCTTGAGTTCGGCAGTATCGAAAGGCAGCCGCCGCAGACGTTTGCCGCTGGCGGCAAACAGGGCATTGGCGACTGCCGGCGCGATGGGCGGCACCCCCGGTTCGCCAACGCCGGTGGGCGCCTCGGCGGAAGGCACGATGTGCACTTCGATGCGCGGCGTCTGGTTCATGCGCAGCACCGGATAGTCATCGAAGTTGGATTGCTCCACCGCACCATCCTTCAAGGTGATCGCGCCGGACAATGCGGCCGACAGACCAAAGATGATGCCGCCTTCCATCTGGGCGCGAATGTTGTCCGGGTTGATGGCCACGCCACAATCCACGGCGCAGAACACACGGTCCACATGGAAGCTGCCGTCTTTTTTCAAGGTGACTTCGGCAACCTGGGCGACGAAGGAATTGAACGACTCATGCACCGCGATGCCACGGCCACGTCGCTCGCCCGGCTTGCCCGCAGCGAGCGGTTTGTCCCAGCCGGATTTTTGCGCCACCAGATTCATCACGCCGAGATGGCGCCGCTTGTCCTGTAGCAGGTTGCGTCGGTAGTCCACTGGGTCGCGCTTGGCGACGTGGGCGAATTCGTCGAGCATCGTTTCCACCACGTAGGCGTTGTGCGTCGACCCCACCGAACGCCACCATTGCACCGGCACCGGCAGTTTCGGTGAATGCAGTTCGACGGCGACATTGGGAATCGCATAGGGCAGATTGGCGGAGCCTTCGACCGAAGAGCCATCGACGCCGTTTTTGATGAACGCTTCCAACGCTGTACCCGCCATGATCGATTGGCCAACGATGCGCTGCTGCCATGCCTGCGCTATACCGAACTGGTTCAGTCCGGCCGTGACCTTGTGGAAGAACATCGCCCGGTAGTGGCCGGCGCGCATGTCATCCTCGCGCGTCCAGCACAACTTGACCGGCGCTGCGGAGGAAGTCCCCTTGGGGGAAACGCGGCCGGCAATCGCCTTGGCGACATACACGGCTTCGAGCACGTAATCCGAAACCGGATTGGCGCGTCGCCCAAAGCTGCCGCCGGCATAGAGCATGTTCAGTTTGACCTGATGCGGTGCCATGCCGATGGCGAGTGCGACGGTTTTTTGATCCAGCGTCTGGAGTTGCTCCCCGTTCCAGATTTCACACGTGTCGGGTCCGAGCTTGACTACGCAATCCATCGGTTCCATGGCAGCATGGGCGAGGTAGGGAAACTCGTAGCTGGCCTCAATGTGGTTGGTCGCGGCGGCGAGCGTGGTGGTTACGTCGCCATCGTTGCGTGCCACGGTGCCGGGCTGTTCGGCGAGTTGCCGATACTGTTCGAAAAGTTCAGCGCTGCCGGATTTGAAGGCGTTCGATTCATCCCATTCGATGACCAGCGCATCGCGACCTTTTTTCGCCGCCCAGAAATCGGTGGCCAGTACCGCCACGCCAGTGCGAATTTCGACCACGTCGGTCACGCCGGCGATGGCCTTGGCCGGCGCAGCATCAAAGCGTGCCACCTTGGCGCCAAAACGCGGCGGGTGGGCAACCACCGCAGTGAGCATGCCCGGCAGCTTCACGTCGCGGGTGAATTGTGCGGTGCCGTTGGTCTTTTCACGCACGTCCTTGCGCGCCGCCTTCTTGCCGATGAGTTTGAACTCGCCTGGTTCCTTGAGCTTCGTTTCCTTTGGCACCGTTTCCAGCGCTGCGGCCTCGGCGAGTTCGCCGAATGTCGCCTTGCGAGCACTGGCTTTATGTTGCACCACACCCGCGTCGACAGTGATTTCGTCGGCACTCACCTGCCAGCGCTTGGCCGCCGCGGCCACCAGCATCTGCCGCGCCGCCGCGCCGGCCTGGCGCATTTGCAGGTAGGAATTCGCCATGGAATTGCTGCCACCGGTGATCTGAATGCTCATGAACAGATTGGCGTAGCGCTTCGCATCGGCGGGTGCGCCCTCCATCCGAATCTGCGCCCACGCGGCATCGAGTTCTTCGGCGATGAGGGTGGCAAGGCCGGTATAGACGCCCTGTCCCATTTCAAGATGCTTGGAGATCACCGTGACGGTGTTGTCGGTGCCGATGCGGATGAATGCATTGGGCGTAAAGCCGGCGACGGCCTCGGCTTTTCCGTCGGCCGCGGCCAACGTTGGTCCCAGATATACGCCCAGTGTCAAACCTGCGCCGGCCTTGAGAAATGTGCGGCGGCTTTCGTTATGGATGGTATTCATGCTCAGGCTCCCAGCGTCCTGGCGGCTTCGTGGATCGCCGCCCGAATTCGAACATACGTTCCGCAACGGCAGATGTTGCCGGACATGGCCGCGTCGATATCGGCGTCGCTGGGTTTGTGGTTGGTGGTCAGCAGCGCGGTGGCCGACATGATCTGCCCACTCTGGCAATAACCGCATTGCGGCACATCAAGTTTTTCCCATGCCGTCTGCACGGCCTTGGCGGTTTTGCTCTGCAGTCCTTCGATGGTGGTGATCTTGCGCCCGGCAACGGCCGAGACCGGGGTGACGCAAGAGCGCGTTGCCTGTCCCTCGATATGCACCGTGCAGGCCCCGCACAGCGCCTTGCCGCAGCCGAACTTGGTGCCGGTGAGGTCGAAGTGGTCGCGTAGTGTCCACAACAGTGGCGTATCCGGGGATACGTCGGTGGACACGGGTTTTCCATTCAGGGTGAAGTCAATCATGGGCGCCTCCCAGGGGGTTCAAGTGCAGGAATTCGAATCGGGAAGAGATTACACCGATGAGTGGGGGTAAATCAAAGAGCGGCTTTGGATATCCTCCTGGACCGTCCGCGCAGCGCCTTCATCACCATCATGAATTTCAGTTGCTTCGGCGTCATCCGCCCTTTTGAGGTACCAGCTTCACCTGTAGCTCACAGCCGACTGCTCGTGCATAACGTTTGAGCGTCGCGAGAGAAGGAGTATGTTTGTTGGCAGACTCAAGCCGCGAGATCGCGCTCTTGGTGGTGCCCATTCGTTCCGCTACTGCGTCTTGAGTGAGTCCCGCGCGCGAACGCGCTTTGAGCATTTGGCCAGCGACCTGGTATTCGAGTTCGAGCGCGTTGTACGCTTCAGTGAACCCATTGCGAGCACCGGCCTTGGCCAAAAACTCCTTGTGCTTGTGAGGTACAGGTTTGTATTTCAGATCAGCCATTTTGCAACTCCTTCAGGCGCCTGCGCGCCAATTTCAGTTCACGGCCTGGCGTTTGCTGAGTCTTCTTGATGAACGCATGCAACACGACCACGCGCTTGCCAACCAGAAAACAATAAAAAGCACGACCAATGCCTGCCCGGCCACGAGGCCGTAACTCAAACAGACCATCCCCAAAGGCACGTGAATGCGGCAACCGAAGACTCGGGCCGTGCTCGGTGAGCAACTCGACCAAACGAGCATAGTCGGCAAGTACATCAACGGGCCAGGACTCAACTTCGGTGAGCACGTGTTCATGGAAATACTCGATTTCAAACGCCATGAGCAAATGTTAGCAAATACGCTAACAGGTTACAAGCGGAAACCGATGAAACCCAACGTTTGGAGCAGCCAAAGGGGTCAGTGTGATTTCGTTTTACTGTGCGATTCATGCTTTATTTTGGCGATTATGCAGGATTTGACATAAGGAATTAATAGGTCTATTCTTCATACATAGCTCGCGTATTGAAGGAAACGAAATGACCGCCACCCGCCAGAAGACGATGCAGATTCACCAAATGACGATTGCACAGTTCGAGAAGCAATTCCCGGATGAGACTGCATGCCGTCTGTACCTTCAGGCAAACCGCTGGCCGGAAGGCGTTACCTGCCCGCGCTGTGGTAACGATCACGTCTATAAGCTGGAAACCCGTGAGCATCATTGGCAGTGTGCCAAGTGTGGGGATACCGGCTACCGCTTCTCCGTGCTGGTCGGGACGATCTTTGAAAACACCAACAAACCCCTCCGTGACTGGTTCCGCGTCATGCACATGATGCTCACCAGCAAGAAGGGCATCAGCGCCATGCAGATATTCCGCGTCATGGGCTTCGGTTCCTACAACACGGCGCACCTGATGTGCACCAAGATTCGCGTCGCTCTCGGCAATGCCGAATTCAAGCAACTGGTCGGCTATGTCGAAGTCGATGAAACCTTTGTGGGCGGTAAGGCCAAGAACAAGCACAAAGGGCCGGGCGGACGTGGCGACATGGGCGGACGTGGTGGAACTGGTAAGGCCATCATCGTAGGCGCTGTAAAGCGTAAGGGGAACGTCATTGCCCGCGTCATTGAAAACACCAGCAGGGAAACGCTGGACGCCTTTGTACGCTTCGCCGTGAGCGAGAAGGTCAGCCTCATCTCTACGGACGAATGGAAAGGCTATAACGGGCTCAAGCGTGACTTTCCGCATGGCTTCGTTCGTCATAGCCGCGATGAGTATGTCGCCGGTGCGATTCATACCAACACCATCGAGGGGTTCTGGTCGATTGTGAAGGGCGGCATTGTCGGGACGTTACATAAGGTGAGCAGGAAATATCTTCCGCTGTATGTCAATGAGTTCGAGTTCCGCTACAACAATCGGATGAATCCAGATATTTTCGGCGCGGCGATAGGGGCATGTTGATAAAACAACTCAGAGAGTTGAGGGGCGCAAAAAGTGGGCTGCACTATTCATTCTTTTTGGCCTTCTTCTCATCATCACGGATTGGAACTATCAGGCATATCACTGCAATACCTATAGCCAACCCACCAAAGAAAATCCAACCCTTTTCGGTGGCCCTATCTTCCAAGTTATGGGTGCCTTTATTCATGTTTGCTGGCTCTTTATCGATGCCCATTCTG
The DNA here is from genome assembly GCA_025360425.1 of Sterolibacteriaceae bacterium. Taxonomy (GTDB): domain Bacteria; phylum Pseudomonadota; class Gammaproteobacteria; order Burkholderiales; family Rhodocyclaceae; genus JANYCD01. The sequence goes on from JANYCD010000005.1 coordinate 14,067, forward strand.
AAACTCCTCAAGCACTGGGTGACTGTCGCATCGCCAAAATGGACATGGCCTATGCCCCTACTTGAAAAAATGAAGGATTTAGATTTCAACAACGCGCAAACTGATATTTTGGTGATTCACATCTGCGTTTGAAAACGTATCGTTGTCGGCGTTAAGTATGAAGTGCCGACAAGCCATGGTTTGCACCGCGCAATCATGCAGCAACTAGCTATTGCTGTCGACCCAACGCTGAATGCCAGCCACATCCATGGCACCAGCCTGACGAGCGATCTCTCGACCGCCGCGAAAAATCGCGATGGTGGGAATGCTGCGGATATTGAACCGCGCCGCAAGGTTTTGCGCTTCCTCGGTATTCACCTTGACCAGCCGATAACGCGGCTCCAAATGTCGCGCCGCTTCCGCGAAAGCCGGCGCCATCATGCGGCACGGTCCGCACCATGGCGCCCAGAAGTCGACCACCAGCGGCACGTCGGATCGGCTCACATGTTTGTCGAACCCAGCCTCATCCAGTCCAACAGGTTGTCCGGTAAACAGTGGGGCTTGGCATTTGCCGCAGATGGCTGCATTGCCGAGACGATCAGCGGGCACGCGATTGACGGCGTGGCAGGCGGGACAGACGACGTGCAGGGAATCGGCTATGATGAACTCCAGGTATCAACAGGTCTGATATTGGGTTAACTGTAGCGGATTCAAGTCGTGATGATGCTTCGCTATTGAAGACTGGAGAACTTCGCTACAGCGCTTCGGATTCGACAATGCGCTCGCCATGCTTTTCATTCAATACGCCTTCCAGCAAGGCACGCGCAATACGTTCTACGGTGACGGCCCGATAGCGCTTCGGAATCAGCGGCCGCAGCGCCCTGGCGACGACAAGCCCCATCCATTCCCCGGGGCGTTGTTCTTCGCGTACGGTGTCAATCAGCGAAGGACGCACAATCGTGTAGTTCGGGTAACCGATGCTACGGATTTCGGCTTCCGCCTCGGCCTTGGTGCGCAGATAAAAATTTCCGCCAAGACTCGCGCCGAGCGAGGAGTTCAGCGCAAAGCGCGTCGCGCCCGCTAGTCGAGCAAGGCGGGCCACTTGTATGGGCAGGTCACGGTCGACCGCCGCAAAAGCTTGTTGTGAGCCGGCCACCTTGATCTTAGTGCCCAGCGTGCAGATCACTGCATCAACCTGCCACCAGGGTGCATCGACCGGCAGATGAACGAAATCAACAATGGGCGCGTGCAGCTTTGCATGGGCCGGCAGCGGACGACGGGGCGGCGCAACCACCTGTGCGATGCGCGGGTGGGCAAGTGCTGCCATCGACACCTGCCGGCCGACCGCACCCGTGGCACCAACCAGCAACAACCGTACCGGCGTTCCGGAATCAGGACTCGTCACGTGTATCCCTGATGAATTCAGACGTCCTAAAGCGCGGCGCGAAAGCGCAAGTAATCTTCGGCGCTCGGTTGCGGCCTCTCGAGCATCGGCAAGTGGCCGATGCCGGGCATGATGAGAACCTGTGAGTGCGGCATCAATTTGTGCAGAATATCGGCGCTCGCCGGAATCAGCACGCGGTCCCTGTCGCCCCACACAATCAATGTCGGCGTGGCCAGACCGGTGACACGCTGTTCCACCGGATCGGCGCCAAGCTGTTTGAGGATGCGTTCCTCCAGCGCGAAGTTTCCAATGCGTTCCTGCGCCATCACATTGAGCATGGGCCTTGGGATGTAGGGCGGGTCGGTCATCACAAAGGAAAATACTCCAGCGAACTCCTCTTCGTTCTTCGCCATCAGCGGGTTGTGTCCGGTCTCCCTGGCCACCTTCCGCATCTCGCTTTCCGGCGCCGACCAGACGCCCGCGGGCGCAAGCAGCCAAAGACTCTTGACCTCGTCAGGATGAAGCGCGGCGTAGGTCAACGCGATCTGCCCGCCCATGGAACTGCCGCCGAGGTGAAGGGCCTTGATGCCCAGCGCCTGCGCCAGGGCGCGCAGCCGCTCTGCCTGCGCGGTCGGTGCGTAGTCGGCATCCTGCGGGTGGGATGATTCGCCGAAGCCAATATGGTCCGGCACGATCACGTGGTAATGCGGTGTCAGCCATCGTGCCACGCGGGTGAAGTTGTCCTTGTTGGCGCCAAAGCCGTGCAGCAGCATCAACGGCTCGCCCTGCCCGCCCTCCAGATACACGTAATGCAGTCCATCGGGCAAGTCGATCTGCTTGCGCACGAGCCCCGCGCTTTGGCGTTCAGCGCCAAGGGCAAGGCGCAGCGCATTTGCCGGTGCCAGATAAACGGAGCTGATCGCCGCAATCGCCGTCACCAGCAGCGCGGCACCAGCGAGGTTTACGATACGCATGATTTTCTCTCTTCACGATACGGAGGGATCGCGCACTATAAACGGAAACTCCGCATGCGTCGCCGGGATTGAACCCCGTGACGACGCCATTGCCGCACGATCACTTTTTCGGATTGGTGGCACCGATCACAGCACCCGCCGTGACCAAAGCAACACCGAGCCAGGTCACGATTCCGATCTGTTCTCCCAGCAACGGACCGGCTGCGAGTGCAGACATCGCCGGCACCAGCGCGAGCATGAGAGAGGCTTTCATCGGACCTATCGTCAAATTGGCATGCGCATACAGCAAGCCCGCGACAGTGGCCGCGATAACGCCCTGATAGAACCCCTGCAACAGCAGGACTGAGGGGGCAGCCAGCATCAAGGTCTTGGGCAGAGCCAGCACGTAAACAGGGAAATAAACCAGCGAAGAATAGCAAGCCAAGCCGATCATTGCCTCCAGTGGACGCACGCTCCATTTGCGCAGCAGCAGACTGAATATCGCCGAACACGTTGCCGCGCCAAGGAAGAAAAGATCGCCCAGCCACTGGCGTCCTTCGTCGGGTTGCACCTGAATCAGACTGCGATAACTGATGACACCAATACCCAATCCGGCAACCACCAGCGCGATGACTGCGCGCTTGCCGGGGCGATAGCCCATGGCAAGCCACGCGATGAGCGCCGTGGCAAAGGGAATACCACCATTGACCAGAACGCCGGCATGCGCGGCAGGGGCAAGGGAAAATCCCGCATAGACCAATAGCCCGTAGCCCAGTCCGCCGAACAGGGCAAGGATGGCCAGTTGCAATGGTGTCGCGATAAAACGCGTCGTGAATAAAAATGGCAGCAGGATGAGCATGGAAATGCCAAACCGCAGCGCCGCCAGATCGTATGGCGTAAGCACGCCACGCCCGCCCATGCGCGAAACAATATTGAACCCGGACCAGCATACAACCACGATGATGGCAGCGACAAAACCCATGGCGATGCTTTTCGAGTTGGGCGACTGGCGGGAATCGTACTGAGTCATATGCCGCGTGTTTTCCGAGATTTTTATGCGCTCAATGCCACCATCGGATGCCACCATCGCTGGCTGCGTGCGGCACGCATTGCATCATGGAAACGGTCGCGCAACGCCAAGCGGCGAAGCACAACAATTAAGTCACTGAAAGCGTGGCTAGGCCGCGCGCGCTTCGTTTGCAACGAAAGCACTTGCCCCAAGCCGATTGGCACCGCTGACCAGCGCCTTGATCGAGGCTGTGACGATGTTGGTGTCGATGCCGACGCCATATCGGTCGCAGCCGCCACTAACGTGTGTCATTTCCATGAAGGCGCAGGCTTGCGCATCACCACCATCGGCACTGGCGCCAATCGAACGTTCCTCGTAACTGCGCACCTGTACCTCGACAGCTATGCTGCGCAAGGCGTGCACGGCGGCGGCAATCGGGCCGTTGCCCTCGCCGGTCAACAGGTGAACGACGCCATCGACTTCAACCTTGAGACGAATCCCCTGCGCTTTGCCGTGCTCGAACAAGTGATGCTCCATATAGCGTACCGGCTTGTCAAGTTCGAGATAGGTGTACGAGAACAACTGCCAG
>JANYCD010000060.1 GCA_025360425.1 Sterolibacteriaceae bacterium
CGTTGGGCGGCATGATTATTCGCTTCTGCATCGCAGTCCTTGTTGCGACTTTCGCAGCTAGTGGTTTTGCCCATGGGGAAGCCGCGCTCCTCGGGGTTCTGGAGGACGTGCCAGGCGTCTATGCAGGTGAAAGCAACAGCATGAAAGTGCGTACGCTGTTCTCATACAACGACGCCAGCTGGGTCGCCTATAAGAGTGATTGCCCAAACCAGGAATGTCTTAAGACGGTCGCCAAACAATATCCGTACGAAGTCACTTGGTTCATTGCACTAGACGGGCAACAAATCGGTAAGGTTGTCGGGCGGACGCCAAGCGACTTTCCGTTCTACTCGCACGTTGGATTGCAGGACATTGTTGACGGAAAGGTGCCTGTCGTTGGTGAGGCATCGTATGAATTCGGAAACTTCAGCGCAGATAAATTGCATCGCCCGCTCGTTGCCGTCTCCAAACCATATTTCAAAGACCCCGCGGTGTGGAAGCGCACCAAGGTCACACCTCAGATTCTGAGTCAAGCGCTAACTGCCTTTCGCAGCAAAGTGCAGCATGTGTGCAAAGAAGGCCCTTCTGATGCCTTAGTGCCTTTTCGCTATGCGAAGAGCAACCTCAGCATCCGCGCACACCGATCATCTCGTGGGGCGTTGGTCATGGCTATCATGCTGAAAGGAGCTTACGAGTGCGATGGCGAAGAGGGCGAGGGTTCGCTGAACACCCAAACGTTCGTTGTTACCGAGGCGGGAAATGTGCGGTTCCTCGGCGAAGGCCTTCTGCTTGTGGATGCCGGCGACTATGACAACGACGGACAATCCGAGCTATTGTTTTCGCTCTCCAGCTACAACAGAGGCGGCTATGTCTTGTTCTCCGCCACTCTGATCGAGCTAGCGCGGTTTGAGTTCGGTTATCACTGATCGCAGGAAATAACCTCATGCCGCTGGTCAATGGAGCATTGTTCGCAAGTGGGCAAGCTGATATTCTTCGTAGATGAAAATCAGTGAGATTTTGCGTCTGCTTCAAGCTGATGGCTGGTTTCTAATAGCAACACGAGGCAGTCATCGACAGTACAAACATCCTGTGAAGCCCGGTCGGGTTACGGTGCCGGGTAAGCCAAGCGACGATGTAGCACCCGGGACTTTGAACAGCATCATGAAGCAGTCCGGTTTAAAGAAGTGAGGTCACTATGCGTTACGCCATCGTAATCGAAAAAGCTGGATCAAATTACTCCGCCTACGTCCCCGATCTGCCTGGATGCGTCGCCACAGGCGGAAATATCCAACAGGTCGAGACGGAGATTCGTGAGGCCATCGAATTCCATATCGACGGCTTGCGGGAAGACGGAAGCCCGGTCCCCTTGCCGTCCAGTCAAGTTGAGTACATCGAAATCGCGGCATAACCCGGCGGTTCATACGGACTCCGCGCCTGCGGCGCTCCGTCGGTGACCTCCACGTTGAGCGCACCGTTCAAATGAACAACGTCTTCCGAAGCATCCTGTTCTTATTCGTTATCGGCATTCGGTCACCTCACTAGCAGCGAAATTGGCCTCGGCGGGCCAGTCGGGTCGAGCGTCGAGTGGACTCCAACTTTCGATGAATGGGGACACCTTGTACTTGATAGCGCCTGAGCAAATCAAGGAGGATCCTCGGGCAGTAGCCCGCTCAAACTTTCTTCGGGTAGTCCGACCGCATGGGCGGAACGCCCGGCCAGCGCACGTTGAGTTCCGTGGTCAGCGAGGTGCCGGCATCCTCCCACGGCCCCATGTGGATGGTGCGCATGTCGCGGCGCTTGAATTGCCAACGGCCCTCTGCCCGCGCATACGCGTCGATGTAGCGCACGGCGCCGAACACGGTGCGCCCGCCGATGGAAAGCTCCAGATGGGCACCCACCTGCCCGGTGGCGTGGTCGTCGTCCTGGAACGCGAACAGCGCGTAGTTCGGTGTGTGCACGGTCGGCCCCATCATGCTGCGGCCCGAACGCAGGCACTCGACTACCGCGTCGCGGCCGACGCCGCCGGGAAAGCTGCCCGCCGAAAACGTGCCGTCGCTGGCGAAGGTCGACGCCAAGGTTTCGTAGTCGTCATCGTCGGAGGCGATGAAATAGCGCACTACAAGATCCTGCAGTTCGGCGCGGTCTTCCATGCGGCGGATGCGGCGTTCGATATCGGACATGGCGTTCTCCTGGTTCGGTTATCGTTGGATGCGGACCGGCATGCCCGCCGGTCGGCGCTGCCCTACCACTGCTGATCCGGGATGTGCACGACGATGCCGTCGAGCGCGGCGTTCATCTCTATCTGGCAGCTCAGGCGGCTGTTGTCGCGGCGCTCGGCCGAGGTGCAGGCGAGCATTTCCAGTTCGCGCGCCGACGGATCGGAAATTTTTTGCAGATGGGCGCCATCGATATAGACATGGCAGGTGGCGCAACTCGCGCTGCCGCCGCAGTCGCCGACGATGTCGTAGATGCCGTTGGATACCGCGGCCTTCATCAGGCTGGTTCCCGCAACG
>JANYCD010000089.1 GCA_025360425.1 Sterolibacteriaceae bacterium
CCACTGGCCTTGATGCCGCCGAAGGGTGACGCCATGTCGATCACGTAACCATTGACGCCAATGGTGCCGGTCTGCACGCGACGTGCGATGGCTTGGGCGCGCTTGCTGTCCGATGACCATACGGTGCCGCCAAGACCGTACTCCGAGTCGTTGGCGATCTTCACCGCCTCGTCTTCGTTGTCGTACTTGATGATCGACAGCACCGGCCCGAAAATTTCTTCCTGCGCGATGGTGGCCTTGTTGGACACGTCGGCGAACACCGTGGGCTCGACGAACCAGCCATCGCCCACACCCTTCGGCCGGCCGCCGCCGGCGACGAGGCGCGCCTCGGTCTTGCCCTTGGCGATGTAGCCTTCGACGCGGTCGCGATGCTCGGACGAAGCCAGCGGGCCGATCTGCGTCGCGAGGTCGAGCGAGTTGCCGACCTTGAGCGATGACACCATGCCGGCGATGGCGTCGACCACTTCCTTGTAGCGGCTGGCCGGCGCCAACATGCGCGTCGACAATGCGCAGGTCTGGCCGTTGTTGGCAAATGACGCGAACAACATGCCTTGCAGCACTTGGTCGAGCTTGGCATCGTCGAGGATGATGCCCGCCGACTTGCCGCCCAGCTCCAGGCTCACCGGGCGCAACAGGCGTCCGCACACTTCACCGATCTTGCGACCGGCAGCGGTCGAACCGGTGAACGCCACCTTGTCGATGCCGGGGTGCGACACCAGATAGGCGCCGAGATCGCGGCCACCCGGTACCCAGTTGATCACGCCGGCGGGAATGCCGGCTTCTTCCGCCGCTTCGGCGACGATGAAGCAATCCAGCACTGTACCGGGCGAAGGCTTGAGCACGATGGTGCAGCCGGTCGCCAGCGCCGGGCAGATCTTCATCATCGACAGCACCACCGGGTAATTCCACGGCACGATTCCGCCGACCACGCCCACCGGCCCGCGCTGCACCAAGGTGTCGAAGCCGAGCGGCGAATGACGCCGCTCTTCGGTTTGCATCGCAGCCGTGAGGCCAGCGTAGTAACGCATCAGGCCGACCACATAGCCGCCCTCGAAGGCTTCGGCCAGGCTCAGTGGCATACCGTTCTGCATGCTCACCGCGCGGGTCAGGCGCTCGGCGCGCTTTTCCATCGCGTCGGCGAATTTATTCATGATTACGGCACGCTCGGTGGGCGTACTGTCGCCCCATGCGCCGTCATGGGCACGCCGCGCCGCAGCGACCGCGCGATCGATATCGGCGTTGCTGCCGTCGGGCACGCTACCGATGCTGAGACCGGTGTTGGCACCGATCACGTCGATGCGATTGGCGGTGGCGGGCTTGGTCCACGCGCCGCCGATGTAAAAGTTCTGATGATTGATGGGTTCCTGGACTTGCATGATTTCCTCCGTTGTTTTTTGCGCCTGTCGATTCAATGGCGCGTGTCTCTCTGATGGCTGATTGATACCGAAGCGACCGCCATGCTACCGCATCAGCGCTTTGTCAGACGCCCCACGTCAATACCCCAGCGCTTGCCCGGTATTCATGCGCGGGTCGATGGCGCCGTAGTAGCGATTCGCGCCCACCGGCTTGCCGTCAATGGATGGCGCGCCAACGATGATCGCCGCCACATGGTTGGCCGGTTGCGGCGCGCCCGGATGGTGGCCCATGCTGACCAGCAGCGCGCGCGTGTCGGGCGACAGCGCGAAGTCCTCGACATTGGTCAGATCCGGCAACCATTGCTGGTGAAAGCGTGGTGCGTCCACCGCCTCCTGCACGTTCATGCCGTAATCGACGACATGCACGATCACTTGCAGCACCGCGGTGATGATGCGGCTGCCGCCGGGCGTGCCGAGCACCAGCAGCGGCTTGCCGTCGCGCGTGACGATGGTCGGACTCATCGACGACAGCGGCCGCTTGCCGGGCGCAATGGCATTGGCTGCCCCCTGCACCAGACCGAAGGAATTGGGCACGCCCGGCTTCGAAGTGAAATCGTCCATCTCGTTGTTGAGCAGCACGCCGGTACCGGCCGCGGTGACGCGCGCGCCGAACCAGTTGTTAAGCGTATAGGTCACGGCCACCGCATTGCCCCAGCGATCAACAATGGAATAGTGTGTGGTACTGCTGCCCTCGTGCGGTTCCACGCCGGCTTTGATGTCGCGTGACACGCCGGCACGCTGAGGATCGATGACGGCGCGAATCTTTGCCGCATAAGCCTTGTCGAGCAGGCGACCAATCGGGTTGCTGACGAAGTCCGGATCGCCGAGAGTGTTGTTGCGGTCGACATAGGCGTGGCGCATCGCCTCAATCTGGAAGTGCACCGCCTGCGCCGAGTGATAGCCAAGATCCTTGAGCGAATAACCTTCGATAATGTTGAGCATCTCGCACAGCGTGACGCCACCAGAACTCGGCGGCGGCGCCGAAACAACGTGGAAGCCGCGGTAATCGCATTCGATCGGTGCACGCTCACGCGGCTGGTAGCCGTCAAGATCGGCCTGCGTGATCAGCCCGCCACCCGCCTTGCTCGACGCGGCGATGGCCGCGCCCACCGCGCCCTTGTAGAAGCCGTCGACACCCTTGCCACTGATCGCGCGCAGCGTACGGGCGAGGTCCTGTTGCAGCAGCGTCTGGCCGACCGTGAAGGGCTTGCCCCGGTTGAGGAAAATCTTCGCGGTGGCCGGGTCGCGCTTGAAGTCATCGGTCTTGGTCTCCAGCATGTCGACGTCGCCCTGCTCCAGCACAAAGCCTTTTTTAGCAAGATGAATCGCCGGCGCCACCAGCGCCGCGCGCGGCAGCGAAGCGTATTTTTCGCGCGCCATTTCCAGCCCGGCCACGGTGCCCGGCACAGCCACGGCGAGATGGCCATCAGTGCTCAAGCCCTTGATCACCTTGCCGGCCGGGTCAAGATACATGTCGGCCTTGGCCGCCAGCGGCGCCTTCTCGCGGAAGTCGATGAAGGTCTTGCGGCCATCGGCCAACTGCACGGTCATGAAACCGCCGCCGCCGAGATTACCCGCCGCCGGATACACCACAGCCAGCGCGTAACCGACCGCCACGGCTGCGTCGACCGCGTTGCCGCCCTTCTTCAACACATCGACACCAACGCGCGAAGCGAGATGCTGCGCCGTGACCACCATGCCATGCTCGGCTGCAACCGGCGCGACGGAAGCCGCCAGTGCGCAACTGCATGCCAAGCCTGCAAGCAACGCAACCAGCGTTCGTAAGGTGTTGGAACCTTGTTTCATCTTCATCGCTACACCGATTTGTAAAGCGCCAGGGCCTTGTGTCTTGCAACATCATGCTCGACCACGCACGCAGGATAATCCTTGCCGATCACGCAATGGGCCATCTTCAGTTCCAGCGGCGACATGGTCCACGGCGAATGGATGAACTTGTCCGGCACCTGTGCCAGCTCAGGCAGGTAACGACGGATGAACTTGCCGGCCGGATCGAAACGCTGTGACTGCGACACCGGATTGAAAATGCGGAAGTACGGTTGCGCATCGCAACCGGTGGACGCCGCCCATTGCCAGCCGCCGTTGTTGGCGGCCAAATCGAAATCGTTGAGGTTGTCGGCGAAATAGCTTTCACCCCAGCGCCAGTCGATCAACAAGTCCTTGGTCAGGAACGAAGCCACGATCATGCGCAGGCGGTTGTGCATGAAGCCGGTCTGGTTGATTTGCCGCATGGCGGCATCAATGATCGGATAGCCGGTGCGCGCCTCGCACCAGGCGGCGAACAGCGACTTGTCGTTTTCAAACGCGAGGTCTTTGTACTTCGGCTTGAAGGCCGAATCACAGACATGGGGGAAGTGATAAAGAATCTGGAAATAGAAATCGCGCCAGATGAGTTCGCTGAGCCAGGTATCGGCGCCGGCGGAACGGCGCTCCGCCGCGAGCCTTGCCAGATGCCGGATCGACACCGTGCCGAAGCGGTTGTGCACGGACAGATAAGACACGCCCTTGACCGCCGGGAAATCGCGCTTGTCGCGATAGCTGTCGATGCGCTCCAGAAAATCGTCCAGCACTTCCAACGCACCCTGCGTTCCCGGCTTGATGCCAAGGGCCTTGAGGTTAGTGACTTTAAAACCCATGTCTGCCAAGGAAGGCACCGCAGTCACAGCGCCGGGCTTGGCCAGATTGGAAAGATAGTTCTCCGTGGGATAAGCACTCAGGTAAAACGCGTCGAGCTTCTTGAGGCAGGCGCTCTTGTAGGGTGTGAACACCGTGTACGGCGTTTGCGCCTGCGTCATCACCTCGTCCTTGGCGAACAACACCTGATCCTTGAAGGCGCGGAACGCGATGCCCGCTTGCTTGAGCAAACGCTCGACCACCTGGTCGCGCTGCACGGCGGCCGGTTCGTAATCCTCGTTGGTGAATACGGCATCGATATCAAGCAATTTCGCCAATTGCGGAACGACATCCTGCGCCCGCCCATATTGAATGATCAAGTCGCCACCAGCGGCACGCAACGATTCGCGCAACTCGGTTACGCAGCCATGAATGAACTCAATGCGACGATCCGCCCTGTTCGCCAGCGCAGCGAGAATGTCGGTGTCAAACACGAACACGCAATGCACGCGCCGCGCCGACTTGAGCGCGTGATAAAGCCCGGCGTTGTCGGCGATGCGCAGATCACGACGGAACCAGAACAGCGCGTCATCCATGAACGAACAATTTCGATTTGTGCCGTGAGCCTGCGCTGTTCAAGCCGCTGCTTATTTGCCGAAGAGGCCCTTGAGCGACTTGAGCACCGCGCCGCCGCCCGGCACCACCGAATCCGCCGCAGCACCTGTCGCTGCCGAGCCTGCAGCCTGCTGCAAACCAAGCATGGCCGTGTCGGTGGTGGAAACACGGACGCGCGCCGACCAGATCAGCGGCTTCTTCGGTTTGCCCTTCTCCTGCGGCGGAAAGGCAAACAAGCCCTGCGGGCCGACGCCTTCTTCCGCCACCATCGCCATCTCCACCTTCTCGAAGATGCCGACGGGAATCGTGCAACTGGTCTGGCTCGCGGGCAGCATCGGCGACTTGTTACGCGCCGCCATCCACAGCACCACTTCCTTTTCCGCCGCGCCCACCGCATTCAGGTTGTAGCCCTTGACGCGTGACAGGCCGTCCCAGTTGAGCGGCACCGCCGCCTTGATATCGCCACCGGCCTTGAGGTTGAGCGGTTCGAGAAAATCCAGCTCGTTGCCGATGGTGTAGCGGATGTCTTCATTCATGAAGCTGGCCTTCACCACATGCTCGCCAACCGCCGAGGCATCGGCCGGAATACCCTTGAAGCCGCTGTCGCCGGCCGGCCACCACACAGTGCGCGGCGGCAGCGATTCGCCCTCAGCCACCGCTGCACCGCCGCCCTTGCGCGCCTTGGCCTGGCGTACCATGGCCATCACCTCGGGCGACATGTTCTTGCCCATCGCCTTGAAGTCGATGATCATCGGCTGGCCCTTGGCTACGGTGTCGCTGCAACCCCAGTAGATCAGGATGCGGCCATCGGGGTCGCTCGAAGAAGATTCGCCACCGCTCGAACTGCCGCCGCGCCGTTCGCCCTTCAGCGGCAATTGCGGGCCGATGTGCATGGCATCGGGCACCGTGTGTTCGGCGCTGTAACTGTCAGGGATATCGCCCGGATTGTTGAGGCGCAGGTCCATGGTTTTGCTGACGCTGGCACCCTTGCTGCCGAACATCGAACCGATCATGCCCATCGCGCCACCGGTACCCATGCCGGAATACGTGTGCAGATCCATTTCGTACTGCACCGGCGCCGCCAGTACGCTGCCAATGCTGAGCGCCAGAATTGTCGCGATGGCCGGGATAGCGCGATTGTATTTCATGGTTCGACTCCTGACAAAGGTGAGAGGCTTTACCTTAGCATGACCGTGACCATACGCGGCACCGGCGCCACGCCCGAACCCCTCAAGAACATTTCCGCCCCGCTGCTCCTGCGCAAAAATTTCATGGAAGCAGCGGATCGCTATCGGCAAAAAGTTTAGCTTGCCATTTAGTTAGTTCCTACGGCGTGCAGGTGACTTGACTCACAGCTTGACTTACGGCTCACCGATCGCTTGCTTAATCGTACTATTAACAGTACTATATAAAGTACGTATGAGCCATTATTCAGGAGCCTTCCATGTCCAGCATCAGCGCCAACGATCTTAAAACCAAAGGTATTTCCGCCATTGAGGTTGCCCTCAGCGAGGCACCTGAAGCCATTGTCTCGGTGCGGGGCAAGGATAAATTCGTGGTGATGAATTTGGCCCACTACCACTATCTGCGCGAATGCGAGCTGGATGCCGCGCTGGCGGAGACGCGTGCCGACCTGAAGGCCGGGCGCGCGGTGAAGGAATCACCCGCCGCTCATCTGAAACGTTTGGACAAACTGTAAGTCGCGCTACCCGACATGCCGGCTGCCAAATATATGCTGGTGTTTACCGAGCAATACAACCGCCGCGCGGCGCGGTTTCTCAAACGCCACCCCGATCTGCGCCAGCATTACCTGAAAACCTTGCAGTTGCTGGAAGCCAATCCGGCACATCCCTCGCTGCGCTTGCACCCTCTGCAAGGCAAGCATCAAGGCATGCATTCAGTATCGATCAAACTGTCTTATCGCATCGCGCTGGAACTGTTGATTCAGGATCGACAAATCATCCCGGTCAATGTGGGCGATCACGGCGCAGTTTACTGATCGCTACCACTAGCCTGACTCAAACAGCCTTCTTGTCCGGCGCGAAGTAAGGGTCGTCGATGCCGCGTTCCCAGGCGTCGACTGGATACACGGCGCGGAATTCGCGTTCTACTTTTTCGAACGGAAAATCCGACCAGCAGCCGTGGTCAGTAAGGTATTCCATGTGGTGGCGTTGCTGGCGATCGAACTCCTGCATGATCGCATCTTGCCGGCCGTCGAACTCGGTGGGCATCACGCCGAAGCGATCACACAGATCGATGTTGAAAGCCGGCGCGGCCTTGACCCAGCGGCCGTCGAGGTACAGCAATGAGTAGCCGTGATTGTAGAAAACGTTCTTGCCGCCCATCCAGCGCAGCAGTTTTTCGCTGGTCAGGTGATTGGTGACATCGGAAAACCCGATGGCGCTGGGAATACCCACCACGCGCGCCGCCGCACTGAGCAGGATGGCCTTGGTGACGCAGTAGCCGTGGTCGCGCGCCAGCACATCGCTCGCTGTGTGGCGCTGCGCGGTGATGCTGAGACTGAACGGGTCGTAGCGCCAGCCATCGCGCACCCAGTAAAACAATTTGATCGCCCGCTCGACATCGCTGCCGGCGTCGGCACAGGCCTGCTCCGCCGCGGCGCGCAGCGTCGGGTTGTCGCTGTCGAAATACGCCGTGGCGCAGAGGTATTCCGGGCCAACAGTAGGCGTCTGGTTGGACGGGGTGTGAATCATGTTGGGGAGTCTTTTCTCAAATCATGCGAATGGTTTCGAATTAAAGCACGCTACTCATCGTGCGGCCATTTACACCCATTTGATATGGCTTATCCCTGCTTCATCATTCTGCCAATGGTCATTCCTTGATGCAGTGTGCCCTGGGCCTGAAGCAACACTACAGCAGTTCAAAGAGCCATATCCTGGCAAATAGTCTATTGAATAATAACAATTTGTTCTGTATATTTTGAAAACTGCACCAACGCGGGACAAAGGCGATGGAATACATCGATTTCAATGCAGAACAACTCAGGCTCATCGGCAACCTGGAGATGCAGTACGACGCCACCATCTCGGTCGCCAGGTCGCTGCGGCAACTCCCGTACAACCTGAAATGGCACCAGTCAGCGGGCAAAGAATACCTTTACCAAATTCGTAACGCGCGGGGAGATGGCACATCGCTTGGACCGCGATCGGCGAAGACCGATGCCATCAAGAACGAATACGATGCCAACAAGAGTGATCTGAAGCGGCGCCTGGAACAAACCAGGGGCGCATTGAACGGAACAACGGTGTTCTGGCGACCGGCGCGGCTTCCAGCGATATCGGTCGAGGCAGCGAAAATACTGGTGGAACTCGACATCAGAAAAATGCTGGGCGACTCTTATCTGGTCGTCGGCACCAATGCATTTGCCGCTTATGAAATCGAAGCCGGCGGACGGTTTCTTCTCGGCTGGGACGCCACCGAAGATTTCGATCTCGCCTGGACCGGCACCCTGGTGTTGGGTAACAGCGGTGTATCGGCGACCTTGTTTTCGGTGCTCAAGGAAATGGACTCCACCTGGACCATCAACACCGAGCGAACTTTCCAGGCGAGAAACGCCAAATCCTACGAAGTGGAGTTGCTGTCCGCGCCTTCGGTGAGCGCCTCGTTGCCGAAAGGCGAGATCAGCCCGATTCCCTTGATGGAACAGGAGTGGTTGTTAAAGGGCAAGAAGCTTGAAAGGGTGATCTGCGCGTTGTCGACAAAACCAATCGCCGCTCGCATCGTGGCGCCCGACCCGCGCTGGATGGCGCTCCACAAAATGTGGCTGTCACGACAGGCCAAGCGAAAGTCCGACAAGAGACCGAAGGATGCCAGGCAAGGCGCGCTTCTGCTGGTTGCGGTGTCGGAACGGATGCCCGGCTGGCCAATCGACAAAGCCTTCGAGGCGGAGATTCCGTCCGAACTCAAACCCATCTATGCCGAATGGAAAAAAGATCCGCTGGGCTTCAAGCCGCTTGGCGCAACTGCAAAACCCGCGCGCTGATCATGGCCACAAAAGCCCCCCACGGGCAGCCCGCACGAATAACCGAATCATGACTTGCCGCGAGCATCCTCAAACAAGGCTTTCAATCCAGCCGGCTGGCTGCGCCAGTATTGCGGCGGCACCTTCACCTGGGCGCCCAGCCTGGCGGCGGCGTGCCACGGCCAGCGCGGGTTATAGAGCAGGCCGCGGGCCAGCGCTACCATGTCGGCCTGCCCCGAGGTGACAATCGACTCGGCATGATCCGGATCGGTGATCATGCCTACCGCAATGACCGGCATCGTCAACTCCTTGTGCAACCGCTCGGCCAGGTGCACTTGATAACCGGGGCCCGGCGTGATTTTCTGGTGCGGCGAAATGCCGCCGCTCGATACATCGATGAAGCTGCAGCCGCGCGCCTCGATGGCTTTGGCGAAGGCCACGCTCTGCTCGATCTCCCAGCCATCCGGCACCCAGTCGGTGGCGGAAATGCGTATGCCCACCGGCTTGTCGGCGGGAAAAGCGGCGCGCACCGCGTCGAACACTTCAAGCGGAAAGCGCATGCGGTTTTCGAGCGCGCCGCCATAGGCATCTTCGCGCCGGTTGGAAAGTGGCGACAGGAATTCATGCAGCAGATAACCGTGGGCGCCATGAATTTCGATGACGTCCAGGCCGAGGCGCGCGGCGCGTTTCGCGGCGCTGGCAAAAGCATCGCGCAGCCGCGTCATCTCGGCACGATCGAGGGTGCGCGGGCTGCGGTCAGTCTCCTTGAACGGAACGGCAGATGGCGCCCACGTCTCCCATCCGCCGGCATCCTGCGCAACCTGGTTGCCGCCCTCCCAAGGCGCGGTGCAGGATGACTTGCGCCCGGCATGGGCAAGCTGGATGGCGATTGGCATATCGGAATACTTGCGCACGCCGGCCAGGGTGCGCGCGAGGGCGGCTTCGTTGGCGTCGGAATACAAACCCAGATCAGTGTGGCAGATACGGCCCTCGGCAGACACGGCGCTGGCTTCGATGATCAGCAGGCCGGCGCCGGAATTGGCCATCTCGCTCAGATGCATCAAATGCCAGTCGGTGGCATTGCCCTCAAAATCACCGGAGTACTGACACATCGGCGACACGATGATCCGGTTACGCAGCGTCAGGCCACCGAGGGAAAAGGGGGAGAACAGTGTGCTCATCAAAACATCCTTGTCGAAAAACGGAATGGGGTTACAGCGGATTGTACTTGGCGGCAGGCAGGCTGGTCTCGGGCATGCGTATCAGGTATAGCTGGCGTGTTCGATCTGGTAATCAACGTCATCGAACAGTTTCTTCAGTTCAACGCCGATATGCAGCCAATCGACGCCGATGTTCTTGTCCGACTTGCGAAACTCACCGGCCCAGCGCCATGTTTCACCAAACATCTGCTTGTGCAATTGACGCACGAAAGCTTCGTTGAGAATTTTCTTGCGTTGCTTACCCGCCCAGCTCTCACCCTGAACGATGTTGAGTTGCTCCCACTCGTTCAATTCCCCTTGCGTAGTGATATGGCCGGGAATCAGACTGGCGAGTTCATCCGCATCGAGTGGCGTGGCGCCGGGCGGGTATTCGAGATTCACCGTCATGTCTTGTTGCGCTCGCGCCAGAGGTTGCGCCGCGGACCATTGCGCAGCGCTTCCACGAGCGCACGCGTCTGCGCCTCGACTGTCTTCTTTGAAGTCGATTGCGCTTCCAGGGCCATGGTGTGGCTCACCGCCGCCATCTGCTGACGAGCCAAGGCGGTAGCGCGGGCTTCCAGCATCTGCGCGAGTGGCTGCCTGGGCACCAGCGAATACTGAAGTTCGCAGTTCAGCACTTCGGCGGCGCGGCGCAAAGTCGCCAGGCTGATGGTGTCATCGGCTTCCGAAGCTTCCAGCCGGGTGGCGGTCGACGTGGTGACCCCAAGCCGCTGGGCAAGCTGGGTTGCCGTCATGCCCAGGGTTTCGCGAATCGCCTTGACCCAGCCTGACGGCGGGCGCGGCGGCAAATCGGCAGTGCGGATGCGGTTCAACGCGGCGTCAAGCTGGCGAAGCTTGAGTTCGGGAAAATTGGATTCCATAATTTTGCACCTTGATGCAATATAATTAACTCTATATATTGCACTATAGAGCAATATATTGCAATAAATTATTGCGTCAAAATGCAATATTTAAACTGCATCGATCGATCAGCGGGCTTGATCTCAACGGAAATCTGCAATTGCCGGAATCACAATAAACCCTTCGTCCTGTCGACCGAACCGGGTCACACGACCATGACGAAATTTCTCTGCAGCGATGGCGCAAAGAGCCGCATCAACAAAATCTATATTGGGCAGGCAACTGTCATCGTAATCGAGCTTCCTTAGAACAGCGCGACGTGTCAATGTTTTTGGTTTCGCCTTGACTACCCTGCCCTCAATCGCACAAACGATGGCATGAGGAAAGGTTTCGAAGCAAAGCGGGCCCGGCCGGTTTTCACCATCGAATAGCGGATAACTATGGCTGATTAGTTCCTGGTAGAGTTTCTTGCCATTGAAGACCCAATCGTAGAAACCTTTCGTATGAGCATGAACGCGATCTTTGGTCGGCGTCGAGAAGCAGTGAATTTTCTCGCCTGCAATCCTCAGGTTCTTTTCCGCCTCTCTCGACGGACCAGATTGACTCCATCCACTCGGGGCATCCACAGCAATAATTTTGGCCTCCTGGTCCACACACCAAGCCACGATCTCGGCAGATTGGGTAGAGTGTCTTGTCTTGAACACTCCGTCTCGCAAGGCAACCGCATGGAAGCCTTTCCCTACTCCGCCCACATCAATGCCGACTACTGTCTGAACAGGCAATGTCATTATGTCCTGGCGGACGACTCTTCTTCGCCCCAGACGCGGGCCAGGGTGGCCTGGATTTTTTTCTCGAAGCGGGCGATCAGTTCGCGGTTGGCGGCGACCAGCGCTTGTTCGGCTTCGATCTCCGCGACGATGGCCTGCTGAGTGGCGAGCGGTGGAAGCGGGACTTGAAGCTTTCTGATGAACCCAAGAGGAATGAACTTCTGAGTTGAACCACTTGCTTGCAATTCAAAATATCTCTGCATTTCAGCAGAGTCGAGTACGTCTTTTAGGAATCTATTGTCAAATGGGCATCCCTTTGGAAATTTTATTATCGAAACGTTCTTAACTGCGTATTCACGAGATATATCAGCAAAAACAGGATTTCCAATCGTACCAATCATTGGCATCAATAGATCGCCAACATCGACCCTTGATCGTTTGTTGATCGCGTCAAGGTCCTCGTGGCTAATCAGATTCACGTCGGTAAAGTCGATGAAACCGTTCTTCAGATTTCTCGATGTAATTAGTGGATAGCCCTCAAGTAAAAATTTCGGGCTATCGTGCGTACCATCGCGCACATCGCAAACTTCGCCTAGCTCTACCATTGGCCAGTCTGGTTGGATGGGAATATGGGGGCGGTAGTTATCTGCGAGGTGACCTGCACGGCGAAGTCGGATTGGTACTTGCCGGGGAACATGCGGTCGGCCATTTCGTTGAGGATCTGCGCCAGCTTGGCGGCATGGTGCTGGCTGACGGCAAAGATGATGGACTTGCCGATCTCGCCACTGACCGGATCGCGCAGGGCGTTCTCCAGAAACGTCTTGCAGAAAAGCTGGTTGGTGGCGTCGGAGAAAAACCGCTTTTCAAATTCACGCTGCTTGAACTCGTCCTGTTGTTCGTCGCCATTGCCATCGGTAAAGGTGACGATGAAACCCTGTTCGGAAAGCAGCTCGGTGGTGACCTCGGTCCGCGCATCAACCACGGTCGGGTTGATCAGGAAGCCATCCTTGACACCATCCAGCAAGGAGTAACGATAGGTGGGCTGACTGTTCTCGCAACCAAAGGTGCGGTAGGTGTCGAGCAGCAGACGGCGCTCCGCTTCGCGCGGGTCGCGCGTGGTGGGCTTGGTGTGTTCGAAGCGGCGTAGATAATCGCGCGGCGTGGCGGTGAGGCCGAGCTTGTAACCGATGAAGTAGTCGAACACGGCGCGCGCATTGCCGCCGATGGAGCGATGCGCTTCGTCGGAAATCACCAGATCGAAGTCGGTTGGCGAAAACTGCTTTTGATATTTGTTGTTGAACAGCAGCGACTGCACCGTGGTCACCACAATCTCCGCACGGCGCCAGTCGTCGCGGTTCTCCTTGTAGATCACGGTCTTGTAGTCGGCAGACAGTAGTGCGGAAAAGGCTTTCTTGGCCTGGTCTTCGAGTTCGAGGCGATCGACGAGGAACAGTACACGCGACGCGTTGCTGGAGCGCAGAAACAACTTGATGACAGCAGCAGCCGTGAGCGTCTTGCCGGTACCCGTCGCCATCTCGAACAGAAAACGGTCCTTGCCCTCTTTCACCGCCGCTTGCAATTCATGCACCGCCTTGAGCTGGTAGGGGCGCATGAAGCGCAGCCGGTTGGTCTGGATATAGCCGGGGCGCTCGACCTCGTTGCGCCATGCAGCCTCGGACTTGTAGTTGGGGCGCTGGGTGAGGACGATGTAGTCGTCGTGCACCTGTTCGTCGACGAGCTGCTGCGGGTTGGGCGTGACCTTCTTGTAACCCGTTACCGAATCCGGCGTCGGAAAGGAGGTGATGAGGTAGGGATTGCCACGCTCAAGATCCCAGAAGTAATGCAAGTTGCCGTTGGAAAGAATGACGAAGCGGCAGGTCTGCGACCTGGCGTACTTGCGCGCCTGTTCCTTGCCGACCAGCGGATTTTTGTCTTCGGACTTTGCTTCCAGCACGATCAGCGGGAAGCCCTTGGCGTCGAGCAGCAGAAAGTCGATGAACCCCTTGCTGCTTTTCTCGAAGTTGTCGCCGAAAGCATCGAGGTCGGCGGTTTTGATGGTGATGCTTGGTTCAAGCTGGATATTGGCCGGCTTGTCGCCATCGGCGAAGAAACGCCAATCGGCTTCCGAAAGCAGATTGTTGATTTTGATGCGGGCGATGGCTTCCTTCATTGTTGGTGCTTGGAGATTAATTCCCAGAGGCCTTGCATGGCCGCCGACAGTATGAATTCGGGGCAATACTACTTGAATATGGCTCTTTCGATTGATACGCCAACAGCCGTACGTCCGCACCTCAATTTTATCGACACGGGTAGGCACAAAGCCGGCAGACCCACAAATGCGAAGCCCCGCGTTTCATTGGCGGGGCTTCACGGGGTTGCCACTCTGGGTGGCATGTTCGTTACCTTGTCGTAACGTGTGCCGGTCTTAAAACCCGGCTTCAGAGTGCACTGTCGGATTGCTCATCGATAGGCTGCCCTCCAATTCCAACTGGGCGCCGCGAGGCTCCACGTGATTCGCTCACGTAATGTCCGTGGCATTTGCTCCGTGTCCTCAGCTCGAGTCGTTCCTCAAACTGCTCGTCGAGGGTGGTTGCCGTTCGCCCGCATCAGGTGCGCCCGCTTGATGGGGCGCGCACAACAGCGAAGCCGAAAAACCGCAACCGGATGATCAATGGTTAGTCTGAAAACCCAACCCGAGCCGAAGCATCGAAGCGTTTTCAGTAGGCGCTTTTCGATGGCATGCGTCAAGGCATTTCGTGACTGTTTGAAAAGGCGTTGATCTGGCACGAAAATATTTGAAGCGGGGTCAGCGGATTTCCTGGTCGGCCCGTTGCAGCAGTTGCCGCGCAGTGGCCGGTGCGTTTGCCACCGCGCCCCAGATTGCCCCCACCGTCACGCACAGAAAGCCGACCACGGTGGCCAGTTCCAGCGGTTCGCCGAGCAGCGGCACCGCCATCACGATGGTGATACCCGGCACCAGGGCCAGCATCAGCGAGGCGCGGATCGGGCCGATGGTCTGCGTTGCATAGGCATAGCCGAGCCCGGCGCCCAGTGCCGCAACGATGCCCTGATAGCCGCCTTGCAGCACAACGGTGTACCAAGGCACTTGCAGCAGTGCCTTAGGCAGGAACAGCAGATACACCGGCATGTAGACAACGGCCGCGCCGATGGTGAGCGCCGCAATCGCATCGACTGCCTGCAATTGCCATTTGCGCAACAGCACGCCGTAGAAACCCCACGACATGGCGGCAATGATGAAAAACAAATCGCCCAGCCACCAGCGCTGTGACGAAGTGCCGGCCAGCATCAGGCTGCGCACGCTGATCAGGCCGATGCCGACGGCGGTGAGGGAGAACGCCAGCACCGCCTGCCGGCTGGGGCGAAACCCGATCACCACCCAGGCGAACATGGCCGTGGCAAATGGAATGCCGCCATTGACCAGAATGCCGGCGTGCGCCGCCGGGGCTAGGGCAAAGCCGCTGTAGATGGCGATGCTGTAAAGCAAGCCGCCGATGCCGGCCACCACCAACCACTGGCGCGGAGCCAGGGTGGTGCGCCGGTGAATGAAGAACGGCAGCATGATCAGGCTGGAGATGCCGAAGCGCAACGCCACCACATCGAACGGCGTGAGCGCACTCTTGCCGCCCATGCGCGAGACGATGTTGAAGCCGGACCAGAACAGCACCACGCAACCGGCAGCCATAAACCCGCGCACGGTGTTGCGGCGTTGTTCGTCGATGGGGGCTTTGTTGGTCATGCTGGGATTTTAAGGCGTCGATCAGTGGCGCGACGTGATCGTCGGTGAAGGGCGAGCATTACCGCAGCACTGTGGCAATAAAAGCCGCTGATCCTTGCGGACCAACGGCTTCTCATGTTGTGGTGGAGAAGAAGGGGATCGAACCCTCGACCTCCGCATTGCGAACGCGGCGCTCTCCCAACTGAGCTACTTCCCCGAAACGAGGCGCGGATTATAGCAATGCCGATGCCTTGCCGGGGTTAGACCAGACTGATCTCCGCGAGGCTGCACTTGGCGGTGCCAAATGGCGTTTGCACCAGCAGCGGAAACTTCGCGCCGCAATACGGGCCGCCGCCGGCGATGTTGTAGCCGATGATCATACCCATCACTGCGCCGATGCGCACTGGCCGTCCGATGCGGAAGCCCTTGGCCTGAGCTTCGTGCATGGCCTTGCGAGTGTCGCCATCTTCGGCACACTGCGCGCTGCCGCTGCCAGTGACGGTTTCAAGCACTTTCTTTTTCACGATTTCGAACTCCCTCAATAGGCAGTTTTGTCCTGCCAGCTCGGGTTGCACGGCCAGCTTACGTCTGTTACCTGTCACGCATAAGTAAGAATAACGACATAATTTACCGCTTCATGAGCCTTACTTCACGGGCCCGCTCCGCATTCGGCCCGTGCCAGACGGTCCCACACGGCCCGCCATTCCTCGGTTGGCGGCGGCGATTCGACCAGGATCAGGTCGGCGCCGGTCTGATCCAGTCGCCGCAGATTGGCATACAGGCCCTGCGCATAACTTGCGGCATCGGCTGCCGCGAGCATCCAGTGCAGATGATGCGTGCCGGGCGGCGCCGGACGCCGGGCCAGAACGATGACGCGTTTGCCCTGCGCCAGTGATGCCGCCAATTGCTGCTCGATACGCTCGGCCGGCACCAGGCGCATCGCCGTGACCGGTGCGTAGTGCGCGGCGAGCGAACCGGAAACGCGCGGTGCGTTGCCCGTCGCGCCCTCCTTTACCTCCATGTCGAGTATCGCGGCGATCTGCTGCGCGGTAATGGCGCCGGGACGCAGCACCACCGGCTGACCGCGCGACAGGTCGACGATGGTGGATTCGATGCCCACGTTGCACGGCCCGCCATCGAGAATCAGAGATACGGCGTCACCGAGTTCTTCGCGCACATGCTCGGCGACGGTGGGACTGATGCGGCCGAAGCGATTGGCTGAGGGCGCAGCAATGCCGCCGTTGAATTCCTTGAGCAGTTGCAGCGCCAGCGGATGGCGCGGCACGCGCAGGCCCACGGTGTCCTGCCCGCCGGTCACCGCATCGGGCACGGTGGCTTGCTTTTTCAGGATCAGCGTCAACGGGCCGGGCCAGTACATGACGGCCAGGGTGTGTGCGGTATGCGGCACGTCGCGTGCCCAGCGCGCCAGGTGCGATGCATCGGGAATGTGCACGATCAGCGGGTGGTCAGCAGGCCGGCCTTTGGCGGCGAAAATTTTTGCCACCGCGTTGGCGTTGGAGGCGTCGGCACCCAAGCCGTAGACGGTTTCGGTTGGGAAGGCAACGAGTTCTCCGGCGCGCAACAATGCGACGGCTTTAGCAATGAGGTTCACGAACTAATTCAATCGACGATGCCGATGGCAGCACGCGCGGCGAGGGCAGTGCGCTGCACTTCAACCGGATCGCTGCCGATCACGGTGAAGTGGCCCATCTTGCGGCCGGGCCGAGCATGGTGCTTACCATAAAGATGCAGGCGCAGGTTGGGCACGGCGAGGAGTTTGTTCCACTCGGGTTCACGCGATTCACCCGCGCCGTTGGCAAACCACAAATCGCCGAGCAGGTTCACCATCACCGCGGCGCTGTGCATCTTGCCGTCGCCCAACGGCAGGCCGCACAGGGCGCGCACTTGTTGTTCGTATTGCGAGATGACGCAGGCGTCGATGGTGTAGTGGCCGGAGTTGTGCGGCCGCGGCGCCATTTCGTTGACGTAGATCGCGCCACGCGAGACGAAGAACTCTACGGCGAGCACGCCGACATAATCCATTTCGCGCGCCACGGTTTCGGCCAGTTCCTGTGGGTTTGGGTAAATGCGGTCCTCCGAGCATGGGCCCATGCGTGCGGGCACGACGCTTACGTCGAGAATACCGTGGCGATGCGTGTTCTCGGCGACGGGGAAACATTTCACCTGGCCGTGCTGGTCGCGCGCCAAAACCACCGAGACTTCGTAATCCAGCGCCAGCATTTGTTCGAGCACGCAGGGCTCGCCGTTCAGGTGGCGGAAGGCGGTGAGCGCCTCGTCGCGATTGGCAACGCGCACCTGGCCCTTGCCGTCGTAGCCGAAGCGCGCCACCTTGAGGATGCCGGGAAACAATACCTGTGGCGTTTTTTCGAGATCCGTCAGCGCATAAATTTCGGCGTAGGGTGCGTGCGGCAGGCGATGCTGGCGCAGGAAATTCTTTTCGACGATGCGGTTTTGGCAAATGGCCACGGCGGTCGACGAAGGCCTCACCGGCGCCGCCTTGGCAAGATGCGCCAGGGTATCGGCGGGAACATTCTCGAACTCCGTGGTGACCGCGGCGCACTCCTGTTCCATGCGAACAACGGCGTGGCTGTCGTGATAGCCCGCAACCAGATGTTCGTCGGCAATGCGGCCGGCGGGGCTGTGCGGATCGGGATCGAGCACCATGACGCGGTAGCCCATTTCATGCGCGGCCATGACAAAAAAGCGGCCCAACTGGCCGCCCCCAAGCATGCCCAGCGTGGCGGGTGGAAGGATCACGCTTTTTTCACCGTGGGAATTTCGAGCTTCATGGCTTTTACCCGCGCGGTCTGTTTTTTGCGGAAGGCGGCAAGTTTTTTCGCGAGCAACTTTGCGGCAGCGTCGTCGCCCGTGGCCAGCATCGACACCGCGAACAATGCCGCGTTGGCCGCACCCGCCTCACCGATGGCGAAGGTGGCGACCGGCACGCCTCTGGGCATCTGCACGATGGAGAGCAGCGAATCGAGGCCGTTGAGCGCCTTCGACGGTACCGGCACGCCGAGCACAGGCACAACGGTCTTGGACGCCAGCATGCCGGGCAGATGCGCGGCGCCGCCGGCGCCGGCGATGATGGCCTTGAGGCCGCGTGTTTGCGCAGCGGAGGCATATTCGAACAGCACGTCTGGCGTACGATGTGCCGAGACCACACGCGCCTCGTACGCCACGCCGAAATCATCGAGCATTTTCGCGGCGGCCTGCATCACCGGCCAGTCGGAATCAGAACCCATGACGATGCCCACAATCGGTGAGGAGTGAGGAGTGATGAGTGAGGAGAACTTCTTCATGATTTTGACCACTTTCAAAATATCGAAAGACGAAGGTGTAGTGACGTGGGGCAAACCACGATGGTTTTTCTCCTGACTCCTAACGCCTCACTCTTCACTGTTTTTCGCTCCTGACTCCTCACTCCTTACTCCTTACTCTTCACTGTCTTTTCCGCCGATTCGAGCGTGTTGGCAAGCAGCATGGTGATGGTCATCGGGCCGACGCCGCCGGGCACCGGAGTGATCGCGCCGGCCACCTTGGATACGCCGACAAAGTCGACGTCGCCGCAAAGTTTACCTTCATCATTGCGGTTCATGCCGACATCGATGACGATGGCACCGGGCTTGACCATGTCGGCGGTGAGCGTGTTGCGACGGCCGACGGCGGCGACGATGACATCGGCCTGGCGCGTATGCACAGCGAGATCGGGCGTGGCGCTGTGGCAGACGGTGACGGTGGCGTTGGCTTGCAACAATAGCAGCGCCATGGGTTTGCCGACGGTGTTGCTGCGGCCGATGACCACAGCGTGCTTGCCACGCAAATCACAGCCGGCACTTTCGATCAGCTTCATGCAGCCCCAGGGCGTGCACGGGCGAAAACCGCTGAGGCCGGTGAGCAGCTCGCCGGCGCTCAGCACCGAGTAACCATCGACATCCTTGCGCGTGGATATGGCTTCGATGACGCGGTGGGGGTTGATGTGTTTCGGCAGCGGCATCTGCACCAGGATGCCGTGCACCGCCGGATCGTTGTTGAGCGCGGCGATGCGCTCCAGCAACACCGCTTCGGACAGCGTGGCTTGGTATTTTTCGAAGATGGAACGAATGCCGGTCTTTTCGCAGGCGGCCACCTTGTTGCGCACGTAGACCGCCGAGGCCGGATCTTCGCCGACCAGGATCACCGCCAGGCCGGGCGTAATGCCGTGCGCAGTGAGGGCGGCGGCGCGTTCGGTGAATTGGCCGCGCATCTGTGCGGAGAGGGCGTTGCCATCAAGAATCCGGGCGTTCATTTGAAATCTCGGCTCCAAAAGCACGCAACCCGCGCCGGAGAAATTCCGCGACGCAGGTTGTTAAAGGCGAATTATCCCGGTTAAGGGCAAGGCCGTCCAGAGGGGGCGGACGGCGTTCTTGTTCGCAGTGAATGCGGGTAGAATTTCCTTGGCACCCTCCTCGGCGCTTGAATGCACGGAAACAGGCCGGCCATCGGTATCCGCGATGGTTCAAAACGTCGTCAACAAAAGGAAGAGATCATGTCCGCCGTCCCCGTCGATCCAGACGCCGAAGAAACCCGTGAATGGCTCGACGCATTCGAAGCGGTGCTCGAACATGAAGGCCCTGAACGCGCGCACTATCTGATCGAACGCCTGATCGAACTGGGCCACCGCGCCGGCATCAATATCGCCTACTCGGCCACCACCGATTACATCAACACCATTCCCGTCTCCCAGCAGATCGCGGCGCCAGGCGACTACGAGATCGAGCACCGCATTCGCTCCTATGTGCGCTGGAATGCGCTGGCCATGGTGTTGCGCGCCAATCGCAACGACTCGGGGCTGGGCGGACACATCGCCAGCTTTGCTTCGGCGGCGACCTTGTTCGATGTCGGCTACAACCATTTCTGGCGTGCCCCGAAGGAAGCTCCCCCCGGGGGCGTGCCTTCGGCAGAGAACGGCGGCGACATGGTGTTCATCCAGGGCCACTCGGCGCCGGGCGTGTATGCGCGCGCCTTCATGCTTGGCGAAATTTCCGAGGAACAGATGGACAACTTCCGCCGCGAGGTGGACGGCAAGGGACTCTCGTCCTATCCGCATCCGTGGCTGATGCCGGACTTCTGGCAGTTCCCCACCGTGTCGATGGGGCTGGGACCGCTACAGGCCATCTATCAGGCGCGCTTCATGAAGTACATGCAGGATCGCGACCTGGCGCCAACAGCGGGACGCAAGGTGTGGGCCTTCATGGGCGATGGCGAAATGGACGAGCCGGAATCGATGGGTGCCATCGGCATGGCCGGCCGCGAGAAACTCGACAATCTGATCTTCGTGGTGAACTGCAATCTGCAACGCCTCGATGGCCCGGTGCGCGGCAACGGCAAGATCATCCAGGAGCTCGAATCAGATTTTCGCGGCGCGGGCTGGAACGTCATCAAGGTGGTGTGGGGCAGCTACTGGGACCCGCTGCTGGCGCAGGACAAGACCGGCCTGCTGCGGCAGCGCATGATGGAATGCATCGACGGGGATTATCAAAACTTCAAGTCGCGCGACGGCGCTTACATCCGCGAACATTTTTTTGGCAAGTATCCCGAGCTGGCAAAGATGGTCGCCACGTGGAGCGACAGCGACATCTGGAAACTCAACCGCGGCGGCCACGATCCGCACAAGGTGTATGCGGCGTATCACGCGGCGATCAACCACACTGGACAGCCGACAGTGATTCTGGCCAAGACCATCAAGGGTTACGGCATGGGCGACTCGGGCGAGGCGCAGAACATCACGCACCAGCAGAAGAAGATGGGCGTCGCATCGCTCAAGTCTTTTCGCGACCGCTTTGCATTGCCGATCAAGGACGAGGCTATCGAAGCCCTGCCTTACCTCAAGTTCGCCGCGGATTCGCCCGAACATAAATACATGAAGGAGCATCGCGACCAACTGGGCGGCTTTCTCGCCCATCGCCGGCGCAGCGTGGAGCCGCTGCCGGTGCCACCGCTGTCGGCCTTCGATTCACTGCTTAAGGCTGGCGGCGAAGGCCGCGAATTCTCCAGCACCATGGCGTTCGTGCGGGCACTACAAACCATGCTGCGTGACAAGGCCATCGGCAAGCGCGTGGTACCAATTGTGGTGGACGAATCGCGCACCTTCGGCATGGAAGGACTGTTCCGCCAGATCGGCATCTGGAACCAGGAAGGGCAAAAATATGTGCCGCAGGATGCCGACCAGTTGATGTTCTACAGGGAATCGAAAGACGGCCAGATCTTGCAGGAAGGCATCAACGAGCCGGGCGCGATGGCGAGCTGGATCGCCGCCTCAACTGCATACTCGACGCACGGCGTGCAGATGATTCCGGTGTATGTGTTCTATTCCATGTTCGGCATGCAGCGCACCATGGATCTGGTGTGGGCAGCCGGCGACCAGCGCGCGCGCGGCTTTCTGATCGGCGGCACCTCGGGCCGCACCACGCTAAACGGCGAAGGGTTGCAACATGAAGACGGCCATAGCCATATCCTCGCCGGCGCCGTGCCCAATTGCATCGCATACGACCCGACCTACGCTTACGAGGTGGCGGTGATCATGCAGGACGGTCTGCGCCGCATGGTGGCGGAACAGGAGGACGTGTTCTATTACCTGACGGTGATGAACGAGAACTACGAACATCCTGCATTGCCGGACGGTGCCGAGGCGAGCATCCTCAAGGGCATGTATGCGTTTCGCAAAGGCGGAGAAGGCAAATTGCGCGTGCAACTGCTCGGCAGCGGCAGCATTTTCCGCGAAGCCGTTGCCGCCGCCGAGTTGCTGAAGCAGGATTGGGGCGTAGAGTCGGATTTGTGGTCGTGCCCCAGCTTTACCGAACTGGCGCGCGACGGCAATGACTGCACGCGCTGGAACCTGCTGCATCCAAATGAAAAGTCGCGCGTGCCGCATGTCGCCGCCTGCCTCGCGCCGACCGGCGGGCCGGTGATCGCCGCGACCGATTACGTGCGGCTGTTTGCCGAGCAGATCCGCGCCTGGGTGCCACGTTCATACACCGTGCTCGGCACCGATGGTTTCGGCCGCTCCGACACACGTGAAAAATTGCGCCACTTTTTTGAAGTGGATCGCCACTGGATTACCGTGGCGGCATTGAGCGCGCTGGTCGAAGCGGGCGATATGGACAAGGCCAAGGTTGACGCGGCCATCAAGAAGTACGGCCTTGATCCGAATAAGCCCAATCCGCTGAAGGTATGACGCAGACGATGGAAGTCAAGGTTCCGGAGATTGGCGACTTCAAGGAAGTGCCGGTCATCGAAATCCAGGTCAAGCCGGGCGACACAGTCAAACTCGAGGATAGCCTGATCACGCTGGAATCCGACAAAGCCACCTTCGATGTGCCGGCGCCAGTTGCTGGCATCGTCAAGGAACTCAAGGTCAAGATCGGCGACAAGGTGGGTGAAGGTAGTTTGATTTTGGTTTTAGAAACCAGTGAGGAGTCAGGCGTGAGGAGTGAGGAGCAAAAGCTCTCTCCGGCGCCGATCGTTTCTACTCCGACGCTGACCATCGCTCCACCGGCGACTCCCGCACCGTCCACTCCTCACTCCTCACTCCTCACTCCTATCGGCTCTGGTAAAGCGCATGCCAGCCCGGCGATTCGGCAGTTTGCGCGCGAGCTTGGTGTTGACCTGGGCCAGGTCAATGGCAGTGGACTCAAGAACCGCATCACCCGCGAGGACGTGCAAGCCTTCGTCAAGAAGGTGATGGGCAGTGGCGCAACAGCGCCCGCAGCAGTTGGTGTGGGGTTCAACGTGCTGCCATGGCCGAAAGTGGATTTCAGTAAATTTGGAATCGTGGAACTGAAACCACTATCGCGCATCAAGAAAATTTCCGGACCGATCTTGAGCCGCAACTGGGTGATGATTCCGCATGTCACGCAATGCGACGAGGCCGACATTACCGATCTGGAAGCCTTGCGCCAAGTGCTCAACAAGGAAAATGAACTGGGCGGGATCAAGCTGACCATGCTTGGCTTCGTGATCAAGGCGGTGATCAGCGCGCTGAAAAAATTCCCCGATTTCAACGCCTCGCTGGACGGTGACAATCTGGTGCTCAAGCAGTATTTCAACATCGGTTTCGCCGCCGACACGCCCAATGGCCTGGTAGTACCGGTGATTCGCGACGCCGATCGCAAGAGCGTGGCCGACATCGCCAATGAAACGGCGGCCCTCGCCGCCAAGGCGCGCAACGGCCAACTCAGCGCCGCCGAAATGCAGGGCGGCTGTTTCACCATATCGAGTCTTGGCGGCATGGGCGGTACCTATTTCACGCCCATCATCAACGCGCCCGAGGTGGCCATTCTCGGCCTGTCGCGCAGCGAGACGAAACCGAAATGGAATGGCAGCACGTTTGCGCCAAGGTTGATGCTGCCGCTGTCACTCTCCTATGACCATCGCGTCATCGACGGCGCGGCGGCAGCGCGTTTCACCCATCACCTCAGCCAACTACTCGCGGACATGCGCAGATCACTCTTATGACAGCAGATGAACTCAAACGGGCCTCGGCCCAGGCGGCAATCAAATACGTGATCGAGACGGCAAAGCCCGGCGCGATCATCGGCGTTGGCACCGGATCGACGGCCAATCTTTTCATCGACGAACTCGCCGCCGTCAAGGATCGCTATCGCGGCGCAGTGGCCAGCTCCGAAGCTTCGCGCAAACGGCTTCAAGGGCACGGCATTGCGGTGTTCGATCTCAATGATGTAGATGACATTCCGATTTACGTGGACGGCGCCGATGAAATCACCGCCAAGCTGGCGATGATCAAGGGCGGTGGCGGCGCGTTGACGCGGGAAAAAATCGTCGCCGCAGTGGCGAAGACTTTCGTCTGCATCTGCGACCAGAGCAAGCTGGTGACCACTATGGGAAAGTTTCCGCTGCCGGTGGAAGTGATTACTATGGCACGTGCCTATGTGGCGCGGGAACTGGTCAAGCTCGGCGGGCAGCCGCAACTGCGCGAAGGCTTTGTGACCGACAACGGCAATGTCATTCTGGATGTGAAGGGGCTCTCCATTGCCGATCCCGTCGGGTTTGAAACGACGGTGAATCAGATTGTCGGCGTCGTGACCAACGGATTGTTCGCGCGGCGCGGTGCGGACGTGCTGTTTCTGGCGACGGCAGAAGGTGTGAAGACGGTGAAACGCTGACGTCCTATCGCATCATCCCCGGCATCATACCCTTCATGCCGCGCATCAACTTCTGCATGCCGCCCTTGGAGAACTGCTTCATCATTTTTTGCATCTGCTCGAACTGCGTGAGCATGCGGTTCACTTCCTGCACCTGCACTCCTGCTCCCGTCGCGATGCGGCGCTTGCGCGAGGCCTTGATGAGTTCAGGCTTGGCGCGTTCCATGGGCGTCATGGAATTGATGATGCCTTCGATACGGGCGATGGTTTTTTCGCCTGCCGCGCCGCCCGCCTGCTGAGCGGCCTGGGCAAACTGGGCCGGCAGTTTTTCGAGCATCGATGACAGGCCGCCCATCTGCCGCATCTGGCCGATCTGTTCCTTGTAGTCGTTGAGATCGAAGCCCTTGCCGGCTTTCATCTTCTGCGCGAAGGCCTGGGCCTTGTCCTGATCGACGCCGCGCTGGGCTTCTTCGACCAGGCCAAGGATGTCGCCCATGCCAAGGATGCGCGAGGCCATGCGCTCGGGATGGAATTCTTCGAGGCCGTTCAGCTTTTCGCCGACGCCGGCAAACTTGAGCGGCTTGCCGGTAACCTGACGCACCGACAGCGCAGCGCCGCCTCGCGCGTCGCCATCGAGCTTGGTCAACACGATGCCGGTCAGCGGCAAGGCGTCGTTGAAGGCCTTGGCCGTGTTGACGGCATCCTGGCCGAGCATGGCGTCCACCACGAACAGTGACTCGATTGGCTGGAACTGGGCGTGGAGCGCCTTGATTTCGGCCATCATGGCTGCGTCGATGGCAAGGCGGCCGGCGGTATCGACGAACAGCACGTCGTAATAATGGCGCTTGGCGTAATCGAGTGCAGCGGCGGCAATATCGAGCGGCTTTTGATCAGCGGATGAGGGGAAGAAGTCAATACCAGCCTGCGCCGACACGGTTTTCAATTGCTCGATGGCTGCCGGACGATAGACGTCGCAACTGACAGTGAGCACTTTTTTCTTCTGCCGTTCCTTGAGCCACTTGCCGAGCTTGGCGGTAGTGGTGGTCTTGCCGGCGCCCTGCAAGCCCGACATCAAAATCACCGCCGGCGGCTGGGTGGCGAGATTCAATCCCGAGGCCTGTCCGCCCATGAGTTCGGTCAGTTCGCGATGGACCACCCCGATCAGGGCCTGGCCGGGTGTCAGCGATCCGATGACTTCCTGGCCGACGGCCTTTTCCTTGACCTTGGCGATGAAGTCCTTGACCACCGGCAGTGCGACATCAGCTTCGAGCAACGCCATGCGCACTTCGCGCAGCATTTCGGTGATGTTCTCTTCGCTGAGTCGGGCCTGGCCGCGCAGGTTTTTGACGACGCGCGAAAGGCGCTGGGTGAGGTTGTCGAGCATGGGATGAGACTCTCTATGGATAAATTAGGATTTCACGCAGAACATATTCGGAGCGACGGTTCGGGATTTACAAGGGGAGTCTCCCCCTTGTTCGACCACCTTGCATTTATCGGTCATCGACGACGCTGTCGTTTGTTCCCGCTGGGTCGGCCGATGGATACGGTAGACTTGCGGGATGGCACCGATTTTACTGCATCTGCTTGCTGCATTCCTTTACACCGGCCTCGCGGTTCACGCTTGGCGCGACCGCTGGCGCGGGCCTGCGCTGAGCAGTCCGCGACGTGGCACATCGTCGTCCGAACGCGTGCTGTTGCTGACTGCGCTGGTTGTACATGCCATCACCCTGCGCGCGGACATCTTCGACGGCAGCACCCTGCGCTTCGGATTCGCCATCGCGCTGTCGACCATGCTGTGGCTGGCGATCGTGTTCTACTGGATCGAGAGTTTCTACGCCCGCATGGAGGGCTTGCAAGTGCTGGCCCTGCCGGTAGCGGCCGTATGCGTTGTACTGCCGGCACTGGTGTCGGAACAGCATGTTCTGGTGAACGCCGGCTCGGCAGCGTTTCGCATTCATATCGTAGTGGCGATGCTGGCCTACAGCTTATTCACGCTGGCTGCGCTGCATGCACTGCTGATGACGGCAGTGGAAAAGCGTCTTCACAGTGGTCGCCTGTCTCCCCTGCTGGCCGGCCTGCCGCCGCTGCTGACCATGGAGGCGCTGCTGTTCCGCTTGATCCACGTGGCCTTCGTGTTACTCACAATTACGCTGATCAGCGGCATCCTGTTTTCCGAAGACCTGTTCGGTCGCGCCTTGCGTTTCGATCATAAGACGGTGTTTGCAATTACTTCCTGGCTGATCTTCGCCGCCCTGCTGATCGGCCGCCATTTGCGCGGCTGGCGTGGCCGCCTGGCCTTGAACTGGACGCTGGCCGGGTTCGCCGCTTTGCTGCTTGCCTATGTCGGCACCCGATTTGTGCTCGAAGTGTTGCTGGGGCGAACAGCTTGACAGGTTGTCGGCTCGCCGCAATACTGGCCGCATCGCATTAGTGTTTCTCCAGATTTGGACGAAATTCCTGTTTCATCGCTGGCCGCAGTGCTTGGCGTTCTGCTGATCCTCTCCGGCTTTTTCGCAATGGCCGAGACGGCGATGATGGCGAGCAATCGCTACCGCCTGCGCGCTCTGGCGCAAACCGGCCACCATGGCGCCCGCCTTGCTCTCGCCCTGCTGGCCAAAACCGACAAGTTGCTGGGCGTCATCCTGCTGTTCAACACCCTCATCAACGCCGCCATTGCAACGCTGGCAGGGCTGGTGACGGTCGAAATCTTTGGCGATGACAAATGGGTCATTGGCATCGGCACCGTCGTGGTTTCGTTCGTCATCCTTGTCTTCGCCGAGATCACCCCCAAGGTAATCGGCGCGACCTACCCCGACCAGCTGGCCCTCGGTGCATCGTATGCGCTGACACCCATTCTGCGCTTCAGCGATCCGATCGTTTCAATGGTCAACGTGCTGGTAGGCGGGCTGTTGCGGTTGTTTCGCCTGCGCAGAAACATGGGTCATGAAGAGCTGTCGATGTCGCCCGAGGAACTGCGCACCATCGTGCTCGAATCAACCGTTGGCGTCCCGCCGCAGCATCGGACCATACTGCTCAATCTGTTTGACCTGGAGCGGATTACCGTAGATGACGTGATGACCCCGCGCGGCGCCATGGAAGCCATTGACCTGCAAGCGCCACTGGAGGAAATCCGCCAGCAAATTGCCACCAGCTATCACACCCGGCTGCCGGTTTATGACGGTGATCCCGGCAATGTCGTCGGCATTCTTCACCAGCGTCGTCTACTGGCGCGGATCCTTGATAGTGACTGGGACCGTGACACACTGCGCGAGCAACTGGCGGAACCCTATTTCATCCCGACCGGTACCCACGTATATTCCCAATTACAGTTTTTCCAGGAGAACCGGCAGCGCCTGGGACTGGTGGTGGACGAGTATGGCGAAATACAGGGTCTGTTGACCCTCGAAGACATCATCGAAGAAATTATCGGCAAGTTTACAACCAGCATCTCGGGGGCAACGGAGACATTGGCATGGGGCGAAGATGGCACAGTCATGGTGGATGGAGCCCGGTCATTGCGCGAGTTGAACCGCGTGCTGGCGCTCGACTTTCCGCTGGAGGGGCCCAAAACCCTCAACGGGCTGGTGCTGGAACACTTTCAGGACATTCCAGAATCGGGCGTCAGCGCCCGCATCGGCGGCGTCGCCATGGAGATTATTCAAACTCAGGATCGCGCCGTCAGGATCATCCGTCTGTCCCGCCCGACGGCATGAAATGGCGGTTTGACGGCGTTCTCGCAGGAGCCCGTCATCTGATACTATCCAGAGTACATTGCAATGGGGCGTCACCGGCCCCGTTAAGGCCGTCATCGCGCATTTTTTGACGGCCCGTGACCAGCTAAGGGGAAACGCATGGCCACTGCGGCGAAGAAGAATATCAAGACCGAAGTCAGCTACACATGGGAAGCCAAGGACAAGTCCGGCAAAATCGTCCGCGGCGAAATGCGCGCGGGTGGTGTGGCGGTGGTTCAGGCGACCCTGCGGCGTCAGGGCCTCCTCGTCAACAAAGTCAAAAAACAATCTGCCGGCGGCGGCGGCAGCGTCACCGAGAAAGATGTCACCCTGTTTTCCCGGCAGCTCGCCACCATGATGAAAGCCGGCGTACCACTGCTGCAATCGTTTGACATCGTGGGCAAAGGTGCCAGCAATCGCGCCGTGGGCAAACTGCTGATGGACATCAAGGCGGAAGTCGAGACCGGCTCCACGCTGAACCAGGCCTTTCGCAAATACCCGCTGTATTTCGATGCCCTGTTCTGCAATCTGGTCCAGGCCGGTGAACAAGCCGGTATTCTCGAGTCGCTGCTGGATCGCCTGGCGTCATACAAAGAAAAAACCATGGCGCTGAAGTCGAAGATCAAGGGTGCCTTGTTCTATCCGATTGCAGTGGTAGTGGTGGCGTTCATCATTACGGCCATCCTGATGATCTTCGTGGTACCGCAGTTCAAAACTGTTTTCAAGAGTTTCGGCGCCGACCTGCCGGCGCCGACCATGGTTGTCATCGGCATCTCGGATTTTTTCGTCGCCTACTGGTACCTCGTTTTTGGCAGCACCTTCGGCGCTGTTTTTGCCTTCTTTTATTTCTGGAAACGCTCGGAGGCCATGCAAAATGCGCTTGACCGGGTGTTCATAAAGATTCCGGTGTTCGGCCCCCTGATTCTCAAAGCCATCATCGCGCGATGGACCCGGACCCTATCCACCATGTTTGCCGCCGGCGTACCGTTGGTAGAAGCGCTCGATTCGGTTGCCGGCGCAGCCGGAAATTACGTCTATAAAGTGGCCACCAAACAGATCCAGGCCGAGGTCAGCACCGGCAGTACCCTGACCGGTGCCATGCAGAACGCCAATGTGTTCCCCAACATGGTGTTGCAAATGGTTGCCATCGGTGAAGAGTCGGGACAACTCGACGGCATGTTGAGCAAAGTCGCCGACTTTTTCGAGGAGGAAGTTGACGATGCCGTGAATGCCCTGTCGAGCTTGATGGAGCCGATCATCATGGCCTTTCTCGGCGTTGTGGTCGGCGGCCTCGTGATTGCCATGTACCTGCCGATCTTCAAATTGGGTTCCGTGGTCGGAGGATGATCGAGGCGCTTAACGACCCGGACATTCTGGCCGTCTTGTGTCTTCTGTTGGGCCTCGTCATCGGCAGCTTTCTCAATGTGGTCATCCATCGACTGCCGGTGATGATGGAACGCGAATGGGTGACCCAGTGCGCGGAGTTGAGAGCAGAACCAGCGCCGGTTTTTGAAAAGCTCTCGCTGGCTGCCCCACCGTCGCGCTGTCCACATTGCGCACATGCCCTATCTGCGCTGGAAAATATCCCGCTGTTGAGCTATATCGTTTTGCGCGGCCGCTGCCGTAATTGCAAAGTCCCCATCTCTCTTCGTTACCCCGCAGTCGAACTCCTGACCGGACTGATTTTCGCTTACGCCGGCGGCAAGCTCGGTTTTGGCTTGCCGCTGCTCGGTGCCCTCGGTTTCGTCGCGGCGGCCATCGCGCTAAGCTTCATCGACTTCGATACTCAGTTGTTGCCGGACGACATCACGCTGCCGTTGCTCTGGGTCGGACTGCTATTCAACCTGCTGGGCGCCTTTACTGATCTCCATAGCGCGGTCATTGGCGTCATCGTCGGCTACATGGCGCTATGGTCGGTCTATTGGTCGTTCAAACTGATTACCGGCAAGGAGGGTATGGGCTATGGCGATTTCAAACTGCTGGCCGCGATCGGCGCCTGGCTCGGCTGGCAAATGCTGCCTCTGGTCATCCTGCTGTCCTCTTTCGTTGGCGCCGTGGTTGGCCTCGCCCTGATCGTGTTTGCCAAACAGGGCCGCAATGTGCCGATCCCGTTTGGTCCCTATCTCGCGACCGCGGGGATCATTGCCCTGTTCTGGGGCAAACCTCTGACCCGGCTTTATCTGAGCGTTCTTTAGTTCTCAAAGTCGGGGCTTTCCCGCCCGCGTCGCCTTTCCCGCCGAGCCCCGCAACGCAGCGTGCGCGGGGCTTACGTTATACTTCACGGTTTTACGGCGGAGCAAACATGCCTATCTACGCATATCGTTGCAGCACCTGCGGCGTTGAAAAAGACGTCATGCAAAAGATGAGCGCCGACTCGTTGACGACTTGCCCGGAATGCAAGGCGGAAACTTTCGTCAAGCAACTCACTGCACCCGGTTTTCAACTCAAGGGAAGCGGCTGGTACGCCACCGACTTCAAGGGTGGCGCAAAGCCGCAGCCCAAGGATGCCGGATCTCCGGCGAAAGACGTCACAGCCGATAGCGCTTCGACAGCCAAAACGGAAGCCACTCCTGCCCCCGCCGCCAAGCCTGCCGCAGAGTCCACCAGTTGAAAAAATATTTCATCACCGGCCTCCTGATCTGGGTGCCGTTGGCCATCACCGTCTGGGTGCTGTCCCTGATCGTTCGAACGATGGATCAGTCGTTGCTGCTGCTGCCGGAATCCGCAAGGCCGGAGCACATCATCGGTTTCTATGTCCCCGGCATTGGAGTCCTACTGACGTTGATGGTGGTTTTTCTGACCGGTCTGTTCACCGCCAATATTCTCGGCCAGAAACTGGTCCAGTTCTGGGAAGGCATCCTGTCGCGCATCCCGGTCGTGAAATCGCTCTACTACAGCGTCAAGCAGGTATCGGACACACTGTTCTCCTCCAGCGGCGAAGCATTTCGCAAGGCGTTGCTGGTGGAATACCCACGCAAGGGTATCTGGACTATTGCTTTCCTCACCGGACAACCGGGTGGCGATGTCGTCAATCATCTGCGCGGCGAATATGTCAGTGTCTACGTACCGACCACGCCCAATCCGACGTCCGGCTTCTTTCTGATGCTGCCCAAGGCGGATGTCGTCGAACTCGACATGAGCGTCGATACCGCCCTTAAATACATCATTTCCATGGGTGTCGTGGCCCCGCCCATGATCAATCCGGCCGGGCACGCACAGAACGAGTAAACCTCTGCCGCAAGCGGCTTCATTTCAGCACGGAATCCCTTATGCGTACGCACTACTGCGGCCAGCTCAATGCCGGCCTCGTTGATCAAGTTGTCACCCTTTGCGGCTGGGCCCATCGCCGCCGCGATCACGGCGGCGTCATCTTCATTGACCTGCGCGACCGCGAAGGCCTGACTCAGATCGTCTGTGATCCGGATCGGGCGGAAATGTTTGCCTTGGCCGAATCGGTACGTAACGAATTCGTTATCAAAGTGATCGGAAAAATCCGCCGCCGTCCGCAAGGAACGACCAATGCCAACATGGCCTCGGGCGAAATCGAAATTCTCTGCCACGATCTGGAAATTCTCAATCCGGCCGTCACGCCGCCGTTCCAGCTCGACGAAGAAAATCTGTCGGAGAACGTGCGCCTGACTCACCGTGTCATTGATCTGCGCCGACCGCAGATGCAGAAGAACATGATGCTGCGTTACAAGACGGCGATGGCCTTCCGTCGTTTTCTCGACGGCAACGGCTTCATTGACATTGAAACGCCGATGCTCACCAAAAGCACCCCTGAGGGCGCACGCGATTACCTGGTGCCATCGCGCGTGCATCCCGGCCAGTTCTTCGCGCTGCCGCAGTCGCCGCAACTGTTTAAGCAGCTTTTGATGGTGGCCGGCTTCGACCGGTACTACCAGATCACCAAGTGCTTCCGCGACGAAGATCTGCGCGCCGACCGTCAGCCTGAATTTACGCAAGTCGATATCGAAACTT
Source organism: Sterolibacteriaceae bacterium (assembly GCA_025360425.1). Lineage (GTDB taxonomy): Bacteria > Pseudomonadota > Gammaproteobacteria > Burkholderiales > Rhodocyclaceae > JANYCD01. The sequence goes on from JANYCD010000089.1 coordinate 32,083, forward strand.
CATTCATGGATGAAACGTCCATCACCGCCATGATGGAAGAGATGATCCGCGTCGTGTTCCGCGAGGCGCTGGCGGTAGAGTTGCCCAATCCTTTCCCGCGCATCAGTTATGCTGAAGCCATGGGTCGCTTTGGTTCTGACAAGCCTGACCTGCGCGTGACGCTGGAGTTGACCGAAGTCACCGACGCCATGCGCGACGTGGCTTTCAAGGTGTTCAGTGGTCCAGCGACCAGCGGTGGTCGTGTCGCGGCCTTGCGCGTACCCGGTGGCGCCAGCCTGAGTCGCGGCGAGATCGACGGCTACACCGAGTTTGTGAAAATTTACGGCGCCAAGGGACTGGCCTACATCAAGGTCAATGACGCCAGCAAGCTCAATGAAGAAGGTTTGCAATCGCCCATCGTCAAGAACCTGAACGAAGCTGCGCTGAAGATCGTCATGGAACGCACCGGTGCACAAAGCAGCGATTTGATTTTTTTCGGTGCCGACAAGACCAAGATCGTCAACGATGCCCTCGGTGCCTTGCGCAGCAAGATCGGCCACGAGAAAAAATTCCTCAATGGCAAGGCTTGGGAACCGCTGTGGGTGGTGGATTTCCCGATGTTCGAGTACGACGAGGAAGGCAAGCGCTGGAACGCCTGTCATCACCCGTTCACTTCGCCCAAGGACGGCCATGACGCGCTGCTGGAAACCGATCCTGGTGCCTGCATGGCCAAGGCCTACGACCTGGCGCTGAATGGTTGGGAAATCGGTGGCGGCTCGGTGCGTATACACCGCGAGGAAGTGCAATCGCGCGTGTTCCGCGCGCTGGGTATCGGCGCGGAAGAGGCGCAACTCAAGTTCGGTTTTCTGCTTGATGCACTCAAGTACGGCGCGCCTCCCCACGGCGGCCTTGCCTTCGGCCTTGACCGCATCGTCACCATGATGACCGGCGCCGAATCCATCCGTGATGTGATTGCATTCCCCAAGACTCAGCGCGCCCAGTGCCTGCTTACCGACGCGCCTTCGGACGTGGATGAAAAGCAGTTGCGCGAATTGCACATTCGTCTGCGGCAGAAGGTTGAAACTCAGGTCGAAGTCGGCAAGAGTTGACCGAGGCCGTTTAGCTCAAGCGCCTGCCAGCGGTGAGTCACAAGAAGCCGGTTTCAGTGTTGGTTGTCATCCACACACCTGATCTGGAAGTCTTGCTGCTTGAACGCGCCAAACATCCGGGCTTCTGGCAATCCGTCACCGGCAGTCAGGAAAACGATGAAACGCTGATCGAAACCGCGTTGCGCGAGGTCAGCGAAGAAACCGGTATGGAAGCAGGCGCACATCAGATTTTGTCCTGGCGCATCTCCAACCAATTTGAAATTTTCGCCGAGTGGCGTCACCGCTACGCGCCTGGCGTTACGCACAATGTGGAGCACGTATTCAGTCTTGAGGTTGCCGCAGGAACACCAGTAAGGATCGCTCCCGACGAGCATGTTGCCTGCCGTTGGCTGCCATGGCGCGAGGCAGCTACTGCATGTTTCTCCTGGAGTAACCGGGATGCCATTCTGATGCTGCCGGTGAGCAGCAGAAAAATCGCTTAAAGAATTTTTTCCAAAAGCCCGTGTTCAATCCACTGGCGCAAATACATCGCCGCTGTCTGCGCCGGGTTGGCATCCTCGTCAAGGGATTCACAAACTTCCGCAAACGTTCCGCCATCGGCAATGACAAGAAGCGCCGTTGCTTCGCGCGCATCAAGCGAACGCCAATGGCACTCAAATTCGCGGCGCCACACCAGAAGTGAATGTTGCAGTGCTTGCGGCGCATCGGTCGCGGCATTCTCGTCCTGATTCAGTGCCTGCCAGATCGGCTCGACGTTCCATTGGAGCGTGATCAGGCGCACTGCCGCCTGTAGGACGAAACACTGGCCGGGCCACTTCTCCACCGCAATTGTGGCGACATCGGCGGCCGACAAAGTATCCGAATCGGCGGCATCGAAGGCGCCGCGCAGCGCCCAGTCCATCCGCGCCAGATCAGCCAGCGCCGGGTGCGGCAGCAAATCCGGATGCGCCTCGGCAAACGCTGTCAGATCATCGCCGAACCATCGGATCGAGCGAAAGCGGGAGGGATGCTCGGCGACATAGCTACATGCCAGTTGACTGAAGGCATGGTCACCCATGGCCCGGTACAGCACCGGATAGTTATCGCGCAGTGCCTCCGCCAAACGACCCCGATAGGCGTTCACATAAATTTCAAAATGGCCGGTCGCCAATACTGGCACCAGCGTGCCGGCCAGCACCGCGTCCTGAAACTGATGTTGCAATTCCGGGATCGCGTTCACGCGGCGCGCTCCTTCGCTGCCAGCGTCTGCTCCGCCAGCCGCCGCGCCGCGTCGAGCTCAGTAATCAATTCCGCGAGGGGCGGGATGTTGTCGTCCCGCTCGATCATGGTCGGCACCATTCCCAGGCGACGGATGGTATGGGCATACAAATCCCACACCGCATCGCTGACGGGATGATCGTGGGTATCGATGATGTAACTGCCATGATCCTCGTGGCCGGCCAGATGAATCTGGCGCACATGCTGGGCGGGCATGGCGTCAATGAAGACGTGCGGATCGAAACCGTGATTGACGCTGCTGACATAGACATTATTGACGTCGAGTAACAAATCACAGCCGGAGCACATGGCCAGTTCGGCGATGAATTCCCATTCGCTCATTTCATCCGACGGGTAGGTCACATAGCTCGACACATTCTCCATCAGCAGTGGCCGACCGAGATAGTCCTGTACCTGTTGCAACCGCGCGGTCAGGTGGCGCAGCGCGGCATGCGTGTAGGGCATCGGCAGCAGGTCGTGCAGATTCAGCGACTCGGTGCCGGTCCAGCACAGGTGATCCGATATCCAGGCTGGCTGAATGCGATCGACCAAGGCCTTGAGTTGCTTGAGGTAGTCAGCATCGAACGGGTCGGTCCCGCCGATCGAAAGCGAAACACCGTGCATCACCATCGGGTAGTCGCGGCGAATACGGTCGAGGAAGTAAAGTGGCTTGCCGCCGGGAACCAGGTAGTTCTCCGAAATGACTTCCAGCCAGTCCACTCTGGGACTGGCATCAATGAAGTCGCGGTAGTGGTCGGTGCGGAGGCCAAGGCCGAAACCCTGCAATTCGGTTTTCATTTGTGCGCGATCAGTAGAAAAAAGCCGGCCCCACAAACTGTCGGGCCGGCTTGATCGAATGAACGATGCTTACTTGGCGACTTTGCCGCCGGCCGCTTCGCAATCCTTCGCGCTGTCCTTGGTGACCCAGCCTTGACCCTTGCATGAGTTGTGGCCCTTGCAATCGTTCTTGGCAGTCTTGCACTCTGAAGTGCCCTTGCACGAATTGACGCCGGTACAGTGCACCGACATGTCGGCGGCCTGAACGGTTGTGGTCATCATGGCGCCTGCGGCAAACAGGGCGGCTGCGGCTGTGGCAAGTGCTACACCGGTAAGTTTCTGTGACATTTCGTTTCTCCTGAGAGTGGTTGAAAGTTAAGTCGTGGCGCCAGGTTAAAGGGTTGCCTTCGACACTGATTAGTCGTCCCGGCTTGAAATACCTTACACCAATTCAAACATTAACCGTGACCACGAATTCAATTCGGTCTGACATGCTTCACGCTGCGAAAAACCGCTTATGCAGCCAGTGATCGACGGAAAGACGTCCCGCGCCATAGAACACCGGCACCAATAGCAGCAGACCCCAATGCATGTGATCCTTCAGGCCCACCTCGCCCAGATCGGGATAGGAGATCACGGCGATGAGATTGAAGACGAACAGGACGATCCCTGCAAACCGCGTACCCAGCCCCAGCACCAGAAAAACAGGCATGCCCAGTTCAACCCCGGTCCCCATGTATGCCGCTATTTCCGGTGGCAACAAGGGAACTGCATATTCGTTCTCGAACAAAGCCAGCGTGCTATCCCAGCTTGCGATCTTGGTCTGGCCGGAAAGCCAGAACACATTGGCGAGATAAACACGGATCGCCAGGTTCGCCACAGGAGTGAAGAAATCCAATACACGGACAAACAAGGCATAAAGTTGGACTAATGCCAGCAGTTGAGTTTTTGGTACGAGGTTGTTTTTCATATTATTGCTCCGCGGTGTAAGAAATAAAGCTTGCTTCGTTGATGTGGCGATGCAGGCAGCGAGACAGATCGAAATCCTGCTGCGCCACAAATGCCGCTTCTACCGCATCGGCCAGCGTACTGCCAGAGGCAAGCGCTTCAAGCCATGCATGCTCTCCCGGTTCCAACGCACACAACTCGACCTCGGTTTCAATGCGGCGCAGCAGCACCAACTCGGCGCCAGAATCAAGTCGCACGGTATGGTCTCCAATGTGGTCTGCTTGGTTGACGCTCCAGATGGTCATCACCGGATACCGCGATGCCACCAGCCGGATGGCCGGATGAATGGCAAACCGGAGGCTGCCAAACCGTTCCGGCGGTAGGGTGGCAAGACCGGAAAAGTCGCCGGGAGTCGCTTCGGCAGCAAGGAATACACTGACCCATGCCTGCTCCAGCCGCGCCACATCGGCCAGATACGGCAATGAAGCCACTGCTGAAAATGTCGTCAGAAAATGCGGGAAACCGCTCCCGTAATCGCCAACATCGCCGCTCTGTGAAGGTGATTCAGCGATATAGGCAGTCGCGGCATGATCGAAAAACGCGCGGCCCACCAGGCGTTCAACCACGGGGTAATCGGCACGTAATGCGTTACGCAGAATGGTCTGGGTATTGTTGCGGTAAATCGCCAGCCGTGCGGATACTGCGCGACCATTGGCAACGATCCAGGGTGCAATGGCATGCGCCTCCCCTGACTCCAGAGCGTCGCCGAATGAGCGCTGCAACTCAAGCAGCGACGGTTGCAAGTTCACCTCCGAGTAATACTTGATCCGCCGTGGCCGCCTCTTCAAGCAACAGCGCAAGCGGTGGCAGGTCGGTGTCCCACTCGATCAACGCGGGGCGCGGCCCGAAACGGCGCACCGCATCGGCAAACAGGCGCCAGACCGGATCGGCAACTCTGCGGCTGTGCGTATCGATCAGGCAGCCATCGCTCTCTTCGAATCCGGCCAGATGTATTTCCTTTACTGCGGCTGCAGGTATGCCGGCGAGGTAATCGCCGGGGTCGATGCCATGGTTAATCGTATTTACATAAATATTGTTAACGTCGAGCAGAATGCCGCAGCCGGTGCGGCGGGTGACTTCGGCGACGAATTCCCATTCCGGGATACATGAATGTCGGTAGGTTAAATAACTGGATACATTCTCGACAAGCATCGAGCGCCCAAGAAACTCCTGCGTCATCTCGATGTTGCGGCAAACGACCGTCAGAGCCTCCTCGGTATACGGCAAAGGCAAGAGATCGTTGAACCAGGTTGCGTCAACTTTCCGCCAGCTCAGATGATCCGATACCAATGCCGGCTCGAAGCGGTCAATCAATGATTTCAGTTTTTGCAAATGGCGCAGGTCGACCGGGTTGACGGCTCCCAACGAAAGCCCCACGCAGTGCACTGACAGCGGATAGTGGCCGCGCAACCGCTCAAGCACCCGTAGCGGTTGGCCGCCAGCGCAGAAGTAGTTTTCGCCATGCACTTCCAGCCAGCCGACATCGGGCATGGCTTCCAGCAGCGCACCGTAGTGCTGCGCGCGCAGGCCAATGCCGGCGCAGGGCGAAAGCGACTTCAAATGGTCACCGTTTTATTTCTTGGCCGGCTTGGTATCGGCCATCGCTACTGTCAGCGAGGCGCCGACGATCTTCTCGCATGTTCCCTTGGGCAAATAGACCCACGCATCCTTGGCGCCGTCGGTCTTGACCTGGCCGGCACAGGCGTTGCCCGACGCGGCACAGTCGTTCTTGCCGGCTTTGACGACGCCGTAGCATTTTTCCTGATCGCCTTTGGCGGCGAAAGCGCTTTGACTGGGAGTCGCGATGCCAAGTGAAACCAGGCTGACGACGGCGGCGCGAATTGCAAGTTCTGACTTGTTCATATTGATCTCCTTACAAGGTTGAAAATGGCCATGGCGGCCCCATCACCAGCGTGTCAATCGTTGTGCTCTATCCACCGCGCACAAGCATGGCGAATGAAGTCGAGGTGTTGCCGTACATTGCGGCACCCGGCGCAAAAAACCAGGTGCAAACGAAGCTTGAGCCGCTCCCCGACACCCAGGCGGCGATCCAGCGCTTGGGACACCAGTTCTGCACTTTGCTTGCAAGTCAGCATCATTTTCACTTCATCTCCGGATCGTCGAACCAGCGCAGCGCGAGACATGTGCGCAATATCAGCCGTGCCCGATGCAATAGCACCCAGCAATTGGACGTACTGATCGCCAATTCCTTACAAATTTCTTCGGTGTCCAGCCCGAGGAACTCCCGCATCATGAAAACCCGTCCGGGTTTGGCGGGTACGCCGGTCAGGCAGACTTCGAATATTTCCCAGAATCGCTTTTGCTCCAGGCACTGTTCCGGATCGCCCCAGCTCGCCGGCATTTCAGCCCAGTGCCCATCCGGCGCGAACAGGGCATCGACATCGGCACCAATATCTTCTTGATCGGGAAGTGAAAATGTCGGCTCCCGGGAGCGGCGGCGAATTTCATCTATGATCTTGTTGCGCAGAATGGAGAACGCCCAGGTTTTGACTGAAGCGGCCGCGCCAAAACCATGGGCGCCTTCGATCGCCGCCAGTAATGCCTCCTGCACGGCATCCTCGGCTGCAGCATCGCTGCGCAGCTGTAGCCGGGCGAAGCGCAAAAACTGCGGCCGCAGCGTGGCGAGTTTTTCCTGAATGGTTTTCTGAATGCCGACTTCCACCAAAACGAATTTCCTCCTGAAGCGGCATTCTGTGACCAATCCAAGGTTCCAGCAAGCGCGAACCGCAAGGCTTATGCTTGCTCACGTTGTATCAGCGCGGCAGTAGAATGCGTTTTTCACCGGACGCAGCGCATCATGACCGACAAGACCACTCCCGAACTCAAGGCTGAAATCCTCGCCGAGGCGCTGCCCTACATCAAGCGTTTTCACGACCGCACCATCGTCATCAAGTATGGTGGCAATGCCATGACCGACGAGCGCCTCAAGCAGAGTTTCGCCCGCGATGTCGTGCTGCTCAAACTGGTCGGCATGAACCCGGTTGTCGTACACGGCGGCGGACCGCAAATCGATGAACTCCTAAAACGAGTCGGCAAGCAGGGGCAATTTATCCAGGGTATGCGCGTCACCGATGCGGAGACCATGGACGTGGTGGAAATGGTGCTGGGCGGGCAGGTCAACAAGGAGATCGTCAACCTGATCAACCAGAACGGCGGCAAGGCCGTGGGGCTCACCGGCAAGGACGGCAGCTTGATCCGTGCCAAGAAGCTGTTGATGCAGGACAAGGATAAACCAGGCGAAATGATCGACATTGGCCAGGTCGGTGAAATCGTGGCTATTGATCCGTCACTGATCACCCTGCTCGACTCGGGAGATTTCATCCCGGTTATAGCGCCGATCGGCGTGGGCGAGGAAGGCAAGACTTACAACATCAATGCCGATCTGGTAGCCGGCAAGATTGCCGAAATTCTCAAGGCGGAAAAACTGGTGCTTCTTACCAATACACCCGGCGTGCTGGACAAGAACGGCAAACTGCTGACTGGCGTCACCCCGCGCGACATCGACGACATGGTGGCCGACGGCACGCTCTCCGGCGGCATGCTGCCCAAAATCGGTTCGGCGCTTGATGCGGCGCGTAGCGGCGTGAAAAGCGTACACATCATTGATGGCCGCGTCGAACATGCGCTGCTGCTGGAGATCCTGACCGACGAAGGCGTTGGCACGCTGATTAAATCGAAGTGAGGAGCAAAGACCTGTCCAAGGCTGTCTGCTCCTCACTCCTCCCTCCTTACTCCTCACCGGTTTGGCTTTTCGATCTGGACAACACGCTCCACAATGCAACACCGCACATCTTTCCCCACATCAACGACGCCATGAGGACTTATGTGGCGGAGGCGTTGGGTGTTGATGACGAAAATGCCGACCGCATCCGGCTCGATTACTGGCTGCGTTATGGCGCAACACTTACCGGCATGATGCGCCATCATGGTACCGACCCACATCACTTTCTCCGCCATACTCATCAGTTCCCGGAACTGCGTTCCATGGTGGTGTTCGACCGCGCACTCAAAGGAATGTTGAAGAAGCTGCCCGGCCGCAAGATCATTTTTTCCAACGCACCGCGTGACTACGCCAAGGCGGTATTGGAGGTCATGGGCATCGATGGGCTATTCGATGCCCTGTGGTCCATCGAACATCTTCGCTTCCAACCCAAGCCCCTGCTGGCCGGCTTCCATCGCCTGCTGCACAAGGAACACCTGAATCCCGCCCGCTGCATCATGGTCGAGGATACCGCCAAAAACCTGCGCACCGCCAAACGTCTCGGGATGCGCACGGTGCTGGTGTCCCGCGCATCACAAGTCCCTGACTACGTCGATCTGCGGATACAATCGGTGCTCAATTTGCCGCGACATCTGGGAAAACTTAAATGACTGTTAAACCCGGCGAGCGCAAGCTCCAGATCCTGCAAACCATTGCCGAACTGCTCGAGCATCCAGCCGGCGAAAAAGTCACCACGGCGCTGCTGGCGAAAAAACTCGATGTCTCCGAGGCCGCACTGTATCGTCACTTCGCCAGCAAGGCGCAGATGTATGAAGGGCTGATCGAGTTCATCGAGAACGGAATCTTTACCGTGATCAACCAGATCGCTGCCGAAGAGGACTCAGGGCTGCGTCAGGCAGAACTGGTGATGGCAACCTTGCTGCGCTTCGCGCAGAAAAACCGCGGCCTGACCCGCGTGCTGATCGGCGATGCGCTGGTGCATGAAAATCCGCGCTTGCAGATTCGCATCAATCAGTTGCTGGAAAGAATTGGCGCCTCAATCAAACAAAGTCTGAAGATCGGCGCGACACAGGGCAGCCTGCCGGCGGAGCACGATTTTTCCGCGCATGCGGATGCGTTGGTTTGCTATGCCATTGGTCGCTGGCATCGCTTCGTCAAAAGCGGTTTCAAGGATGATCCGCTGGCGCTTTGGCCACAGCAGTGGCTATTGCTAAAGCAATAGCCACTGCTGTGGCTGGGTTGTACCTTCACTCCAGCCCTCTTCCCACGGAAAAGGGTGACGAGTGTTCGCCGCGGCTCCATGTCATACGCCGTTTTTCTCCGTAGCGGTATTTATCGGCTGCGCTTCAGGAGTTTCGCCGCTTCAAGCGCGAAGTAGGTCAACACCCCGTCCGCACCCGCCCGTTTGAACGCCAGCAGGGATTCCATCACGACGGCATCGTGGTCCAGCCAGCCATTTGCCGAAGCCGCCTTGAGCATGGCGTATTCGCCACTGACCTGATACGCGAATGTGGGTACGCCAAACTCATCTTTCACCCGACGCACGATATCGAGATAAGGCATACCCGGCTTGACCATGACCATATCCGCGCCTTCCGCCAGATCCTGCGCCACCTCGCGCAAGGCCTCGTCGGAATTCGCCGGATCCATCTGGTAGGTACGCTTGTCGCCCTTGCTCACGCCGCTGCGCAAGTTTGCCGCTGAACCCACCGCGTCACGGAACGGGCCGTAGAACGCTGACGCGTACTTGGCAGAGTAGGCGAGGATGCGGGTGTGGATCAACCGCTCGCCATCCAGCGCGCGACGGATAAAGCCGATGCGACCGTCCATCATGTCCGAAGGCGCCACCACGTCAGCGCCAGCCTGGGCGTGGCACAGGGCCTGTTTGGCCAGCGCATCCAGGGTCTCATCATTGAGCACATACCCTTTGGGGTCGTCTGGGGCGATAAGTCCGTCCTGACCGTGACTGGTGTAGGTATCCAGCGCCACGTCGGTGATAACCCCCAGTTGGGGAAACTCTTTTTTCAGCATGGCGACGGCCGACGGCATCAACCCTTGCGGATTCCAAGCCTCTTCGGCATCCGCCGTTTTACACGACGGATCAATCACCGGGAACAGTGCCAGCGCAGGTACACCTAGCTCTACCGCCCGTTCTGCAACCGGCAGCAAATGATCCAGCGTGTAGCGTTCGGTCCCGGGCATGGAAGCTACCGACTCGATCTTGTTCTTGCCCTCCAATATAAATATCGGATAGATCAGGTCAGCGACGTCCAACCGGCTTTCCTGCATCAATTGACGGGAAAACCCATCGCGGCGCATGCGCCGCATCCGGGTACCGGGAAATGCGCCTTTTGTATTCATGGTTTTAAGCCGCGAAAAATTTTCGGAACTTTATTTCGGGATTTCTATCATACCTTGCAGATGGCATTGCGCTGTCTCCCGCTTCACCTCCCTGAGCGGGTGCCTTAATTTCCTTTAAGGCATTGAGCCCCCGGCTTTCTCCCCTTTAGCCGGGGGCTTGTTTTTTGCGCGAAGCGCAAAAAACAAGCCCCTAGGGGGAACTGATGGGCCTTCCCCCTGCCCCCTTCCCGCACCCGTCCGGGTGTCTCCGTCGAGAAGGGGTGACTAAGTATCTCGTGGGGCTTTGCCCGCGATTTGTTACTGGCTCTCGTGCTCGGCGACATATGCGTTGAGCCATTCGCCGACGACTTTTTCTACCTCTTCCATGCCGGTTTTTTTCAGGCTGGAGAAAAGTTGCAGGCTGATTTTTCCACCGATTTCCGCCGCGACGGTCTTTGCCTCGCGCAGGGTGGCGGTTTGTTCGGTGCGGGTCAGTTTGTCGGACTTGGTGAGCAGGCAGTGGATGGGTTTTCCAGTGGCGCCGAACCACGCGATCATTTGTCGGTCGAGGTCGGTAAATGGCCGGCGTGCATCCATGATCAGGACCAGGCCGGCGAGGTTTTCTCGCAGCGTCAGGTAGTGTTCAAGCAATCCGCGCCATTGACTGCGCACTTCTTCAGGCACCTTTGCATAGCCATAGCCGGGTAGGTCGATCATTGCCGCGCCGTTGCGGAGGCGGAATACATTGATGAGTTGGGTACGGCCTGGTGTCTTGGAGACAAACGCGAGGCGTGTATGCCCCGCCAGAGTATTGATGGCAGAGGACTTTCCGGCATTGGAGCGGCCGGCGAAGGCGATTTCAGGGGTGCGGGATTCCGGCAGGCCCGTCGGCTGGGCGACGGAAATCTCGAAAACCGCATGGCGGAATAGGGACATGGGGGCTCCGGCAACAGCCGGCAGATGCGTGATACTACTGGCTGTTATAGAATAGCAGGTTATGTAACCCATCGCGCCAAGGAGTGTCATGATGAAGCGTTTTCTGCTGCTGCCGCTGTTCCTTTTTGCCTGTGCTGCGGCGCAAGCCAACGAACCCGCCACCGCCCTGCCGAAGGCCGACCCGGTCAAGGGTCAGGCAACCGCTGCAATGTGCGTTGCCTGCCACAGCGCGGACGGCAACAGCATGATCTCGACCTACCCCAAGCTGGCCGGTCAGCATGCGGAATATCTGGTCAAGCAACTGCGTAACTTCAAGAGCGGCGAGCGCGCCAACCCGGTCATGGCCGGCATGTCGGCACCTCTCTCCGACGATGACATGCGCAACGTCGCCGCCTGGTTTGCCTCGCAAGCCCAAAAGAGCGACATCGCAAAGAACAAGGAAACGGTTGAGTTCGGCCAAAAGCTCTATCGTGGTGGTGACCAATCCAAAGGCCTGCCTGCCTGCGCTGCCTGCCATGGCCCGGCCGGGGGTGGCACTCCGGTTCAATACCCACGACTGGCCGGTCAGTTTGCCGAATACACTGCGGCACAATTGAAAGCCTTCCGCGCTGCTGGCGGCGATCCCAAGGATCCGGCCGGTCGCGCCAATGATCCGAACAAGACCATGCGCAGCGTCGCCGTCAAAATGACGGATGCCGAAATCAAGGCAGTCGCAGACTACGTTGCCGGATTGCGCTAAACATTTCCAAAATGCGTTGCTTGAAAAAGGGTGGCACGGCCACCCTTTTTTTCTTTGACCTGCCGTAACCCCGCGTGACCCGAACCTTCGCCCGTAACTGCTACGAACTATTGAGCTCGATGCGCTTCGCCATCAGCCTGTTGACGGTGCTGGCGATTGCGTCGGTCATCGGCACGGTACTGAAACAGAACGAAGCCTATAACGCCTATCTCAACCAGTTTGGCCAGTTCTGGTTTCCGGTCTTCGAAAAACTCGGCCTATATTCGGTCTATCACGCTGGCTGGTTCCTGACCATTCTGGTTTTTCTGGTCGTGTCCACCTGTTCGTGCATTTATCGTCAGGCGCCGCAGATGCTGCAGGAAATGCGCAGCTTTCGTGAAAAGGCGAAAGAGTTTTCGCTGCGCCAGTTCGCACATCAAGCCACTCTGCACACCGCGCTGGGCACAGATGCGGCAGCACAGCGCGCCAACCACTACCTTGCAGTCGAGGGATTTGAGGCGCGCACCAACAAAAGCGAAGAAGGCACGCTGATCGCCGCCAAGTCCGGCAGCTGGAATCGTGCCGGTTATATTTTGACCCATGCCGCCATCGTCACCATCTGTCTCGGCGGCCTGCTCGACGGCGACATGCCGCTCAAGTTGCAAATGATGTTCGGCGATACACGTCCCGCGAACTCCGGTCTGTCGCTCTCTGAAATTCCGCCGCAAAGCCGGATGGGACCCGACCACTGGAGCTATCGCGGCAACGTGTTTCTACCCGAAGGAAAAAGCTCCTCCATCGCGACCATCAATGTCGGTGACGGCATCCTGTTGCAGGAACTGCCATTTGAACTGATGCTGAAAAAATTTCACATCGACTTCTATTCGACCGGTGCGCCGAAGCGATTCGCCAGCGACATCGTGTTGATCGACAAGGAGACGGGAGAACGTTTCGAGCGCACCATCGAGGTCAACAAGCCGTTCGCCTACAAGGGGGTCACGCTTTATCAGGCCAGCTTCGATGACGGCGGCTCAAAATTGCAACTCAAGGCACACAGCTTTGCTCCGGGGTCGGCCGAGTCGCTGGTGATGAATGGCGAAGTTGGCACGTCACTCAAGCTCACGCGACAGAGCACGCCACTCACTCTGGAACTGGTGAGTTTTCGACCGATCAATGTCGAAAACCTTGGTGCGGATATTGTCGACGCGAGTACGCTTGCCAAGCTCTCGCGACACATGGGCAGCGGCGCGAAGTCACCCACCAAGCGTGATCTGCGCAACGTTGGCCCCAGTATCGATTTCAAGCTGCGCGATGCGGCAGGCCAGGCGCATGAGTACAACAACTACATGCTGCCGCTGGAACAGGATGGGCGTGGTTTTTTCATGGCCGGCCTGCGTGAATCCGGCGCCGAGCCTTTCCGTTATCTGCGCATTCCGGCCGATGACGAAGGCAAACTCGACACCTGGTTCGCCTTGCGCGCAATGCTGACCGATCCGGCGCAGCGCAACATCATCGCACAGCGGTTCACCGCGTCTGCCATGAAGGGCGACGCGGTTTCGGAAACCATGAAGACCAAGCTGACCGATACCGCGGCGCGCACGCTGGAACTGTTCGCCAACGGCGGCTATGAAACCATGGACAAGTTCATCCGCGATACCGTACCCAAGGCGGAGCAGGACAAGGCGGCCGAGGTTTTCGTCAAGGTGCTGCAAGGCGCCACCTGGGAGGCATGGAAACTGAAGCGCGAACAGCAGCATCTGCTGCCGCTGACGATTACCCAACAGCACGCCACGTATGTCAACGATCTGCTCGGCAGCGTTTCCGACAGCTTCCACTATGGCGCACCGCTGTTTATCGAGCTCACCGGCTTCGACGAGGTCAAGGCCAGCGTGATCCAGGCGACGCGCTCACCCGGCAAGTACATCGTATTCCTCGGCTGCGCGTTGCTGGTGGCTGGAGTATTCTGCATGCTCTACATCCGGGAACGAAGGCTGTTCCTGCTGATCAAAGATTCGGGTGAAGTGCTGCTGGCCATGGCGGCCAATCGCAAGACGCTGGACTTCGAGGAAGCCTTCGCCCGACACCGCGACAACCTGGTGCAATTGCTGACGGAACACGATCATGGACCTCGTACAAGCTAATCCTTCACTGCTGATCCGGCTCAAGCCGCTCGACTGGCTCGCCGCATTTCTGCTGCTCGTTGGTGGCGCCTACGTCCTCGACCTTTACGGCACGCACATGGATGTGTACGAGAAGGCCATACTGATCGGCGCCATTCCGGTTTTCATCGGTTTTGCCTGGCGGTCAAACGGTGTGCGCAATCTGATGGGGGTGGTCGCCTTGCTGGCGTTGCTCGGCATCAACCTTTATCACGGCGATCTTGCACGCGCTGACCAAACCTTTTTCCTGAAGTACTTTCTCTCCAGCCAGACTGCCATCGGTTGGATGTGTGCACTTTTTTTCATGGCTACCGTAACCTATTGGCTGGGCCTGCTGGCCCGCTCCGACTTCGCAGAACAGGCCGGTACCGGGCTGACTTGGTGTGCGGTGACGATGGGCTTCACCGGCATGCTGGTACGCTGGTACGAGTCATACCTGATCGGCGCAGATGTCGGCCACATTCCGGTCAGCAATCTCTACGAAGTCTTCGTCCTGTTCTGCCTGATCACTGCCCTGCTCTATCTGCATTACGAAAAACGTTACAACACGCGGCGTCTGGGCGGTTTCGTGCTGCTGGTGATTTCGACGGCGGTGGGGTTTTTGCTGTGGTACACATTTTCGCGCGAGGCCTACGAAATCCAGCCGCTGATCCCCGCGCTGCAGAGCTACTGGATGAAAATTCACGTGCCAGCCAACTTCATCGGCTACGGATCGTTCGCGCTGTCCGCTATGGTTGGCGTGGCATGGATACTGCGTTCCAAGGGCATTCTGGCGAGTCGCCTGCCGGAGCCGGCCATACTGGAAGACCTGATGTACAAGGCAATCTCGGTCGGCTTCGGCTTTTTCACCATTGCCACCATCCTCGGCGCGTTGTGGGCAGCCGAAGCCTGGGGCACCTACTGGCAGTGGGATCCGAAAGAAACCTGGGCGCTAATCGTCTGGCTCAATTACGCGGCATGGCTGCATATGCGCCTGACCAAGGGGCTGCGCGGCGCCATCCTGGCGTGGTGGGCGGTCGTCGGGCTGGTCGTGGTGACTTTCGCTTTCCTCGGCGTCAACATGTTCCTGTCGGGCCTGCATTCTTACGGAAGCCTGTAAGGATCGTCGCTCCGGGGCGACCAATCGTTAAAGGAGATTCACCATGTTGATAAAACGCCCCAACGATTACCTGCCCTCCGAAATTACCCCGCGTGGTCTGTTTGAACGCCGCCGCGATTTTTTGCGGTTGTCCACCGCTGCGGCACTGGGTGCGATGCTGCCCGAAGCGTTCGCCAATGCAAAGCTGGCCGGCATCCGCCCCGGCCCCTACGCCGCGACCGATGCGCAAACGCCCTACAGCAAGGTGACCACCTACAATAATTTTTACGAGTTCGGTACCGACAAGTCCGATCCGGCAGAAACATCCGGTAAATTCCGCGCGCGCCCGTGGAAAATCAGCATCGAAGGTCTGGTCAAGAAACCCAAAACACTGGACATCGATGACATCCTCAAACTCGCGCCACTTGAAGAGCGCATCTACCGGCTGCGCTGTGTGGAAGCCTGGAGCATGGTCATCCCCTGGATCGGGTTCCCGCTCTCCACCTTGCTCAAACACGTGGAGCCGCTGGGCAGCGCCAAGTATGTGGAATTTGTCAGCGTCGTTCAAAAAGACACCATGCCCGGCCTCAGTGGCTTTGGCTCACTCGACTGGCCTTACACCGAAGGCCTGCGCATCGACGAAGCCATGAACCCACTGGCCATCGTGGCGGTCGGCCTTTACGGCGAAGTGCTGCCCAACCAGAACGGCGCGCCGGTGCGTGTCGTGTTGCCGTGGAAATATGGTTTCAAGAGCGCCAAGTCCATCGTGACCATTCGCTTCGTCGACAAGGAACCGGTCAGTTCGTGGATGAAAGCGGGGCCATCGGAATACGGCTTTTATTCCAACGTCAATCCCGAAGTCGATCATCCGCGCTGGACACAATCTTCAGAGCGGCGCATCGGCGAATTCTTCAAGCGCAAGACGCTGATGTTCAACGGCTATGGAGATCAGGTCGCAGCACTCTATACCGGGATGGACCTGCGGAAGAATTACTGATGCAGCTTTCGGCTCGTCAGCGCAGCACGGTTAAGGTCATCGTGTTTCTGCTCTGCCTGATTCCGCTGGCGAGACTCGCATGGGGCATATGGAACGACACGCTTGGCGCCAACCCGATCGAGTTCGTCATCCGTGCGCTGGGTGACTGGGCACTGCGCTTTGTGCTCATCACGCTCGCCGTCACTCCGCTGCGCAAACTCACCGGCTGGACCTGGCTGATGACGCTGCGGCGCATGTTGGGTCTGTATGCATTTTTTTACGCCACCCTGCACCTTTCCACCTACATTTGGGTCGACCAGTTTTTCGACTGGATCGCGATCGCCAAGGACATCATCAAGCGTCCTTTCATCACCGTCGGCATGCTGACCTACACATTGCTGGTGCCCTTGGCCATCACCTCCAACAACGCCATGATTCGCCGCATGGGCGGCAAGCGCTGGCAATTTCTGCACCGCGCGATTTACATCATCGGCGCACTCGGCGTGCTGCATTTCTGGTGGATGGTGAAGCTGGACATTACACAACCGGCAATTTACGCCGCAGTGCTCAGCGCGCTGTTGGGCTTGCGCCTGTTGTGGCTCAGGCAGCGGCAACGATCACCTGCTGTGACCAGCTTGTAGCCCCGCGAACTGCCGCGGAAGTTTTCAGTAACGTTCGCGCAAATACAGATAAGGTGCTTTGGAAGTGCCGAAATTTGCGCGTGCATTGGGGTCAACTCCTGTGGCACACCAAGGAAACTGCAGCCACGGCAACGCGGCCGATGACGATGCTGGTTGCGCCCCCCATGTGATGCAACTCTTATCATTGGCACCCGGGCCTGAACCTGCGAGGTTCAAGGCAATATTTATGTTCCCGCTAAATTTGGTCACACCCTGCGTCAGTTTGAAGTTCGACTTGCCTCCACTGAGTGTCACCGCCGAAGCGACTGTCACCGGTTGTCCGCCCAGTGGAGGAACAGCAACCGCATTGGCAGGAATGGCGGTGCAGAAATCGGCTGTATTTGTCAGCCAGGTGGTGCCGTTATAAATCTCGGCCTGCACGGGTATTTGCAAGGGCAACAATTCCGACCCATAGGCACTCGACAACTTCAAGCGTCCGTAGTTGAAGGTATTGCCCGAATCAAACACGATTGGCATCGCCGTCAAGTTTCCCGTGATGGGCAACTGCGCAGGACTGCCCGCATAGCCCGGATTACCTGCTACAGCCGACTCGCTGTAATCACTGAGCTGCAAAGCCAGATTAACTGTCGCGGCGAATGGGACTTGCGGAGTATTGCGATACACGGTCAGATTTTCACCGGAACCATAGGTGAGCGTACTTGAACCATTATTGTTATTGACCACTGGCACCGACGGCTGGGCAGACAAACTGAAATTGATCCAACCCGGAGATGAAGCGCCTGACAAAGTGTAAGTCGTCGTCAGTGTGGTGGCCGGTGAAGCCACGGCATTCTGACGGGTTGTCGCGCAGGTTGCGGACCCGGAAACGCAGACGGCACTATTGTAGGCAAGTGGCGTCGCCAGTTTCCAGATGCCGCCGCTGCCAACGGTGCCAAGATAATTCAATGTCGTGGCAGGCGTGGCAGCGCCGTTGACGGCGGTAACCGTCACGATGGGAGGCGTGCTGTAGCCAAACGGTTGCCCCATGTAAGTAAAGCTGCGCGTGGCGCATGCAGAGCCGAAGGTCTGCAACACCGGCGCATTCACGTTGACCTGATAGCTCGCCGGAACAAATCGCCCCGTATAAATCACCGCATTGGAACGAAAGTAGCGCTGACCCTTGAGCGAGTCGCCGGCGTCCACATTCGCAAAGTTTCGATCTTCCACTTCCCAACTGAAGACGCCAGCCTCACTGTAACTTGCCGTGGTGCTCGAAAGCGCACCGCTCAAATAAGTCCAACTGGTGACGTTGAACGTACCGGGAATGCATGGGAACCCGTTGGTGGCGCAATAGCTCGGATCCGGCAATACCAGGTTGCCCGGCACCAGCGTGGGCGAACCCGCATAGTTGGTGGTGGCGTTATTGGCCGTGTTATTGGCCACCAAACCGGACAACGAGAACGGTTTTCCGGCGGCGTGGACGGCGCCACCATTGACACCCTGGTTGTTCAACGTACGGCTGTTGCCGCTGGTCTGCCAATCCGCATCCCGCGCCGAAGCGCCGCTGGTGCTGATATATGAAGGCCGAATGGCGAAGGCATCGCTCGAACATCCATTGGTGGTCGGCGTGGCGGTGACGAACACCTTGACACGCACTTCAGGCCAGGAATTGAGCGGCGACTTGGCCGGCATCGATACCCGATTCACGTTGGGAAAATTAAGCGTGAAAGCAGCCAAACCCGCGTCGGTCGTGATGACGCTCCACGATGGGCGACAACCCTTGGTGTCCATGGCACCCGAGTTATTACTGGCATCCAGAAACTGAACCGTCGTGTTGCCGTTGAAGTTTGTCAATGCGCCGCCGCTGAGCGACACCACGTCGATGTTGCCGCTGCTGGCGGCGAACATGGCTCCGGCGATCTTGGTCCTGATCACGCCAGTGACTGAACCGGCCGCTGTAACGGTATCGAAAGCATTGAATGCCCCCAGCGTCGCATTGCATATGGCGCAGAGTCGCAAAGCGCCATCTCGCTGAAGCCCCTGGCCTTCATTGCTTGCCATTGCAGTGATTTCCGTCAATGCAAGCACCCGGTTGAAAACCAGCAGTTCATCAATCCTGCCGACAAAACGAAAACCGGAGGAGTTTTCTGTCGATGCTGCATTTTCACCGCCAATCGCTACCGTACCGGCATCGACACCCCATGTTCCGGTATAGGTTTGGCTTGTATTCGAAAGCAAACTACCGCCGGCATCGTAGATCATCAGCGTTCTGGTTTTAGCGACAGCATCGTGCATGGCGACGACGAAGTACCAGGTGTTATTGGTGATGACGGCAGGCGAATCAAAAATGACCGGGGACACGGCGCGTGAAAAAAACCGGACCGTGCCGCTGCCACCGTCGCCCAGGCTGATGGCGTAGCCACCCGTATTGTTCTGGTCGTCCACCAGTATTCTCTGCCCTGACTTGCCCACATTGGAAGAATTGATCCATGCAGTAACGGTAAAACTGGTGTTGCCGGCTGCATTGCCAAGCTTGGGAAAACTGGCGGGCAAGCCCACATACCCGGTAGAACCATCAAAATTGTAGGCAGTGCAAATCTGGCCGGTGCCAGCCACGCTGGCCGCACCCGCGAGTGTGCCGTTGTAGCCACTGCCGCTGGAATCGCTGGCCGTGGTGCCGGAACACTCGTCCAGACGATATTCGGCGATCGGCGCTGACGGTTTGTAGAAACGCACCGCTGTATAGGCCAATGAATTGACCGTCGTCAAGTCAACCAACCCATAGTCGGCTGCGGATACCTGCCAACCGACCTGGCCGGCGCCTTGCGAAACATTGGCGATGTCCTTGTACTGGTAAACGAAGTCGCCGTTTTCGTAGAGGATCACCTGCACATTGAACAGGCTCGTGCCGCTATTCCACTCCCGCATCTGCGACCACGTGACGACAAAGGAACGGTTTGGAAACACGCCCAGCGGCGCGTAGGTGACCCGTCCCGAACAACCGGCGCCGCCGCCCGCAGCGCAAAAGTCAGCGCCATAGATACGCATGGTGTTATTCATGTTCGCATCGGGGTATGGATATGGATAGGTCGGCGGCGGCCCGATGGCTTGCGTGCCGTAGCCGCAATAATTGTTGTTGAACTGGAGACGGCCGTTGGAGTTGACCCGAACCTGG